>VBLP01000118.1 GCA_005887925.1 Deltaproteobacteria bacterium | reverse complement strand
GGCAGCAAGGGCGTGCCGCGCGGCTTGATGCAGACCGACATCCTGTATCGCATGACGCCGATCAAGCCCGGAGAGGCGCTGAGCAAGACGGTGGTCGGCTATCTCGGACCCAAGAACTACGACGATCTGCAAGCCGCCGACACCGCGGCGCAGTTCCCGACGGGCTTCGGCAAGGTCGTCGATCTCGGCTGGTTCGCCTTCATCGGACGGCCGCTCTTGTGGCTGTTGCAGAAGTTCTGGGAGCTGCCTGACGCTGCCGCTGACCTTGAAGAGCCTCCAGTCGACGCGTCGGATGCAGAAGCTCCAGCCGCACCTCCAGCAGCTCCAGAAGCAGCACAAGGGCGACAAAGAGCGGCTGATGGCGGAGCAGATGGCGCTCTACAAAGAGCACGGCGTCAACCCGGTCGCCGGCTGCCTGCCGATCCTGCTGCAGATGCCGATCTGGATCGCGCTGTACCGGATGCTGGCCAGCGCCGGCGAGCTCTACCTGCAGCCGTTCATCCCGGGCTGGATCGACGACCTGACCAACACCGATCCGTACTATGTCCTGCCGGCGGTGCTGTTCATCTCGATGTTCATCCAGGCCCGCCTGCAGCCGGCGTCGGTCGACTCGACGCAGCAGAAGTTCCTGCAGTACGGCATGCCGATCATGTTCGGCGTCATGGCGTTCATCTTCCCGTCGGGGCTGACGCTCTACATGCTCACCAACAACCTGCTGAGCATGGCGCACTCGATCTACATGAACAAGTTCGACAGAAAGAGCCTGGAGAGCGCGGCGCAGCTCAAGCGCAACCAGGAGCTCATCGCCAAGCTCGGCGAGGCCGCCAAGACGGGTGGCGCTGGACCGGCGGGCGCGGGCAAGAAGAATGGGGGTCCGAGCCCCAAGCGCGTGATCGATGCCAAGGCGACCGAGGTGCCGGCCAAGGCCGATGCGGCCGCCGGCGGTGAGGATTCCGACGATGTTCCGGAGGCGGCGGGGACGTCTGGCGCGGGGGCGGCGCGCAACCGGCCGCGGCGGAAGAAGCGCCGGCGATAGCTCATGGAGGCAGCTGTGACAGAAGCGACCACGGATCGTGAAGACCTCGCCGAGAAGGCGAGCGAGTTCCTGCTCGGTGTGCTCGAGCGCATGGGCATCTCCGCCGACATCGACATCAAGGACGACGCCGACAAGACCGTGCTCGAGATCCAGACCACGGATACCGAGCTGGTGATCGGCCGGCGCGGCGTGGTGATGGATGCGCTCCAGCATCTGGTCAACAAGGTCGTGTATCGCGATCGCACCGGCGACCGCACCAAGCCGCTCGTCGTCGACGCAGGCGGGTTCCGCGACAAGCAGGTCGAGCGGCTGCGCGCGATCGCCCAGAAGATGGGAGAGAAGGCGCTGCAGACCAAGCAGATCGTCGAGCTCCAGCCGATGACCCCGCACGATCGCCGCATCGTCCACATGGCGATCGCCGAGATCCCGGGGCTGTCGAGCCGCAGCGAGGGCGAGGGCGAGGAGCGCCACATCCTCGTCGTGCCGGCCGCCGCGGAGTGAGCGACGACACGATCGCGGCGATCGCCACCGCCACGGGCGTCGGTGGCGTCGGGATCGTCCGGCTCAGCGGGCCGCGCGCGATCGCGATCGCCGCGGAGGCGCTCGGCGTCCCGGCGGAGGCGCTCGATCGCCGGGTGCGCGTCGGGTGGGCGCACGACCACGCCGGCCGACAGCTCGACCAGGTGCTGGCGTTCGCGATGCGCGCGCCGGCATCGTTCACCGGCGAGGACGTCGCCGAGCTCCATGGCCACGGGGGGGCGCACAACCTCGAGCGGCTGCTTGCGGCGGTGATCGATCGCGGCGCGCGGGTCGCCGAGCCCGGCGAATTCACCCGGCGCGCCGTCGCGAGCGGCAAGCTCGACCTGATCCGCGCCGAGGCGCTGCTCGAGGTGATCCACGCCGGCAGCGAGCGGGCCTGGCGGCTCGCGCAGGCCAACCTCGGGGGCCGCCTCGGTGAAGAGGTCGCTGCGCTCGAGCACCGCGCGCTCGCCGTGCTCGCCGAGATCGAGGGCGCGATCGATTTTCCCGACGAGGATCTCGAGCTCGCCGAGGCGGCCGAGGTCGACGGCGAGCTCGCCGACCTCCAGGCGGCGTGTGCGCGGCTGGCCCACGGCTTCCGGCATGGTCGGGCGGTGACCCAGGGCATCACCGTGGCCCTCGTCGGTCCGGTCAACGTCGGCAAGTCATCGCTGCTCAACGCCCTGGTCGGCCGCGAGCGAGCGCTGGTCGGTGCCGCGCCGGGCACCACGCGCGACTGGCTCGAGGTCGCCGACGTATGGCGCGGCGTCGCCGTCTCGCTGATCGACACCGCCGGCCTGCGCGCCACCGACGACCCGGTCGAGCAGCGCGGGATCGCGCTCGGCGAGGCGCGGGTCGCCTCGGCCGATGTCGTGGTCGTGATCAACGACGGCACGGCGACGCTCGACGATGGCGCGCGGTTCGGAGAGCGGGCCGTCCTGGTTCGCAGCAAGGCCGACCTCGGCGATGCTCCCGCCGGCCTGCACGGCCACCTGGCGACCTCGGCGGCCACCGGCCACGGGCTCGACGAGCTGCGCCGGCGGGTCCTCGCCGTCGCGGGGGTCGCCGATCAGGAAGGCAGCGAGCAAGCTTTCGTCACCACGGCGCGGCAGCAAGCCCTCGCCTCGGCCGCCCGTGACGCCTTCGCGGCCGCCCGCGCGGCGCGGGGCGCGCATCGGCCGCCCGAGGTCGTCGCCGTCGAGCTGCGTGACGCCGCTCGCGATCTGGCGCAGCTCCGCGGCGTCGAGGTCGGCGAGCGTGTCCTGGACGAGGTATTCGCCCGGTTCTGCATCGGCAAGTGACGCTGCCGTGACGGACGTGAGCTGTGGCTGCAATGCGTGCATGGGAGCGCCACGAATGGCGGGAGTGAGCGCTTCTGACACACGGCAAAGGGCCCGGATGACCGCTTTCCGTCGTGGCAATCCCATGTGCTGTTCTGCTACGCGGGCTTGCCGCACACGGACGCGCCCGACGTGCCGCTGGCATTGCTCTTGGACTCTCGCCAGGTCGATGGTTCGCCGTTCACCGCTGGCTGCGCTACTGCGCGTCATGCTCGATCTCGGTCGTTACACGCTCGGGGTCATCGTCACGTCCACGGGGGTTCTGCTCGAGCTCCGGCGAGGCAGCAAGAGGTGGTCGATCGCGCTCGGCAGCGTCTGAGCACCATCCCGGACGAGACAGGCGGTCGGGGCGCTGTGCGCGGTCGGCGCGGTGGATATAGTCGCCGCCGTGAGCCTCGAAGACGACGCGATCACCGAGCTCGGCGCGCTCGAGGCCGCGCACCGTCTCCGGCTGCCGCGCATCGTCGACGGCGCGCAGGGACCGCGCATCGTGATCGACGGCCGCGAGGTCCTCAACTTTGCCTCGAACGATTACCTCGGGCTCGCCGGTGATCCGCGGCTGGTCCGCGCCGCGGCGGCCGCGCTCGACGAGAGCGGCGCCGGCGTCGGCGCTTCGCGGCTGATCGTCGGAAACCATCGCCAGCACGTGCTGCTGGAGGCCGCCGTCGCCGACTGGCAGCGGTGCGGCGGCGTGCGGCTGTTCAACACCGGCTACGCCGCGAACGTCGGTGTCCTGGCCTCGCTGTTGCGCGCCGGCGACGTCGTGTTCTCCGACGAGCTCAACCACGCGAGCATCATCGACGGCTGCCGGCTGTCGCGCGCCGAGATCGTGGTGTTCCGCCATTGCGATGTCACGGCGCTCGAGGCCGCGCTCGAAGCCCGTCCGGGTCGGCGGCGCATCGTCGTCACCGAGTCGCTGTTCTCGATGGACGGCGACCTGGCCGACGTCGCGGCGATCGCCGCGCTGTGCCGGCGCCACGACGCCGCACTGGTGCTCGACGAGGCGCACGC
Source organism: Deltaproteobacteria bacterium (assembly GCA_005887925.1). Classification (GTDB taxonomy): domain Bacteria; phylum Myxococcota_A; class Polyangia; order Haliangiales; family Haliangiaceae; genus JABFXX01. Next base: position 3,361 of record VBLP01000118.1, on the reverse strand, counting down.
CGTCGGCGTGATCGGCCCCGAGGGCCGAGGCCTCGCAGCGATGCACGGCGTGGTCCCCGACGTCGTGATCGGCACGTTCGGAAAGGCGCTGGGCGCCTTCGGCGCCTTTGCCGCGACCTCGCGCGCGGTCGCAGACCTCCTGTGGAATCGGGCGCGCCCGCTCGTGTTCTCGACCGGACTGCCCCCGAGCGTGCCGGCGTCCGCGCGCGCAGCGCTCGAGATCGCCCGCGGGTCCGACGGCGATCAGCGACGCCGCGAGCTGGCCGAGCATGCGCGCCGGCTGCGCGAGCTCATCCCGCGCGTCGGTGGTGCGCCGACCAGCGCGATCTGCCCGATCGTGATCGGTGATGATCGCGCGGTGATGAGCTGCACCGACCGCTTGCTCGCCGACGGCGTGTTCGTGCAAGGCATCCGGCCGCCTACCGTTCCGGCGGAGACATCGCGGCTACGCGTCGGTCTCAGCGCCGCGCATACGCCGCAACAAGTTGACCTACTTGGCGAGGCACTAAGAAAATTACTGAGCACCGAGGCAGCGGCATGACCGACCTTGGCTGCCTCGACACGCAGGTCCTGTGGCACCCGTTCACCCAGATGGCTGAATGGGATCCGCTCGTCATTGCCGCCGGCGATGGCAACTACCTGATCGACTTCGCCGGTCGGCGCTACCTCGACGGCGTCAGCTCCCTCTGGTGCAACGTCCACGGCCATCGCCATCCCAGACTCGATCGCGCGCTGCGCGATCAGCTCGACCGCATCGCGCACAGCACGTTCCTCGGGTTGACGCACGAGCCGGCGATCCGTCTCGGCGCCGCGCTACTCGAGGTCTCGCCACCCGGCCTGCGCCGCGTGTTCTACTCCGACTCCGGCGCAACTGCCGTCGAGATCGCCCTCAAGCAGTCGTTCCAGTACTGGCAGCTCCGCGGCGTCCCCGACAAGCAGCGGTTCCTCCGCCTCGACGAGGCCTACCACGGCGACACCCTTGGCGCCGTCGGCGTCGGCGGCATCGCGCTGTTCCATCGCATCTTCGGACCACTCCTCGTCCGCAGCATCGCCATCCAGAGCCCCGCGGGCAGCGACGGCAGCGCATCGCTCGCCGCGCTCGAGCGCGAGCTCGCGGCTCACGCCGGTCAGATCGCCGCGTTCGTCGTCGAGCCGCTCATCCAGGGCGCCGCCGGGATGCTCGTGCACCCACACGGCTTCCTCGCGCGCGCCGCCGAGCTGTGCCGTCGCCACGCCGTGCACCTGATCGTCGACGAGGTTGCCACCGGATTCGGCCGGACCGGCACGCTGTTCGCCTGCGAGCAGGAGTCCGTCGCGCCTGACTTCCTCTGCCTCGCCAAGGGGATCTCCGGCGGCTACCTGGCGCTCGCTGCGACCCTCACCACCGAGGAGATCTACGCTGCATTCCTCGGCGCCTCGCACGAGCTCAAGCAGTTCTTCCATGGCCACACCTACACCGCGAACCCGCTCGCCTGCGCCGTCGGCGTCGAGTCCCTCGCGTTGCTGCGCGAGTCGACGCTGGCGAACGCCCGCGCGCGGATGCCCAGCTTCGCCGCTGCGCTCGACCGCATCGCGGCCATCCCGGGCGTCGCTGCGATTCGCCGCTGCGGCCTGATGGCCGGCATCGAGCTCGCGCCTCGCCCGCCGCGGCACCTCGGCAACGAGGTCTGCGCGCGGGTCCGAGCGCACGGCGTGATCCTGCGTCCCCTCGGCGATGTCATCGTCTGGATGCCGCCGCTCACCATCCAGTCCGAGGACATCGCGCTGCTCGAGGGAGCCACCGCGGCCGCGATCCGCGAGACCCTCGCGTGACAGCCGGTTACTTCATCACCGGCACGGACACCGACGCTGGCAAGACGTACGTCAGCTGCGCCCTCGCATCGCGTGCGCGCTCGCTCGGACACAGGGTCTTTGCGTTCAAGCCGATCGAAACCGGCTGCGCAACCGGACCGACCGGCCTCATCGGTGCCGATCAGGAGCTCCTCGCCGCGGCCGCCGGCGACTGGCAGGTCGATCGACCTCGCTCTGGTCACCGCCATCGCCCGCTCCGGCATGTCTCTCGCCACGTTGACCATCGTCGAAGGCGCCGGCGGCTGGCGGGTTCCCATCACCCCGGCCACGGACATGGGGTCCCTCGCGCGCCTCCTCGCCCTGCCTGTGATCGTCGTTGCCCGCGCTCGCCTTGGAACCATCAACCACACGCTGCTGACCATCGAAGCCATCGAACACGATGGCGTCCCCATCGCATGCGTCATCCTCTCGCAGCGCCCCGAAGACGACCCCGACGCTGCCCGCAGTAATCAGACCCAGATCCAGCGCCGCTGGCACGGCCGGATCATTCTCCTCGGCGCGGATCCTGCCGTGCTGGATCCTCTCCTGGCGCAACGTTCCACGTGAAACACTATCGTTGCTGCCATCCCATCCGCCACGAGATAGACGGGCTCTCAGCGTCCCGCCGCGGCCGTGCCCATCACAGCCGACATCCCGCGCAGCGCCGCGAAATGTGCTTCTCGTAGCCCAGGCGACGCGGCGGCACACCCTCCACCGTCGAGCAGCCGGAACTGCCCTGCAGGGTCCGCCCGCGAGCAGGTGCTCGACTTCCCCGACAAGGCCAACGCCCGGATCGCCGCGGTCCACGCCATCGACATGAAGGACGACGACCCCGAAGCGCCGGCGACCTGACCCGGCTGCGCCAGAAGGACGGCCTGTCGTACGCCGCGTTCTCCGGGTTCCAGCTCGACTCGCTCGATCCGGTCGGCGTGTTCTTCGCCGCTGGCGCGCTCAACCCCGAGAACGCCAAGAAAGGCATGGCGGCGATGACCGAGGAAATCCGGTCTACTCAACCGCTCGTGATGCGCAGCTGCGATCCGAGCGAGCTCGGATTGATCTCGCCGCCGATCGGCAGCCAGGGTCCACAGCCGAGGTTGCTGCATTCACGAGCACGAGGTCGTCGCGGCGCACACGACGTCGTCGAAGGTCTGCACGAAGCTGGTCAACCACGTACACGGCAGGCTGCGAGGCCAGCTGCGCCAAGGCTGCCCTCGTTCCGTGCTGGATCCTCTCCTGGCGCAATGTTCCACGTGAAACACTGTCGATGCTGCCATCCGCCGCGAGATAGCCGGCCTCTCAGCGGCCCGCGCAGCCGTGCCCATCACAGCCATCCGCATCGATGCTGTCGTCCGCGGCGAGATAGCCAGGCCTCGCAACCGTCCCGCGGCGGGTCCTGCCCATCGCCGCCGACCTCCTCGCGCTGCGGCCCGAAGGGTGCTCCCCCGTAGCCCAGGAGAACGCGGCGAGGCACCGTCGAGCGGCCGGACCTGCTCGGCGAACCCGCTCTTCTCGACCTGCTTCGCCATCGGCT
>VBLP01000584.1 GCA_005887925.1 Deltaproteobacteria bacterium | reverse complement strand
CCTCTGTCCCGCCCGGCTGACCCGCCGCCACCTCGACGGTCCTGGTCATCGCGACAGGCGGCGCCTGGTCTCGCGCCGACTCGCGGGACGCAACGACCTGCAGCACCGCCCCGATCACGCCCACCAGCACCCCGGCGCCCAGAACACCGATCGTCCAGCGATGGCTGCGGACCTCGACCGCGACCGCCGCCCCGTGGCCGGTGAGCGTGTGCCCGCCCACCACGCTCGCCAGCTCGTCACCGCGCATGTCCGGATTCGACAGCCGGAACGGCGGCATCGGCGTACCGTCCACGCGCAGCACCGACGGGATCTCGAGCATCGCCGCCGCGGCCTGGGCCGCCTGCGCCAGCGCGATCTGGTCGACCACCCGCGCCTGCGTGTGCGCGCCCGACGTCGGCACTGCGGGGAACTCATCCGGCGGCGGCGCCGGCAGCGCCGTCGTGGCGACCGCCATCGTCGATCCCGGCAGCGACGGCGCCGGCAGCGGCGTCGTGATGACCGCCCTCGTCGGCAGCACCGGGAACTGGTCCGGCGGCGGCTGCGCCGTCAGCGCCATCGTCGGCGCCATCGTCGGCACCGGCGCAAACTCCGCGGCCGCCGGCGGCGGCATCGCCTGCTGCGACGCCCGGCGCGCCGGCGTGATCTCGCGCAGCAGCGATCGCGTCACGATCGTCACCGGGCGATCCGTGTGCATCGTGCGCGGCGAGCCGACTTCCGACCGCGGCGCCACCTCGCGGATCGCCTGCGCCAGGTCCGACGCGCCCTCGCGGTAGCCGTTGCTGAACCGCTCCTCGACCAGCGCGTCGATCATCTGCTGCATCCGGCCGTAGCGCTCGCGGGCGCTGTGGGCCAGCGCGCGCATGCAGATCGCGTCCAGCCCCGGCGGGATCGCCGGCTTCACCACGCGCGGCGGGATCACCTGGATCAGCTCGTCGCGCTCGTTGGCCGTCACCGCCCGCCCGAACGGATGCTGCCCCGTCAACAGCTCGTACAGCACCACGCCGAGCGCGAACACATCCGACCGCGGCGTCAGCGCCTCGCCCCGCGCCTGCTCCGGCGCCATGTACGCCCACTTGCCCTCGACCACGCCGTGCCCCAGCCCCTCGCGGCGCGCGATGCCGAAGTCGGCGACCCGGACCTCGCCCGACGTCGTGAGCAAGAGGTTGCTCGGGCTGATGTCGGCATGGATGATCGCCCCGCCCGGCCGCGCGTGCGCGAACTCCAGCCCCGCCGCCGCGGACTGCACGATGTACGTCGCGACCCCCAGCGACAGTCCCCGGTTGCCGCGCGTCTTGATCAGCTGACGCAAGCTCGGGCCGTCGACGAACTCCATCACCAGGAACACGTCGTCGCCCTCGCGCGCCAGGTCCAGGACGCTCACGATATTGCCGTGTTGCATGCCGACCAGGAGCTTGGCCTCCTCGATCAGCCGCTCGACGAACACCTCGTCGTTGGCCAGCTCCGGCAGCAGCCGCTTGATCGCGACCGGCTTCTGGAACCCGTGGTCGCCGACCGCGTGCCCCGCGAACACCTCGGCCATGCCGCCGCGGCCCAGCAGGTCGCCCAGGACGTATCGGCTTCCCGAGCGTTTACTATCCGTTGGAGGGCGCACCCCTCCTGCTGCAGCGATCCCGGCCACGAAGTCGTAGGCGATCGGGGGAGACCCCTCCCCCCCTGGGGCCTCGCCCCCGGTCCCTGATAGAAATGGCGAGCGGCGTGTGAGGCAGAATTTTCGGTCCCGCTCGCGCGTTCCGTTCAGCCCCCACTCGACCATAACGTCCCCCGATGGAGTCCCCCAGCGCCGAGACCCAGCGCATCTACGCTCCCGGCCTGCTGCGCGATCAGGTCGCCATCGTCACCGGCGGCGGGAGCGGCATCGGCCTGGCCACCGCGCGCGAGATGGTCCGCCTCGGCGCGCGCGTCGCCATCTGCGGCCGCAGCCAGCCCAAGCTCGACGCCGCCGCCGACGAGCTCCGCGCCCTCGGCGGCACCGTCGCCGCCCGCGTCTGCGACATCCGCGAGCCCGCCCAGGTCGAGGCCTTCGTCACCGCCGTCGTCGCCGACCTCGGCCACATCGACATCCTCGTCAACAACGCCGGCGGCCAGTTCCCCTCCCCCGCCCAGCACATCTCGCCCAACGGCTTCCTCGCCGTCATCAAGAACAACCTCGTCGGCACCTTTCACGTCTGCCGCGAGGTCGCCAACCAGGCCATGATCCCCGCCCGGCGCGGCCGCATCGTCAACGTCATCGCCAACATCTACCGCGGCTTCCCCGGCATGGCGCACACCGGCGCCGCCCGCGCCGGCGTCGAGAACCTCACCATGACCCTCGCCGTCGAGTGGTCCCAGTTCGGCATCCTCGTCAACGCCGTCGCCCCCGGCGTCATCCGCTCCTCCGGCACCGCGCGCTACCCCGAGGCCGTGGTCGAGCGCGGCATCCGCGAGACCCCGCTCAAGCGCGCCGGCACCGTCGAGGAGGTCGCCACCTCGATCATCTTCCTCGCGTCACCAGGCGCTCAGTTCATCACCGGCGCCACCCTCCGCCTCGACGGCGGCCAGGCTCTCTGGGGCCATACCTGGGAGATTCCCTGAGGATCGGTTTACTCACGTATCTCAGGACGACGTGATCTTCTCGATCAGGATGCGCCGCTCAGCTGGCCGGATCTCGAAGTTGAATTCACTCAGGAAGTTCATGCCAAGGACGCCGTCGATCTCATGCCCCAGGTCAGCACACATCGATGTGCAACTGCGGCACGGTGAAGCCGAGCGTGGAGAACTGCACGAGACGAACGATGTAACCATGCTCCACAGCTGCCGCCGTGCGCGTGACACTTCGCGTGATCCGATCTGCAGGCGCGTAGCCGATTGATTCAGCGATCGCAGGGCTCAGTGTCGTCAGAACGGCGCCCGTATCCAGCACAAGCCGCGCCTCTGCGTGACCGCTCGGGCCGACCGCGATCGCGTCAACGACGATCAGATCGCCGTCGAGCTCGAACGATATCTCGAATCTCATCGGTCATCTCCATGCGCGGGCGCCGTAGTGTGCGCCCGTCTGTGTGGGTACAGACAACCGCGCGATCGGGGCTCCAGGAATCGATCTGCTGCAATGCTGCCTTGAGCGATCGATGGTGACCGACGACCGTCGCCGATCGGAGCAGCCCGTCGGCTTGATGTTCCAGGCCGATGAGGCAAACCCATTCATGTGGGTACCGATCGCAGATCTCCGCCCAGGGCAACGGCTCTACGACCGTCGATGCGATCAGCTCGGCAGCGTTCATCCATTCCATGAATGACGTGTTCGCAGTCCTGTCAAGTTCTTGGCGATCGAATACGCTCGAACGGCTGCCGGTTCGCTCGCTACGATGGAGACGCTGTGACGTGGTTCTACGCAGTCGAAGCATCGGTGGATGTTGACGAACGAATGCTCGACCCGACGGATTGAGCCCGAGTTGTCCGGCATCCGGACCGGCCGGCGAGAGGTCAGCCGCGCTGGAGGCCGAACAGGATGCCGCCGAGCCGGTCACGCTCGGCCGCCATCGGCGCTTCGGCGAGCCAGCCGAACGCGACGGCGGCCAGCAGGATGCCATTGACCTCGCGCAAGGAGCCGAGCGCATAGCGGTAGAGCGCTGGCCGATCACCGCCGGCGCGGCCGCTGCCTTCGCAGACGTTCTGGACGATGCCGGACAGCGAGTCTTCGAGCTGGCGCCGCAACCGCGGGCTCTCGCGGCGAAGCAGCCGTCCGGACACCACCATCGAATCACCTCGGCGGGTCGGCCGGGTCGATTGCGGACAGTCTCGCGGAAGCGCGGCTCAACCCGGGTTGCGCGATCGGTCTGCGGCGGGCGCCGCCACGGTGAAGTGATCGATCAGCCGCGCCACGGGGCGTTCGACGAGCTTGACCTTGCGCCGGAACCGCCGCAGGTAACGCGGGCGCTCTGGATCGATCTGCTCCTCGACCGAGATCGCCCAGACTTCGGCCTTGTCCCGGGTGAGCCGGATGCGCAGGAACTCGCCGTAGTCGGTGACGCGCGCGGCGCCCCCGGCCTCGTTGGCGTGCGCGTTCCACTGCAGCGAGATGCAGAAGTACCAGCCGATCCAGAGGCACGCGAAGTACGCGCCGAACACCGCGACCAGGCCGAGCATCGCCAGCGAGTGCAGCTGCGACGGGGGCGCCGCGGGGGGGTGGATCCCGGCGTAGTGATAGGGCAGCAGCATCGCCCCGAGTACGAGCAACGCGAATCCCAGGCCGGTCGTGAACCGGCGCTTCAACACGCTGCGAGGGAAGATGACGGCGTCGAAATGAACGACCATGGTCAGCAGCACCACGACGAGGCCGAGCCCGCCCGCGAGCGGATTGCCACAGATCAGGCGGACCCAGGCATAGGGCGTCCAGAGCACGAGCAGCGCGATGATCACCCCGAACGCGAACCACGCGATACGGCGAAGCACGTTGACGGGCCAGGACTCGAGCGGCTGCTTCTGGCCAGCGCGAAGGGCGCCGATCGCTCCCATCCCGACGACGAGCAGGGTGATGATCGTGTACACGATGGCCAGGCTGTCGGCGAAGACG
>VBLP01000586.1 GCA_005887925.1 Deltaproteobacteria bacterium | reverse complement strand
TCGGCGTCCAGATCGCCTACGCCGGCTATTTCGCGTCGCTGATCGTCGAGTCGACGGGGATCGTGAAAGTGACGGTCACCTAGATGACCGACGAGCACCAGACGACCGAGGTGGTCGAGCAGGAATCGCCGACCGGCGACCCCGTCGACGACCACTACGAAACCGAGGTGACACCGTCGGAGCCGAACCCCGAGCAGTCCGGCGGAACCATCTGGGACGCGCCGAACCAGCAGGTGGTCGGGCAGCCGCACCCATCCGAAGAAGGGACGGGCGGCACCGACGCCGGGCTCGAGGCGGCCGTCGGCACGATCGAAGAGGAGGAGCCGGCACCGAAAGCCAAGGCGAAGGCGAAGGAGGGGCCTGCCAGGGAGAAGGAGCCGAAATAGGTGGCGTACGGGACGACCGACGAGCTGCTGCGCCGCCTGAACATCCGCAGCCCGACAGCGGTGCAGATCGAGCAGGCGCAGCTGTGCCTGGACGGCGCGTCGACCGAGGTCAACTGGGACCTCGTCTACGACGCCGACATGCCGTCGCCGTTGACGGTGCTGGTCTGTTACGGCAGGGCGCGCGAGTTGTGGAATCTCGGCTACGCGACGTTCGGGGCCGCCTTGCTCGCCTCGGATCTGTTGGCGTATGCCGGCAACGACTCGTGGATGCGGTGGCACCGGATGCTCGACCCGTTGCGGCTGCACGAAGGGGTCGCCTAGGTGGCGGGGCTGGCCGAGATCATGGAAGCGATAGCGGCCAGCCTCGACCCACTCACCACCGAGGTTCCGGGGCTGCAGGTGACCGCATTTTGGAACGGCGGCCCGACCCCACCCTCGATTGACGTGTATCCGGGCGGCCCGTCGGGGCTGCCCGTCTCGCAGGCCGGCTGGGAAGAGACGTTCACCGTCCGCGCCCGCGTGGCGAGCCCGGACGATGTCGGGGCGCAGGAGGTGCTATTGGGGCTGATGGACGTCGACGGGGCCGCGTCGGTGATCACGATGCTGAGGATCGATCCGTCGTTCGGGGGTGTCGTCGGCGGCTCGGCCGTCGACGAGCGGTCCGGGTTCCAGCCGTACCCGGGCGACTACCTCGGCTGCGAGTGGCGGCTCAGGACGATCCAATGAGAATCCTCTGGCTCGGAAACCCGCCGTGGCTGCCGTCCGGCTACGGCCAACAGGCCGCCCTCGCGTTGCCGCGGCTACAAGCGCTCGGCCACGACCTCGCGGTCGTCTGCAACTGGGGGCAGCACGGCCACGCGACCGGCTGGGAAGGCATCACCTGCTACCCCTGCGACTCGAACTGGGGCAACAACAACCTGCCGACGTTCGCCGAAGCGCACCAGGCCGACCTGATCCTGGCCTTGTGCGACGCGTGGGTGCTGAAGCCCGACCTGTGGCCCGACGAGCTCGAGGTGGCGGTGTGGGCGCCCGTCGACCATCTGCCGGCGCCGCCGGCGGCCGTCAAGGTGCTCGCCCATGAGCAGGTCACGCCGGTCGCGATGAGCAGGTTCGGTGTCGCCCAGATGCGGGACGCCGGCCTCGACCCTCTGTACGTGCCGCATGCGGTCGACACGACCCTGTTTCGGCCGCGGCCCGATCTGCGCGGGCAGGCACGCGACGAGCTCGGCGTCCCCCAGGACGCGTTCCTGGTCGGCATGGTCGCCCAGAACACCGGCAACCCGGCCATGCCGCGGAAGGCGTTCCCGCAGGCGTTCCTCGCGTTCGCACGGTTCGCGAAGACCCGCCGCGACGCGTGGCTCTATGTCCACACCGAGACCGCGCCGGCGATGGGCGGCATGAACCTCGACCGTCTGGCCGAGGCGTGCGAGTGCCCGCAGGGCCGCACCTGGTTCCCGCACCCCGCGAACTGGCATCTGCCGCAGAGCTCGGAGGCGGTCGCGTTCATGTATCAGGCGTTCGACGTGCTGCTGATGCCGTCGATGGGCGAAGGGTTCGGCATCCCGTTGCTCGAGGCGCAGGCGTCGGGGGTGCCGGTCATCACGTCGGACCATTCGGCGATGCGCGAGCTGTGCGGGGCCGGCTGGCTCGTCGGTGGCGACCCGTGGTGGGACGCCTTGCAGGACGCCTGGTTCCAGGTGCCGCACGTCGGTCGGATCGTGGACGCGCTGGAAGCCTCCTACGCCGCCCGCGACGACAGGCCACTGCGGGCCAGGGGTGTGCGGTTCGCGGCCGCCTACGACGCCGACACGGTCGCACGGACGCACTGGACGCCGACCCTCGGACAACTCGCCCCGAGTTCGCCCGAAGTTCGCCCCGAGTTCGCCCCAAGTTCGCCCGAGGCGGTGGCGTGAGCGAAGCCGAAGCCTGGCTGCTTCACCTCGTCCCCGACCACGGCGAGCTCGCCCTCGACGTCGGCGCGAACGAGGGGTCGTTCACGACGCTGCTCGCCAATCGGTTCGCCCTGGTGCATGCGTTCGAGCCGAACCCGCAGATCACGCCCATCCTCCGTCAGCGTGCGAACGGCCGCGAGAACGTCCGCGTGCTCGAGCTCGCCGTGTATCGGCGGCCGGCGGTGCTGACGCTCAACCTCTACCCCGGCTCCGAGCAAGCGTCGGCGTACCCGGATCAGCACGGGCCCGCCGACCGGCAGGTTCGCGTGCCCGCGTCGTCGCTCGACGAGCTCGGCTACCTCGACGCGACCCAGGTCGACTTCGTGAAAGTCGACGTGGAAGGCGGCGAGCTGGACGTGCTGGCCGGCGGCGAGCAGACGATCGGGAAGCACGGGCCGCGGCTGCTGATCGAGATCCACAATCTGGACAACCTCGCGGCCTGCCGCAGCCTGCTGGACGGCTGGGGCTACCGGGTTGAGCACATCCCGCATCCGCATCCAGGAGTGCATCCAGGGCACTGCTGGCTGTCCGCCAACGCGGCCACGGCCGCACAGAAGGGAGCATGAGATGCCGAAGTTCCTGCTGACCAAAGCGAAGGTGATGGTCAACGGCCAGGACCTGTCCAATTTCGCGTTTTCGCTGGACACGCCAGAGACGAAGGAGCAGGTCGACGTGTCCGGCTTCAACCCGGCCGGCACCCGCGAGTATCTGCCGGGCCAGTCCGACCAGACGATCACGATCGGGTTCCTGCAGGGGTTCGGCACTGCGGAGCCGCACCGTGTTCTGCAGCCGCTGTACTCGTCCGGGTCGGCGTTCCCGATCTCGGTGATGGCCGACTCGGCAGCATCGCCCAGCGCCGCTAACCCCACCTTCGGCGGCACCGCGACGCTGTACGACTACAACGGCCTCGCGGGCACCCTGAACGCCAGGGGCGAGATGACCGCGACGTTCCGGCCGACCGGCTCTGGCGGCTTCCAGTGGGGCACCTCATAGCGTGGAAGGGCCGGCTGTTGTTGTCCGCGGCCAGCGCGAGCTGTCAAGGGCGTTTGCCAAGGCCGACCGCGAAACACGATTGGAGTGGCGGCGGACGCTGCGACAGCTCGCCGAACCGGTCCGCTCCGACGCCGAACAGCTCGCGCTGCAAACGATCCGCAACATGCCGAAGAGCCCGAAGTGGGCGAGGATGCGAACCGGCGTCACCCAGAAACTCGTGTACGTCGCCCCCAGGCAGAAGGGCACCCGCGGCCGTGGCCGGGGCCGGCGGCCGAACCTCGCCGACCTGCTGATGGACCGGGCGATGCAACCGGCGTTGGATCGCCACCGCGGCGACGTCGAGCGGGCCGTCGAGCTGCTGTTCGACGGCATCGCCGACGACTTCAACAGGGGAGGACGGCTATGAGCGACCAGCATGACGGGTTCGAGTACCAGGACCGCTTCTACCCCTGGTCGATCTCGGACATGGGCAAAGACCTCGTCTTGATCGACCGGATCTGCGGCATGTCGCTGAGCGAGTTCTACGAGGTCGCCGACGACGCGCTGCAAGCAGACCGCGCCCCCGTCCTGCTGGCGTTAGTCGCGACGTCGATTCGGGCCGGCAACCCGTCGTGGAACGTCGAGCGGATCGTGCGGCTGGTGATGGACATGTCGCTGTCCGACCTGCACATCGTCGGGCTCGAGGAGGGGCCGCCAAACCCTACGGTGGCGGAAGAGCCGCCGGCCAGCGAGCCATCGAGATCACCGAGCAACGGTTCCTCGCCGCCATCGACCCCACCGGAGCCCTCGAACTCAGAGACATTCTTCGCAGCCCCGGTGTGATGTTCCAGCCGTGGCTCGCGCACTGGTTCCCCGGCATGACGATGGAACAGCTCGAGCGGGGCTACTGGTCGATGGCCGGTTACGTCGGCATGCTCGACTACGCCAAGGAAAGCGTTAACGCCCGTGGCTAGAAAGCTCGTCGTCGAGGTGGTCGGTGACGCGAGCTCGTTCGAGCGGTCGCTGAAGTCGGCGAACAGGAGCGCCCAGACGTTCAGCAAGGAGATGGGCAGGGTCGGCCGTGGCGCCGCCGCCGGCTCCGGCGTCTTCCGCGGCCTGGGCCGGTCGATCGCGTTCGCGTCGGGCGGGTTCCTGGCGTTCGCGTCGGCAGGCCATTTCCTTCGCGAGTCGGTCGACGCGGCCCGCGACGCCGCCGTCTCGCAACGGTCGCTGGCCGCACAGATGAAAACGTCGGGGGCGGCGTTCGGCGACTTCAGAGACCGGATCGAGGAGGCCGCGAACGGCTACGCCAAGCTCGGCTTCAACAGCGAGCAGTACATCCAGTCGCTGACCGTCTTGGATCGCGGCACCCGCAACATCAACCAGGCGATGAGGCTGCAAGGCCTCAGCGCCGACATCGCGCGGGCGAAGGGCATTGACCTGTCGGCTGCCGCCCAGACCGTCGCGAAGGTGTTCGGAGGCCAGGAAACGGCTTTGCGTCGGGCCGTGCCGGGTTTGTCGAAGACCGCGCACGGCTGGGACCTGATCCGGCAGGCGCAGCAGCGGATGGCCGGCCAAGCGAGGGCGGGCACCACCGCCGCCGAACAGTTCGGCGCGGCCTGGTTCAACACCCAGAAGATCGTCGGGCAGGCGCTGCTGCCGATACTGAACCGGCTCCTCGGCCGGCTGACCCGCTGGCTGCAAAGGGCCGGCAACCAGCAGAAGATCGCGGACGCGTTCAAGACCGCCGCCGACGCCGTCCAGAGCGTCTACGACGCGTTCAACAGGCTCGCCGGCGTGGTCGGCGGCTGGAAGAACCTGCTCGCCGGCGCGGCCGGGGCGTGGCTCGGGTTCAAGGCCGCCGGGGTCGGCGCGGCGGTGACGGTCGAGCTCGCGAACATCGCGGCGGCGGCCGGCACCGCTGCCGCCTGGCGGGCCGCGCTGATCTCGACCGGCTGGGGCGCGTTCGCGGTCGCCGCCGGCATCGCCGCCGCCTACGTTGTCACCCACTGGCAGAAGGTCAAGAAGTTCTTCGCGGGGCTATGGATCTATCTGCAAGAGGGGTTCGACAACACGGCGTTGGCGATCGTCGAAGCGTTCTCGCACCTGCCGAAGTTCCTAGGTGGCGGCCCGTTTCAGCGCGCGAAGGCCGCGTTGAAGGCCGACCTGAAAGACCTCGAGGCGCAGGCCGCCAAGGTCGCCGAGGCGACGGCCACGCCGGCGAAGGTGAGAGGCCCGAAGCTGCCCCGTGGCGGCGGTGGCGGCGGCTTCCCTGGAGTCGGAACGACCGCCGCTGCTGCGAAGAAACAAGCGGGCCCGTCGGTGCTCGATCTGCTCGAGTTCAACGTCGACAAAGCCACCATGACCGCGACACTCGCCGACGACCTCGCCGCATTGCGGAAGCTCGAGGCGTATCTGAGGCAGCGGATCGCGCACACCCGCAACAACCTCGACCTGCGCCGCAAGCTGCTGGACGCCGAGAAACAGGTGCAGGGCATCCTGAAACAGCAGGCCGACCTGCGCCGGCAGGCGCGGCAGCGGCGGGCAGAACGGCAAGCGGCCGCCCGCGAGGCCCGCCAGTTCGGGCTGCTCGGCCTCGGCCCCACCGGCGAAGACTTCGTCCCCGGCTTACGGTCGCTCCGGACCCAGCTCGGCCAGGTGCGCGCCGCGATCAAAGGCACCATCCTCGACACCCCGAAAGAGATGCGGCTGCTGGGCAGGGTCGCCGACCTGATCGCCGGCCGGTTCGGGAAGCTCGGCCCCGAGGTGCGCCAGAAGATCCACGACATGCTCGCCGCGATCAACCAAGAGTTGGGCAAGGGCACCGGCGAGCTGTCGAAATGGGCGCACACCTCCAGCCAGAAGATCCTCGCTGGATTGGGCCTCAGCCCGCAGCAGCGGCGCGAGCTCAACCAGCGGCTCGCGACGATCGGGCCCGGCATGACGGTGCCGCCGCATCACACGGCAGCGTTCGCAGGCGCCGGCGGAACGTTGATCACCGGCAACACCATGCATTTCCACGGTGTCCAGGACGTCAAGGGCCTCGAGCAGCAACTGACGAAACGCCACACGGCCAGGGCGCACACTCGGCGCGGGGCGCGCTAGATGCCGCCGGCCGGGCGCGTCCTGGTCGCGTTCGACGACCCGTCGCTCGTCTGGTCACCCACCTGGACGCGCCTCGACGACGCCTACCCGAACCTCGTCACGTCGTACACGATCGACCGGGGCCGCCAGTTCGAGCTCGACCGCACCGACACCGGCCGCGCGACCGTCGAGATCGCCGACGTCGACGGCGTCCTGGACCCGACCAACCCGGCCGGCCCGTTCTACGGCAAGCTCGAGCCGCTGCTGCAGATCATGCTCGGCCGCCACAACCCCGTCACCGACACCTGGTACACCCGGTTTCGCGGCTGGATCGACGAGTTCGACTACGCGTTCGACCCGTCGCAACAGGTCAACCGGCTGACCGTCCAGTGCATCGACATCTTCGAGATCCTGTCGGCGATCGAGATGCAGCCCGGCGAGTTCGGCGACGCGCCGCCAGGCAAAACCCAGCAGCCCGACGCCATCTACTTCCACCGCGCCGACGAAACCGATCTGCGGATGCTGCAGGTGCTCGGCGACGCCGGCATCCCGACCAGCTACCACGACCTCTTCTCCGGCAACGTGAAGCTGTTCGAGACCGTCTACAGCGCCGGCGAGAACATCCTCACCGTGATCCAGGAGGCCGCCGACGCCGAGTTCCCGGGGGCACCCTCGAACGTCTACACCGACCGTCTCGGCCGGCTGGTGTTTCACGGCCGCCTAGCCCGGTTCTTCCCCGTCGAGCATTCCGGCGGCACGACCGGCTGGGAGTACACCGAGTGGCAGGCCGGCGACGGTGAGGCCGTCGCCGGCGACCCGACCGGCACAGTCCATCTCCGCGAGTTCGCGTTCGACCGTGGCCTCGCCAAGGTCATCAACTTCGCGACCGCAACCCCGCTTTGGGCCGTCGCCGGCGACCCGACCGGCACAGTCCATCTCCGCGAGTTCGCGTTCGACCGTGGCCTCGCCAAGGTCATCAACTTCGCGACCGCAACCCCGCTTTGGAGCAACGCCGGCGACGTCGACAAGCTCGGCGTGCCACCGACCGCCGCCGAAGTCAAGGGCCAGCTCGTCAAAGACACCACGTCGATCGGCAAGTACGGCATCCGCTCCTGGTCGGCGCAGAACCTGCTGACCCGCGAGTCGAACCTCGACGGCTCCGACTCGCTCGTCGAGACGAAACGGTTCGCGAGCTACTACGTCGACAACTACAAAGACCCGAAAAACCGGGTCAACACGATCGGGTTCCGCAGCATGCGGCCCGGCCAGCCGGGCGCCTCGATCCTGTGGCAGATGCTGTCGAGGCTGGACATCGCCGACACGGTGCGGGTCACCGTCTCGGCGCCCGGCGGCGGTGCGTTCGTCGAGGAGCCCTACTACGTTGAGGGCGTCCACGAAGAGGTGCGCCCGCTCGGCATCGACGCCTACGACGACGTCACGATGCGGCTGGACCTGTCGCCGCGCCACTACTACGACAGCAACCCCTGGCCGTGACCGTTCAGCAGAAGCCGATCCTGCACGGCCGCGACCACGGCTGTGGTGGCGCCGACCCGATCCCCGGCATCTGCGACCTGACGCGACCGACGGGCGACACGATCGGCGACAAGATCCTCATCGCTGGGCCGGCCGGGTTCTGGAAACTCAACGAGTCAGCCGGGTCGGTCGCCGCCGACTCGTCCGGCCACGGCCAAGACCTTTCCACCGCCGGGTCGGAACTCAACCCGCTGTGGGGCCAGCCGGCCGGGCCGCCCGGCGAACAGGCCGCCGACTTCCAGACCGGCGCCGCCGGCACCACCGCATCCCGCGTCTCGCGCCCCTGGCCGACGGTCACAGGCAGCTTCACCGCCGGCATCTGGGTCAACCGCAACGACGGCGGCGCGACACCGGTGATGGGACAAGGAGACCCGACGAGCGGCGGCGGCGGCTGGGAGCTGTCGGTCGCCGCCCATAGCGTCCTCGGCGCGGGAGCCGACACGCCGTTGGCGTGGATGGCGGGCCTGCCGTCGGGCGGCGCGCTGTTCGCGCTGAACACGCTGCTGCCGGGCGGCTGGGCGTTCCTGGCGATGGTCTACGACGCCGCCAGCACCGTCTGCAAGTTCTACGTCGACGGGCTGCTGCAAGCGACCAGCGCCGCGTTCACGTTCGTGCCGGCGTCCGCGTTCGGGTCGTCGCCGCGGCTGTGGGTCGGCCACGAAGGCGCCACCCTCAGCCATGTCGTCGGGTCATACGCGTTCTTCGTCAACCGGGCGATGTCGGGCGCCGAGCTGCTCGACATCGTCACCCCGTCCGGCGGCGCCGGCCCCGGCGACGTGCTGACCGTCGGCCCCGACGGCACACCCGTCTGGGCGCCACCGAAGGTCGGAGTCAACGTCAACGGCGGGCCGGCAACCACACCGGCGCCGACGCCAGACCCGCCGCCCCCGCTGGCCGACCCGCCCTCCTACTGGGGCGCCACCACCAACTGGATCAACGACCAGCCGTTCACCTACGGCGGCTCCGCGTTCACGGTGCAGCCGAACACCTGGACACCGATCCCGTTCACGACGCCGTTGATGGAACGCCAATCGAACGTCCACGGCGTCGGCACGCTGTTCCAGGAGATCGCGTGGAACAGCCCCGACGCGGCCGGCTGGATCAACCCCTCGGACCCGCACGCGATCGTCGTCCCGCACGACATGCCCATCAACGAGGGCGCAGGATCAACCCACGGGGTGTGGCTCCAGGTCTGTCTGCGGCTCGAGGTTCCCGCCGTCGAGCTCACAACCTCGAGACGGGCGCTCCGCGTGTTCGAGACGACCCACCAAAAGCCGGTGGTCGAGATCGAAACGTGGCGCAACACGATCGACCTCGGCGGCGGCAGCTTCGACGTCATCCGCGGCAGCGGCCCGACCACCGACACGATCTTCGCGAACGGCAACCCCGGCGGCACCACCACCGAAGATCCTGAAGAAAGGGATGCGGCTCGTCGCGCAGGTCTGGCACAACGCCGGCTCGCCGTTG
The DNA here is from genome assembly GCA_005887925.1 of Deltaproteobacteria bacterium. GTDB lineage: Bacteria > Myxococcota_A > Polyangia > Haliangiales > Haliangiaceae > JABFXX01. The sequence goes on along the minus strand of VBLP01000586.1, from coordinate 10,421 downwards.
ACGTTCAACGCCGGCGGCACCTACAGCGGCACCATCGACGGCAACTACAAGCCGCATTTCCTGGTGTTCGCCTCGATGGACCGCGCCTGGGGCCCACCCTGGTCAACCTGGCCGCCGCCATGACCGACCAGCACACCATTAACTACATCGAGGGCAACGGCATCTCGGTCGCCGCGAACGAGAACCCCGACCTCGACCTGTGGGAAGTCGAGATCGCCAACGAAACGTACGGCCTGTATGTCGCGAAGGGCGACCTTGCCGTCGCGACCGGCGAGGCTGCCGCCGACCGGCTGCCGGCAGGCACCGACGGCCAGGTGCTGACCGCCGACTCCGGTCAGGCCGTCGGTGTGAAATGGGCGGCCGCCGCTAGCGGCGACCCGTCCACCGACACCAAAGTCTGGATGCCGCTGATCGACACCGACGGGTCGGTCGTGCTCGACGACGACGAAGGCCTGAGCCCCACCCTGATCGCAATCGCCTAGGAGGTGACCCAGTGACAGCGACCACGTTCATCGGCCACTTCCTCGGCCCCGACATCCACGCCAGCCGGCCCGCCGCGGCAGGCCTCCCGAACGGAACCCTCTACGTCTGCACCACCCACTCGAAGATCGAGCGGGTTGTCGCGGGGGCGTGGGTCGACTACGCGAACCTGGCGGGCGCAGGGGTGGCTGTCGACCCGATCTTCGACGCCAAAGGCGACCTCGTCGCCGCCACCGGCGCCGACGCCGCTTCGCGGCTTGCGGTCGGCACGAACGGCCAGGTGCTACAGGCAGACTCGACGCAGGCCACCGGAATCAAGTGGACGACCCTCGCCAGCGGCGGTGTCGCTGCCGACCCGATCTGGGACACGAAAGGCGACCTCGCCGTCGCGACGGCCGCCGACACCGCCGCCAAGCTCCCCGTCGGCTCGAACGGGCAGGTGCTAACAGCGGACTCGGCGCAGACGACCGGCGTCAAGTGGGCGGCCGCCGGCGGCGGCGGAGCCTGGACGCTGCTTTCGACGACCAACCTCGGCAGCGCCGGCACCTTCGACGTGTCGAGCATCTCGGGCGCCTACAACGACCTGATCCTCGTCGTGATCGCCCGCGGCACCGACTCGGGCGCCGCAGACAACATCTGCATCCGGCTCAACGGCGACACGGCAGCCAACTACTACCGGCAAACCGGCACCACGACAGCAGCATCCGCAGGCGGCGCCCAATCGCAGGCCGCGAACAACGTCGAGATGCCGCAGGCGCCCGCCGCCACCGCCACCGCCAGCTCGTTCGGCATCTTCGAGATCACCATCCCCGGATACGCGTCCACAACCTGGAAAAAGGCGTTGCAGTGGAACTCGTTTCTGCTGTCATCCACCACTTCAGGCGGAATGACGGAAGTCCACGGCGGCGGGTTCTGGAACAGCACCGCCGCCGTCACCCGGGTCGAGCTGTTCGGCAAGTTCACCGCCAACTTCGTCACCGGCAGCCAGCTCCGCATCTACGGCCGCACCTGATGCCAGCCGGCTCGACGGCAGGCACGATCACCTGGGCGCTCGTCGGTCTCGTCATCGTGATCGGCCTGATCGCTGGCTGGCGCGTCATCGTCCACGACCGGTCGATCAGCCGGATCCGGTTCGGGTTCTTCTGGGAACGCGAACGCACCGCCGACCTCGAACACCAGCCACGACACGACCGCGATGAGTGACTGGAGCTCGCAGCCATACCCGACGAATCCGAAGCCGCCGGCGGTGCAGCAGCCACGGTTTCTCTATCCCCCGGATGTGAGAGACGGCTACGCCCCGTCGAGCGACGGGCCGGACGTCGAAGCGGTCAAACGGGCCGTCTCCAGGCTGGGCCGGTGGCCGTGGGCCGACGGCGGCGGCTTCGACCAGGACTACTCAAACCGGTTCGCGCACGGCGAGGCCGGCGGGCTCGACCACTCCGGCATCGCCGGCGTCCAGGCGCAGTCGGGGATCGACGCGACCGGCAACCTCGGCGGCAAGACATTCACGATCCTCCGCTGCGCGTTCATCCCCGACGGGCTACCGCACGCCGGCGAGCTATGCGGAAGGGCCGGGCCCGACAAGCCGCCCCGCGTTCCCGCGCACTCTGTACCCGCCCGACCACCCCTACCAGCCGACACCCGCCGGCGGGCCCGACGTCGAGGCCCACAAACGCGCCCTCTCGAGGCTCGGCCGCTGGCCGTGGCAGACGTTCGACCAGACCTACTCGAACGGGTTCGCGCACGGCACCTCCGGCAACGTCGGCGACACCGGCGTCGAAGGGTTCCAGCGGCAGACACCCGAGCTCGACCCGACCGGCAACCTGACCGACAAGCTCTACTCGCACCTGCTGCGGGCGCTCGTGCCGCCGTGCCTGCCGCACGCCGGCGAGTACGCCTACGACGGATACGCCTTGTGGCTGCTCGACGAGGCCAACAAGCGGCAGCCCGCCACAGCCACCCGCGAGCAGGCCTTGGAGACGGCTCGGTCGCAGGTGGGTTACGCCGAGACGGGCGACAACGACACGAAGTACGGCCGCTGGTACGGCGTCAATTACCAGCCGTGGTGCGCCATCTTCGCGACCTGGTGCTACGAGACCGGCACCCAGACCGGATCCCCGTCCTTCCAAAAAGGCAGCTACTACGCCTACGTGCCGTACATCGTGTCGGACGCCCACAACCGGCTGCGCGGACTCTCCGTTACGAGTTCGCCGGCCCCGGGCGACCTCGTCTGTTACGACTGGGGATGGGACGGCGTCTACGACCACGTCGGCCTGTTCGAGTCCGGCGGCCCTTCGAGCTGGCAGGCGATCGAAGGCAACACCAGCAGCGACAACTCCGGGTCGCAGTCGAACGGCGGCGGCGTCTACCGGCGCTCGAGGTCGAAAAGCCAGGCGTCGGTCGTGTTCGTCCGGGTCGCCGAGCCCTAGCCGTTCCGGTTCTCTAGCTCCTGCAGCCTGCGCTCGAGCTCGTCCAACCGCTGCTCGATCGTCTTGCGCCACCCCATCGGCGCCAACCGGAAATCCTCCGGGCGGCCGCCCGTGAACTCGGCCATCCTCTCGGCCCAGATGTTGCTCAGTCCGCTGCGGCCGGTGCGCCACCGGATCACCATCTGCCGCGTCAACCTTGTCCCCAGCTTCGCGTTGACCGCCTTGACGAGCCGGTCGTCGGAGCCGTAGTCGGCGACGAGCCTCGCTATCCGATGCTGCGGGTCATAATTCGACACGTGCCGCCGAACCTATGAGACGAACCGGCACGTCCGAAAGTGCCGACCGTGTTCTTATCCGGCACGCGTGTCGGACCCGCTGAACAACCCGGCACGGTCTCCCCGCAAATTCCGTAAGTTCCATTCGTCGCGTGGCTTGCGTTCCCCGCGACCCGTGTGGAAATCTGCCGTTTCCGGTTCTCGCCTTCGGCTTTTACCTGTGGCAGGCAGAAGGCCCAACAGCACGGGGGGCGGGAAGATGAAAAGGCCGCACCGATGATGATCAGGGAACACCGCCGCGTCCGGCGCGCGATGACCGCCGCGCGACGCGAAAGCGGCAAGCTCTTGGACTGCGCCACCGTCGCCCGCGAATACGGCATCACCCGCGCCGGCGCCGAGGCGATCATGCGGCAACTCCCGAAGGTGCAGATCGACGGGTTCCGCAAGGTCTACGTCAAACGAGTCGACGTCGAAGCACTCATCGACTCCAAGACGACAGCCACCTAGGATGAGTCTCGACAACCAAAAAGCCCGGCACCGTACGCGCGGCCCGGGCACGGCACTGGAGGACAAGTCCAATGCGAGCAGGACTCTATAGATGGGCGACCAGACGATGAGCGCCCGCATCCGCACCCGCCAAGTGGGCGACGGCACGAAGCGCTACATCGTCCTCTACCGGCGCGGTGGCCGCTACTTCCCCACCGAATCGCTCGGCACGTTCCGGCGGTTGCGGGACGCGCAGCAGCGGCGCGACCTCGTCTCAGGCTGGCTCGCCCAAGGGATCAACCCGAAGGCGGCGCTCGCCGAGCTGCAGAAGCCGCCCGCGACGATCCGCACCTTCGGGGAGTGGGGCGAGCTGTCTCGGGCGAGCCGCGTCGACCTCGACGAGCGAACGATGAAGAACGTCAACTCGCACCTGCTGCGACTGAACGAGACGTTCGCGGGCACCGACCCGTTCGACCACACCCCCGACGACTGGCAGCAGTGGGTCGCCGCCAACACCGACCTGAAGCCGTCGTCGCTGAAGCGCTACCTCGCGACCGGCAAGCTCGTGTTGGACTACGCCGGCGTCGACCCGAACCCCGCGCGCGACCCGCGCGTCAAGCTGCCGCCGATTCGGCGCACCGAGCCGACACCGCCCGACGCCAACCAGTTCCTCGCGATCCTCGAGCACGCGCCGCGCGCGCGCAGGCTCGCACTCGTCATGATCGAACAGACCGCCATGACCGTCGGCGAGCTCGAACAGCTCGAGTGGCAGGACGTCGACATAGCGGAGTCGCGGTTCCGGCTGCGACGGTCCACCGTCAAAGCACAGATCCGCTCGCGGGCCCGCTGGGTGCAGGTGCCCAACTGGCTGATGGACGAGCTCGTCGCGGCCTGCCCGCCCGACGACCGCACACCGATCCGGCGTGTCTTCCCCGGCTTCACCCCCGACGTCGCGAAGGCCGTCATCGCGCGCGCCTGCAAGGCCGCTGGCATCCCGCACTTCCACCCGCACGACCTGCGCCACCGGCGGATCTCGTTGTGGCACGGCCAGGGTGTCCCGGCGCGCGAGCTCGCCGCCCGCGCCGGCCACGCCAAAGCGTCAATGTCGCTGGACACCTACTCGCACGTCATGCCGCTCGACGAGGCACCGGAAGTGCGCCTGGCCGAGTGTCTGGTGGGGACCCCGTGAGGACTACGGCCTTCTGCCCGCGCGTTTTCCCTGCAAATCGGGGGCACGGCCGTTTCCGAACAGAAAACGAGCCGCCCCCCTGGCTGAGCCGTTTTGGCTCAACCATGCGGTCTGACCTTCACGTTGGTACCCCTTGGCGTGCCGATCGTGGGGACCCGGTGGGGACCCAGACGTGAGCTGTTTCTGCCGCCGCTGCCGACGCCGCCGGCTCCTCCAAGCATTGGGCGCCGGCGCCCTCGAATGGCGCGGCCAAGTCCGGTTCGTCGAGCAATACGACGACCAGGCGCGCGCCAACAAACGACGCCGCCGGCGCGAACAGGCCACCGCGTGATCGTCCTCTACGCCGCGCTCGCCATCGTCGTCCTGCTCTTCGTCACGCTGCTCGCCCTCGAGATCCTCCGCTGGACCGACGGCATCCACGACCAGGCTGAGCTCGACGAGCAAGCCGCCGCCGAACGGATGCGGCCACACGGAAACGTCGTCGTCTTCCCGACGCTCGAAAGCGAAGACGAACTGTGAAGCCGCGCCTCGTCTTCTACGCGATCTGCCTAGCGACCGCCTACCTCATCGGCAAAGCCGCCGGCGTCGCCCTCGCACCAGCCAAAGGCGAATTCTTCCGCGAAGTCCCGAAATGGTGGACCCGCCAAGCGTTGTGCGTCCACCAGTTCGAAGGCTCCTGGCGAGACCCCGACCCGCCCTACTTCGGCGGGATGCAGATGGACGCCGCGTTCATGCGGCGCTACGGCGGCTGGGTTCTCGCCCGCCACGGTACAGCTGACCGCTGGTCGCCGAGAACCCAGCTTCTGATCGCCTGGAGAGGCTGGAAAGTGCAGGGCTGGGCGGCGTGGCCGAACACCGCCAGAACCTGCGGGCTCCGATGATCGACGACTACCGCAAGATCCTCGGCGCTGACGCGACCCCGGCGATCCCGGCCACCAGGCGGCCGCTGTCGGTCGGCCGGCTCGCCGAGATCGACCAACGCCTCGAATGGCTCGAATGGACGCTCACCCAGGAGCCCGAGCCACGGGTGACGAGCGAGTGGCGCTACCTCCTCGTCGACGCCCGCGACCTGCTGACCGCATTGGCCGAAACGACAACCGAGAGGACACCAGGATGACCGAACACGTTCCTGAGACGCTGCCGGTGCGCGTGTCGACGCCCGAGCTCGACCGGTTCGCCCGCGTCGGGAAATGGCTCGCGAGCGCCGAGATCGAGAAGCCGAGCGAGTCGAAACAGATGGCCGCCGCCCTCCGCCTCTTCTACGCCGAATCGCTCGACCTATCACCATTGGCGGCGGCCGAGCTGTCGATGATCAACGGCCGGCTGCAGGTGTCGTCACAGCTTCTGCGCGCGCTCGCGCGACGCGCCGGCTACCACGTCGCGTCGACCTACCTCGACGACCAGAAGTGCACCGCCCAGCTGATCTCCCGCGACACCGGCGAGGTGCTGGGCGAGGCGACCTACACGATGGAAGACGCCCGCCGCGCCGGCCTCGCCGGCAAAGACAACTACAAACGGAACCCGGCCCGGATGATGTGGGCCCGCGCGTCCGGCAACGTGATCAAGGACTTCGCGCCCGAGCATCCCCGATCGACCAGACCGACGAATACGAAGCCGAACACGAACCCGCGCCGGACCCTACCGGCGATACCGGCGACGAGCCGCCCGCGACGGCTGGCGGCTTGCGGCTACCTGCGAATGTCACGACCCAGACCCGGTGATCGTGGGCGGATCCGGCTACACCATCGCCCCGCTGATGTGCAACACCTGCCGCCGGCAGTGCCGATGAGATCTACGAGATTGGCGGGGAACATCTCGTCAATAGGCGGCGAGGGGTCGCGGGTCCAGTCCATCCGCGACCTCGCCGCCTCCGTAGAACGCTACGCCGCTACCTCCTCCCCTGGTGGATCTAAGACGTCGAAGATGGTCATCCGCAGATCCTCCGGTTCCGGCTCGAGCTCCGGTTCGGGCTCGGGAGGCGGAAGGCGCATTGCCTCAAGGGTCGGCCAGCCCTTCTCACCGGCATGGCGAGCCCACCTGCGCTCGGCCATCCACTTCCGCTGGTTGTCAGCGAGCCAGACGGGATACGTCTTTGGCCCTTTGGAGGTGTTCTCGCCGGGATGAAGGATCTGGATGTTCTGAGCGTGGAGGCGCTCCCAGTCGATTACTCCAAGCTCCCAGCGCGGCGGCTCAATGTGATCGAAATGCAGGTGCTTGATATCGAACGGATGTCCGCAAGCGATGCACATCCCCGCAGGGCTGATGAGCGTGTCGACGATAGGGACAAGGGCTTCGTAGTTCAGTTCGTCCATCACGAACTGTCGGCTAACGCCAGGTGCCCCGGCCTTGCGGAGGGTTGCGACGAGATCGGAAGCGCGTCGTTCGACGAATCGGCGGGCTGGATCCTCGGCATTCAGACCATCGCGTACCGCGATCTCGGCGACCTTGCAGATCGGCTTATAAGTGGACGCCGACCCGTGTCCAGAAATGCTCCTGAACTCATCCAGCAACTCCCACGCCTTGTGATGGGCGCACCATTTGCGGCCGTCTCGGATCTCTTGGCGCGGTCTGCCGCGTTTGGACTGGGCACCCATAAGCGAACCGCCCAGTCCGCAGCCGAGCAAGTAAACCACACCGGAAAGACGGCATGAGCCGCTGGGTCGTCGTGCCCAACTGGCACCGCTTCCAGCACTACGGAATGGCACGCCGGCCGCCGTGGATCAAGAACTACACCGCGCTACTCCACGACGACGACTACCTCGACCTCACGCTCGCCTCGCGCGGCCTGCTGCATGGCATCTGGCTTGCCTACGCCGACCGCCGCGGCCACCTCCGCGAAGGACCCGACCTGTCGTCAACTTTGCAGGCAAAAGTCCTAGAGAAAACCCTCGCCCCGCTTAACCATGCGGGATTGGTTGAGTTTTCTGCTAGCAAGCCTCTAGATCTAGATCTAAAACCTAGTAACACGCGCGCGGGCGAGAACCCGAAGCCGCCAGGCAGCCGCCAGAAGGCCGCCGAGAACTGGATCCGCAACGGCGCCGCATCCGAGGTGCCAGCCGACCACCTCGCCGAGGTCTTCGCCGACGAGTTCAAGATCACCGACCCCGAGCTCGTCCAGGAACTCGTCGAGCGGGCGAAGCGAAGACGAAACGCACCACCCGCTACCAGCTCCGCAGCGCGTGGATCAACCAGGCCCGCCGCAACGGCAAGACCAGCGGCCGGCCATGGCTGCTCGTCATCGGCCAGCACAACGACCGCCGGCCGATCGCCGTCTGCGACGTGTACTGGCTCGCCGAGGTCTGCCAGCAGGCCGGCCTTCTGCCCGAGCTCGAGATCGCGCCGTGACGGTGCAGCAGCTGCTCGAGCGTCTCGACGACAAGGTCGCTGCCGACGAGCAGCGCGAGGTCGAACTCAGGGCGATCCGCGCCGAGCTGCAGGAGATCAGCCGCGAGCTCGCCGGCGTCCGCCGCGCCCTCGAACAGCTGGCCGAGGCCGGCCGATGACCCCGCAGCCGGTGATCGTCGGCTGGATCGACTCCACCCTGTTGGACTCGGGCGGCTGGGTCGACGCGGACGACATCCCCGGCTGGCTCGACCCGCAGGCGATGCGCCACGAATCGGTCGGCTATTTGGTCGGCGAAACCGACCAGGCGATCGCCTTGGCGGGCAGCCGCAACACAGGCGACCGGCTCGCCGGGGTGATGACGATCCCGAAGGCCGCGATCGTTGACGGCCCAACCAGGCTGGTCGCCGAAGGACTGGAACCTCCGTTCGAAGAGCCGGGTGGAGGAAAGCGGCCTCACAAACAACCCGACGCTGAGGGCGTCCCATGAGCTGGCCGGAGCGCTACTGGCTTTACAACCGCGAGACAGGCGAACCGTGGAAGTCAACTGACCCGCCGTGGCTCATCGAGTACGTCGCGAGTGATCGCACGCAGGCGTACGAGACGAAGAAGCTCCAGGAGCGCGTCAAGAAGCTAGAGCAGGAGCGGGCTGTCGCGCATCCCGGCGAGGAACGGCCGTGAGGAAGCCGTGGCTCTGCCGTCTCGGATTCCACCGATGGACGTTCTGGCATTGGGGCGAGCTTGGCGCGAATTGCCGACGTTGCGGCCAGGAGATCGAGCGGCCGTGATCGACTTTCTAGATGACGAGGTTCCGGTTGAGTCGATGTGGGACAGCTACACGATCGCCTTTGGCCTATGCGAGATCGAGGAGTGGCTGATGTTGAACTGCGAGGCGGGGCTATGAAGTGGCAGCGCGGCGACGGCCGCGAGGAGATCCAAGTCCTCACGGACGTGTGGGCCATCGAGATTGAAGCCGTCAAGAGGGAGCGCGACAAACTGGTCGCCCTGCTGGTGGAAACGAAGCCGTATCTCTGGAACGGCCTCGGCGAACCGCCGCATATCTGGGATCTCGTCCAGGACGCGCTGTCCGGGCCTAGGGGGAAGCGGGCTGTCGCGCATCCCGGCGAGGAACGGCCATGATCTTCTATCTCGGCACGCACCACGCGACGCAACGCTGGTTCGACCTCGGCGTGCCGCTCTTTGTGTCGCGCCGTGTCCTGGCGGCCCGCAAGACGCTCCCGGAGACGTTGCCGTCGCTGACCGACTGGGCGCTCGACCCGGGCGGGTTCACCGAACTCAGCCTCTATGGCGAGTGGCGCACGTCGGTTTACCAGTACGTCAGCGACGTGTGGCGGTTCGCGCAAATGGGCTGTCTGGCGTGGGTGGCGCCGCAGGACTGGATGTGCGAACCGTTCATGCTGCAAAAGACCGGGCTGACCGTCGCCGACCATCTCGAGCGGACCGTCCGCAACTTCCTCGACCTGCGACAGCTGCTCGGGCCGCTTGTGATCCCCGTGCTACAGGGCTGGGAGCCAGACGACTACCACCGCTGCTGGGAGATGTACGCGAAAGCGGGTGTTGATCTTGAAAAGGAGGCCCTCGTGGGGCTTGGGTCGGTGTGTCGTCGCCAGAACACGAGCGAGGCCGGCCGGATCGTCCGGTCGCTAGTCCCGCTCAAGCTGCACTACTTCGGCGCGAAACTGACGGGGCTCGAGTCGTTCGGGGATGCGCTGACGTCGGCGGACTCGATGGCGTGGATCCGCTGGCGCGACCGCCTCATGGCCGGGCTTGACCAGCAGCGTCTGGAGGTTTCGTGCGCCGCCTAACCGCTCTCGCGGCTGCTGTCGCGTTCGTCGGCACCGTCTATTTGGCGAACTGGCTGGTCCAGCACGTCGGGCCGATCCGTGTCTGGCCGACCGACCTCGCAGCTCCAGCCGGCGTCTACGTCGTCGGGGTCGCCTTCTTGCTGCGAGACACCGTGCAGCGGTTCTCGGGCCAACTGCTCGCGCTCGTAGCCATCGCCGTCGGGACTGGCCTGTCGGTGCTGGTGTCACCCACGTTGGCGCTCGCGTCAGGGGCGGCGTTCGCGGCGTCCGAACTGGTCGGCCTCGCGGTGTTCTGGGTCGGCGGCGGCAACACTGGCGGCCCAGTCCGAACCGGCTCAGCTGTCGTCGCAGCGTCGCTCGTCGCCGCGGCTATCGACTCGTACGTGTTCCTGTC
>VBLP01000583.1:4475-12770 GCA_005887925.1 Deltaproteobacteria bacterium | reverse complement strand
CACCTCTACACCTCGCTCCCCATCTGCTCGCGGTCGGCCACGGCGGCCTCGCGTTGGCTTGTCGCGATCGTGGGGCGTGGGTCCCTCTAGCGGCGGTCGGGGATGATGCGGCGATCGGGGCCGTTGTAGAGCTGCACGGGGGTGCCGTCGATCTCCTCGAAGCGCTCCTCGAGATGGACCGAGACGCGGCCGATGACGGCGCGGTTGCCGGTGAGCTGGAACGGGATCGCGCGGTGGCTGCCGAGCGCGGTGACGTCGAGGGTGCCGTGCACCGGCGCGGAGGGAGCGGGGGCGGGGACGGGGATGCCGAAGATCGCGGTGCCGGATGGGATGGCAGGCGATGCGCGGCTGATCTCGACGAGGTAATTGCCGCGGCGCAGCGACCGGATGGCGAGCTGCTCGCGATCGGCGGCGGTGACGTCGCCGGTGGTGACGTCGGTCCGGCCGCCCATCCACGAGACGCGGGTGCCGTCGGGGGTGACCAGCGTGATGTCGAGATCGGTGGGGGCGTCCCAGCGCGCCTTGACGACGAGGTCACCGGCGATCGGGGCGGCGACGGGGGAGACGAGCGCGGCCTTCTCGACGGCGGCGCGAGAGGCGTCGTCGGGGAGCGCGCGCAGGATCAGGTCGGCGTCGCGGGTGCGGCCGAGGGCGCGCAGGCAGCGGAGCGCGGCGGCGCCGGCCGCGGGGAGGGCGGGCTGGAGCGAGGCGATCGCGATCCGGTGGGCGCAGGCCTGGGACAGCCGGCCGACCTGCTCGTAGGCGTGGACCATGCGCTCGTGGAGCGCGACGCGATCCGGGTCGAGATCGACGAGGCCGGCGAGGGTGCGGAGCGCGAGGTCGCGCTGGCCGTCGCGGCCGAGCAGGTCGGCGAGGTAGCCGAGCGCCTGCGGGTCGAGCTGGTCGCGCTCGAGCCAGCGCCGGGCGACGTCGCGCGCGCGGTCGAGCTCGCCGGCGTAGGACAGGGCCTGGACCAGCGCGCGATGCTTCTCGCGGCTGTCGGGGGCGGCGGCGAGCGCGGCCTGGGCGTCGCCGATCGCCTTGGTGATCGCCGGGTGCGCCGCGTCGTACGGGGTCACCGACGGGACGCGGACCCAGACGCGCCGCAACTGGATCCAGCCCGCGCCGGGACCGTCCCGGTCCGAGCGGCCCTTGGCCTTCTTCTCGGCCCGGCTGGCCCGGGCGCCGCCGAGATCGGCAGTCTTGTCCATCGCGGGAGCCGGCGCGGTCGTGGCGGGCCTGTGCGCGGCGGCAGGCGGCGCGGCCCTGCGATCGGGCTCGGTGTCCTTGTTCGTCTGGACGCCGGCATCGCCGGGATCGAGCGCGATCGCGCCGGAGCTCGCGACCTCGTCGAGCGCGTCCTCGCCGGTCCAGGTCACGGTCGGGCGGTGGCGGTCGACGCCGAACGCGTCGAACATCGCCTGCGACTCGAGCACGAGCAGCGAGGTCTCGCGCGACATGACGCCGTAGCCCTGCGACAGCGCGACGAGCCGGGCGCGGTCGGAGGCGGTGCCGGTGCGCTCGAGCTCGGCGATCGCGAGCGTGGCCCACAGCCGGGGCACGAAGCCGTTGCCGGCGGCCGACGACGCGGTGAGCGCGAGCGGATAGCGCTGCTCGAACGGCTGCCCGGCGAGGCGGCCGCGCAGGATGACGTCGCCGGCGACGCTCGCATCCTGCGCCATCCGCGCCGCGATCAGGACCTCGTCGCCGGCGCGCAGCGTGGGCAGCACGGTCGGGGCAACGTCGCCGAGACCGGCGGGGAGCTCGACGGTGGCGTCGCGCAGCGCCGCGCCGAGGGTCGACTCGAGCGCCGCGGCGGCCGCGGTGGTGATGCGCTGGCCGGGCAGCCACGCGAGGTAGCTGCCGCCGCCGCGGCGCGCGGCCGCCTGCAGCACCGCGGCGTCGGCGTCGCTGCCGATCCCGATCGTCGTGATCCGCGGGCCGGACGGGCTGGCCACCGCGCGCTCGATGTCGCCGATCCGGCGGAAGCCGGTGGTGGCGAAGCCATCGCCGATGTAGAGGATCCAGGGCTCGCGGCCGTCGGCGTGGCCGAGCTGCTCGGCGGCCGCGCGCAGCGCCGCGACCACGTCGCTGGCGCCGGCCGGCTGCTGTGCGGCGAGCCAGCGCTGCACGTCGCCGGTGGCCTGCGCCGACGGAGCGCGCAGCTCGGCCATCGCGCGGCACTCGCTGTCGCACACCGTGACGGCGAAGCGGTCGCGGCGATCCATCCGCGCGACGATCGCGGCGGCGAGCTCGGTGGCGCGGGTGAACCGCTCGCCGACCATCGACTGGCTGCCGTCGATCGCGATCAGGTAGTCGCGCGGTGCGCCGTCGCGCCAGCGCGGCAGGCGCGGCCGCAGCGCGAGCACGGCGGTCGGCCGGAGGTCAGCGGCGATCGCGCGCTGGGCGGCGACGACCCTGGGATCGATGCCGACGCGCTGCTTGGCGGCGAGCTTGTCGTCGGGCGCGGCCGCGGCGCCGCCGGTGAAGGTCCAGGCGCGCAGCTCCGCATCGCCGGCCTCGGCGCGGTAGCTGATCACCAGGTCGCCGCGCGGCACGAAGCCTGACTGGCGCAGCGCGAGGCCGTTGACCGCGCGGCGCGCGGGATCGGCGACGAGGTCGTAGCCGGTGGTGCGCACCAGGCCGGGCTCGGCGCCGCGCAGCTCGACGTCGACGGTGAACTGGTCGGCGACGGTCGAGCCGTCGCGGCTGTGCGGCAGGGGATAGCTGTACTGGCGCCACGCGCCGCGCGGCGTGACGACCTGCGTGTAGGCGAGCTTGATCGTGCGCGCGCCGTGCGCCGGGATCGGATAGACCCGCAGCTCGAACCGGCCGCCGCGCTTCCAGTCGAGCAGCGCCGGGTCGCGCCACCGGCCCTCGACCCAGATGATCTCCTGGCTCGGGCGCGGTGCGGTCCTCGGCGTGGCCCGATCGATCACGCCGCGCCAGATCCGGGCGCCGCGCTCCTTGTCGACGAACGCGCCGTCGACGAAGCCGCCGGCGATGTCGAGCGCCAGGCCGTCGATCTGGGCGTCGGGCGGCAGCGGGAACTGGTAGACGCCCTCGAGCGCGGTCGCGCTGTCGTTGCGGAACGTCTCGGTGACCTCGGTGCGCGCGATCGGGCCGACCACGCGGACCTTGACGTCGTGGCGGGCGAGCGCGAGCTTCCAGTCGCGGTCGCGCGACTCGCCCGGCTTGTACGCGCGCAGCGCGCCGAGCCCGGACGTGACCTCGTCGGGCGGGGCGGCCGCGAGCTCGGACCACGCCGCCTCGCGCGCCAGCCCGGGCGCCGCGGCGACCGACAGCGCGCCGCGCTCGATCGTGCCCTCCTCGCCGGCGCGCACGTCGTCGCGCTCGCCGCGCAGGTTGACCAGGGCGACCGCGTCGCGCAGGACCTGGACCGAGGTCAGCGCGTCGGTCGCGGTGACCGTGAACCGCGCGGTGAGGTCGCGGTCCGTGCGATCCGCGCCGGTGGCGTCGCTGCGGGCGGCGCCGTCGTTCGCCGCGCCGCGGGTCGCATCCCGGCGGGCCTGCGCGCCGGTGGCGGTCGTGCTCGCAGCATGGCCGGCGATGTCGATCCGGCCGGTCGGCGTCGTGATCGCCGTGGGCCGGCCGTTCTGGACGAGGTCGGCGGCGAGCCGGCCGCCGGTCAGCCGGATCCGGCGCGCGTCGTCGGGTGCAAACGCGATCGCGGTCTGGTGATCGAGCACCAGCCGCGTGCCGTCGGACAGCGCGAGCTGGGCGCGGGTGCGCTCGTCGGTGCGGAGCTCGGCGCCGGCCGGGACGGGCTCGCCCTGGCCGAGCGCTCGCCAGGTCGCGCCGCTGCGGACCATCACGCCGCTGTCCTTGCCGGGCGCGGCGCGCTCGACGCCGGTGAGCTGTCCGATCGGACCCTCCGGGGCGGTCACGGCGGTGGTGTGATCCGCGGAGCGCTGGACGATCAGCACGGTGATCCCGGCGGCGATCGCCAGGCCGGTGGCCACGGCGGCCGACGACCGGCGCGGACCGCGCTGGGCCGGGAACGCGCGCGCGTGGCGCTGCGCATGCCAGCCGCGCTGGGTCGCCGCACGCGGCGCCGCGGTCCGCGAAGCCTGGCCAGCCCGGCGATCGAGCGGAGCGGGCGGTTCCGCAAGAAGCAGGTCGCGATCTCCGGTGGCGCTCGCAACCGTCGCGGCGTGATCCGCGGCGGCAGCGACCGTCGCGGGAACGGCAGCGACCGTCGCGGGGGCGGCAGCGACCGTCGCGGGGGCGGCAGCGACCATCGCGGGAGCGGACGCGCTCGAGCTCGGGGCCCCGACGCTGCGGGGCGCGGCGGGCTGGGGCGCGGCATGGGCCTGCGCGGCGCCGGCGACCGCGGTGGCAGCGCGCGAGATCGCCGCGTCGGGGCCCCGGAGATCGGTCGCGGACATGTCGGCGGTTCGCGCGCGGTCGCCGTCGAGCAGCGCGAGCACGCGCGTGGCGAGGTCGGCGGGCGGGATGTGATCGATCCCGGCGCCGCCGACCCGCGCGGCGAGCTGGGTGGCGTCGTGGCGCGCATCGCGGCACGCGTCGCAGCCGGCGAGGTGCTCGGCGTGGCGCGCGATCGCATCGCGGTCTCCGTCGACGAGCTCGGACAGCTCGGCGGTCACCTGGTCGCAGGTCGTGGTCATCGATTGGTTCTCCTGGCGATCTCGAGGTCGCACATCACGGTGCGGAGCTGCGCGAGCGCGCGGCTGATCCGCTTGCGCGCCGCGGCCTCGTCGATCTGCAGCGCGCCGGCGATGTCGCGGTGGCCGAGGTCGGCGACGTAGCGCAGCACCAGCGCCTCGCGCTCGCTCGGCCGCAGCGCGGCGAGACCGCGGCGGATCGCGTGCGCGCGGTGGTGCGCGGCGGCGTCGTGGATCGGCTGGGTCGGTTCGGTGTCGTCGGTCAGGCCGGCGCGCTCGACGACGTCGCGGCCGCGCCGCCGGGTCTCGAGCACGTGCGCGCAGACGTGGCGCGCGATGCCGCACAGCCACGCCTTCACGCTGCCGTCGCCGCGGTACGACGCCATCGCGCGATGCGCGCGCAGCAGCGTCTCCTGCGTCGCCTCGTCGGCGTCGGCCTGCGAGCCGAGTAGCGCCATGCACAGCCGGCCGAGCACGGCGCCGTGCTCGCGGGCGCACGCGGTCAGCGCCTCGCGGTGCCGGCCGCCGCGGATCAGCGCCGCGATCGCGTCGCGCGGCAGCGGCGTGCCCTCGGCCCCGGGCGCGGCGCCGCCCAGCTCCCGCGGGTCACTCGCTCCGGGTGTGGCAGAGCCATCGGGATCGGTCTCGGCCGAGGCGAGGGCGGCGTGAGCGTGCATGCCGGCCCCCACGTGCGCCGGGGCCGGGATTTCGTGACCCGCGATCGGCGCCGATCTCGTAACCCCGCGGGTTGTCAAGGTATCGGGCAGCGGTCGGCCGGCGGAGCGATCGAACATGATCGCTTCAACGCGCGGCGGGCGCGGTGGGGCTACGCGGGCTGGCTCACCGGCAGGTCAGCTGGGACATGTGCTCGAGGAACGTCGCCTCGCCGCGGAAGCTCGGCACCACGACGACGGCGACCGGGGTGGTCTCCGACGCGGTCACGACGCACCCCGGGCCGGGAGACTGCTCGTCGACGGCGATCGCGGCGGCGTCGGCGTGGAGCTCCACCTCGTCGATCGCGATGGCATAGCCGCCGGTGGGCCGGACCCCCATCGCCGCGACGAGCACGGTGCTCGTGGTGAAGTCGACCGCCGGAACCGGCGGGATCGGCCGGTGCGAGCCGACGATCTGCAGCCACACCATCGACCAGGTCGACGCATCGCGGATCACCAGGCGCTGGTGGATGGTCATGCCGCTGGACAGCCGCATCGACTGCGCTTCGGCCAGCGGCTGCACCGGGACCTGCACGCCGGAGCTGCTACATCCGATCGAGGCAGCGAGCGCGCTTGCAACGAGCGTCCGCGCGAACACGTGGGGGAGATGCATGCTTCTTTGAACCCGCAATCCCGGGCGAGCTGGCAGGCAATAAGTGGCAATCCGGGCGGCGGCGGGTCAGGGGCAGTCCCAGGTGTATCGATAGCCCCTCCCGTGACGCCACCAGAGGCCGCACCGGGACGTCGACACCGGCCGCACATCCGATCGACGCCGCGACACCCACGAGGCAACCCCGAGCGAGTCCTGGGAAGCGGTTCATACCTCTGTTGAACACCCGGCGACCCGCGAACGGAAGAGGCACGTAGCGGCAAGCTAGACAAGCAGCGAGACTCGGTCGCGTCAGAGACGCAATGTCATGCCGATGGCGACGAGGGATCCGGCGCGAGTCGCAACCGTCACTCGTAGCGATAGCCAACGCCACGAACCGTGCGGATGATCGCGGGAGCTTTCGGATCGCGCTCGATCTTCTTGCGGAGCTTGGCAATGTGCTGGTCGAGCGTGCGGCTGTTCGGATACTTGCCGCCGCCCCAGCACGTGCGGAACAGCATGTCGCGATCGAGCACGATGCTCGGGTGATCCGCGAACGTCGACAACAGATTCACCTCGCGCAGGCTGAGCTCGACGACCGTGCCGTCGGGCAACGTCGCGCGCAGCTCCGCGGGCACGACGGCGATGCCGCCGATCGAGAAGCCCGTGGTTGGCCGCGGCGCGCTGCGCAGGTAGCAGCGGCGGCTGATCGCGCGCACTCGCGCGACGAGCTCGCGCATGCCGAACGGCTTCATGATGAAGTCGTCGGCGCCGAGCTCCAGGCCGAGCACCTTGTCGATCTCTTCGGTCTTCGCACTGAGGAACATGATCGGCACGTCGCGATCGCGCTTGCGGATCTGGCGGCACACGTCGTAGCCCGACAGCTTCGGCATCATGATGTCGAGCAGCACGAAGTCGGGGTGCGCATCGGTGAATCGCGAGATCGCGTCGCCGCCGTCGGCCGCGGCAACGACGTCGTAGCCTTCGGCCTCGAGGATCTCGAACAGGCCGTTGCGCATCGCGATGTCGTCTTCGGCGATCAGCACTCTCATGGCTCGTCTCCGGCGACGGGGAGGAACAGCTCGAAACACGCGCCGCGCTCGCTGTCCACGAGGGCGAGCTCGCCGCCGGCCGCACGCGCGAGCTCGCGGGCGATCGACAGCCCGATGCCGGTGCCGCTCGCGCCGGTCAGCGACTCGTTCGCGCGATGGAACGGCTCGAAGATCTTGTCGCGCTCGCGCGCCGGTACGCCGGGCCCGCGATCCGCGACGGTGACGACGACATGGCCGTTCACCTGGCGCGTCGACACCGAGACCTCGCCGCCGGCCGCCGCGTATTTTTCCACGTTCGACAGCAGGTTCACCACGATCTGATCGACCGCGTCGACGCCGGCCCGGACGCGCGGCGTGGGCGCGAGGTCGAGACGAACCGCGATCGATCGCGCCTCGAGCGCGGGCTCGAACTTCGCGACCGCTTCGCGGACCGCGGCCTCGACGTCGATGCGATCGGCCGCTGCGACGAGCGTGCCGCGCTGGTGGCGCGCGAACGCGAGCACGTTGTCGATCAGCCGACCGAGCCGCTGGGTCTCGGCGACGATCACCCGCGCGCGCCGCAGCTGGTCGTCGTCCTCGGCGTGCTCCTCGAGCAGCTCACCGTACATGCGGATGTTCATCAGCGGTGTGCGCAGCTCGTGAGAGACGCGCGTCACGAAGCCGACGCGGTCCGCGGCGTCGCGCAGCCGGCGCGCGTACTCGCGGTGGACGTAGACCGCGAGCCCGAGCAGCGCGAGCGCGAGCGCGCCGACGCCGAGGAACAGACCGGCACCGACGCCGCGGGTCAGCGCCTCGCGCTGTGCCGGCGAGATGTAGTACCGCAGCTGCCACGAATCGAGAGGCGGCTCGAGGCTCGCGACGGCATCCGGCGTGCCGGGGGTGCCGAGCATCGGGCCCCACTGGTGCACGGTCTCACCGCGCGAATCAGCGAGCTCCATCCGGCCGTCGGCGAGCTCGGTCGTCGGGAGAGCGCCGACGATCCGCGCGAGCACCGCGATCCGCTCGAGCTCGGCGCCGATCACGCCGCCGTCGGGCGCGCGCCGCCAGAACATCAGCTGCAGACCCTCGGCCCAGTACCAGCTCAGCCAGCCGTGCGATTGCCGGCGCGCGAGCGCGAACAGGTTGTCGTGCTGGCGGTGCCAGTGGCGGGGCGGCGGGGCGGGCGGCGCGGTGTCGCCGTCGCCGTCGCCGCGATCGTCGAGGATCGCGCGGCCGCTCCAGATCGACTCGGTCCGCACGAGGAACTCGCGCTCGCCGGCACTCGCGTCGGCGTCGTCGCGCGGGTACAGCCGCTT
>VBLP01000583.1:0-4455 GCA_005887925.1 Deltaproteobacteria bacterium | reverse complement strand
CGGCGAGCTGCTCGGCGAGCTCGCGCTCGAGCGTCGCGACAGCCTGGCTCGGGCGAGTCCGCACGTCGTCGAGCCGGCCGTCGAGCAGACCCTGCAGCTCGTGCCTGTGCAGCGCGGTGTCCTCGGCGGATACACGTACGGCGAGGTAGCCGGCCGTCGCCAGCGGTACGAGCACGATGAGCCAGAAGGCTCGCACGGGTCCTGTCAACGCTCGTGCGGAGTTACGGGTCTACCAGGACCGCTGCATCGCGTTCTTGGTCTGGGTCTCGCGCATGGTCTTGCGCGCCTTGCCCCAATCCGACTTGACGTTCTTCGAATCGAGTTCGTTCTCGTCGCTGTACGCCTCGAGCTTCTTCGACCCGAGGCGCTGGCTCTCTCGCTTCAAGTACACGGCGTTGCGCTCGAGCTCCTTGCTCGCCTCGTCGACCTTGCCCTGATCGCGCAGCGCGACCGCGCGACGGTTGTTGTCGGTCGCGATCGCCTCGACCGCGGCCTCCATCACGCTCTTGTTCTGGCGCGCGGCGACCTGCTCCTTCGCGAGCGAGAACTCCACCGCCGCGCCGGCGCGCTTCGACGCGCGCTTCTTGCTGATCATGTTCGCGTAGCTCACCGCGACGTCGGCGAGCGCCCGCTTGTTGCCGGCCATGCCCGGTGGCACCTTGACCTCGAACAGCACGTGCTTCTGCTGCTTCGCGTAGAGCTGGGCGAGCGAGATCTTCGCTTTACGGCCGGTGATCGTCGCCTCGCGGCCGAGCGCGCGGACCGGCGTGATGCCGTCGGAGAAGTCGATGTCGAGCTGGACGTCCTGCGCGACGACGCTCAGGATGTCGCCGAGCTCGTAGTTGAAGATCTTCGCGATGTCGGAGCCGTTCTCGGCGAACGCGTGGTTGCCGTCGGAGCGCATCGCGAGCTGCGCCATGAGGTCCTCGTTGTAGCCGAGCCCGAGGCCGATCGTGGTGATCGAGATGCCCCGGCGCGCGGCCGACTCGCCGAGCTGGCCGAGCTCGTTCGGCGATCGTGGACCGACGTTCGCCTGACCGTCGGACAGCAAGATGATGCGGTTGACGCGCCTGGGATCGAGGAACTTGCCGACCTCCTGGAGCCCGAATGACACGCCCGAGAACAGCGCGGTTTCGCCGCGCGGGGTGAGCGACGAGATGCGCTCGCGGATCCCGTCGTGGTCGGACGCCTTCATCGCCGGCACGACGACATCGACCGTGCTGTCGAACGTGACGACCGAGATGATGTCGTCGGGCTGCAGGCGATCGAGCGCCATCAGCGCGGCCTCCTTCGCCTTGTCGAGCTTGCCGTCGCTCGCCATCGAGCCGGAGCGGTCGAGCACGATCCCGAGGTTGATCGGCGACCGCGTGCGCTGCGGCAACGCGAATCCGCCGAGCGTGATCTTGATGTACGCGGTCTGCTCCTGGCCGGCGATCATCAGCGGCTCGCCGACGTCGACGTCGAACGAGATGTCGAGGTCATGGGGCAGGGTGGGTGCGGCGAGTGCGGGTGTCTGGGCGCCGGCGCACGCGATCAGCGCGAACACCGGCATGCGAAGCATCGACTTTGCGAGCATGAGTTCCTCCACGACAAACCTACGGGCACGACAAGCCGGCGGTCTGGTTCGTGCGTAAATGGAACGTAAAACGCTCGTCAACGCCGGATTTCGTCTGGACGTGACGTTCGAAGAGTGCGCTCTACTTGGTTTCGGCGGCCGGTCGGGTGGCGGTGTGGATGCAGGCCCGGGTCACCGCGAACGCGAGCAGCGCCATGATCAGCGCGCCGATCACCAGCATCCACGGCTTGAGCGGTGTGCGTCGGTACTTGCGGAAGCGCTGGTCCGGTCCCGACCGCTGCTGCGGCGCTCGGTCGTACATCGCCTGCATGGCGGGAGACGCCCCGGCCGGCATCTGCGCCGGCAGCCCCCAGTTGCCGTAGTTGCCGGGCAGCATCACCGGCGGCGGCATGCCCTGCATCCCGGGCGGCATTCCGGGCGGCATCCCGGGCGGCATCATCGGCGGCATCGCTGGCATTCCCGGCGGCGGCGCGACCTGCGGCGGGGTTGGCATGGCCAGCGACGCGGGCACCGGCGGCGGCCCGAGCAGCGTCGACGCCATCGCCGGCGGCAAGCCGGGCGGCATGGCCGGTGGCGGCGGCAGGACCGGCGGCTGTGCGACCACCGGCGTCACCTGCATCGCCGGCGGCGCCGGATGCGCGCCCGGGACTCCGCGGCCGCTGCGCTCGTGGACCGTGCCCGGCGGCGGCGTCTGCGGCGGGCCCGGCGTCGGCAGTCGCTGCCGCGCGGGCGGCGACCCGCCCGGCATCGGCGGCGGCTGGGTCGCGATCCGGACCGGCCGATCGGGGACCGGGGTACGCCGGGCCGACGGCGCGAGCAGCCGGGTCGCCTCGTCACTGTCGAAGATCTGCGGCACGCCGTCCTGGGGCCCGAGCAGCCGGGTCGCGGCGTCGCTCTCGAAGGTGCGCCGCGAGCCGTCGTCGGGCGCCAGCGTCGAGAAGTCGTCGGTCGAGATCGGCGCCCGCGCCCGGGTCATCTCGTCGCTCGGCCGCGGCGCCACGCCGGGGAGCGGCGGCTCGACCGCGGCGCTCAGCTCGCCGGAGTCGCGCTGCGCCGTGGAGCGCAGGAACGCCATCTGATCGCGCGACAGCTGGGCCTGCCGGGTCTCCTCCTCCTCCTCGAAGCGGTCGATCACCGCGCGGGCGCGCGCCATCCCGGCGCCGTCCTTGTCGCGCATCGAGAACGCGTCGGCGGTGTGGATCCGGATCACGGTGGCCTCGGAGCCCTCGAAGTCGGCGCGCACCGCGCTCGACACCTGCGCGCTCTGGCGCTCGACCTCCTCGACACCGTCGATGATCTTCGCGAGCTCGGTCGCCGGATCGCCGACGGTGACCTCGAGCGAGTAGCGCAGGTTGCGCAGCCTGGCGCCGAGCTGCCCGGCGGTCGGCCGCGCGCGTGGCTCGGGCGACAGCGCCGACATGATCAGCGCGTCGACCTCCGGCGTCAGCCGGCTGTCGAACTCGCGCGGCCGCGGCACCTCGGCCTCGCGCACCGCGCGCAGCGCCTCCATGTCGCCCAGCCCCGAGAACAGCCGGCGGCTGGTCACCAGCTCCCACAGGAGGATCCCGGCCGAGAACACGTCGCTGCGCGGCTCGACGTGCTCGTTGCGCGCCTGCTCCGGCGAGATGTACGCGAACTTGCCGCGCACCGCGCCGTGGCCGGTCGACTCCTGCTCGGCGCGCTTGGCGATGCCGAAGTCGGTGAGCTTGATCTCGCCGGCGCGCGACAGCAGGACGTTCGACGGCGACACGTCGCGATGCACGATCGACATCGGCTTGCCGTCGGGGGCGCGCGCCATGTGGGCGTGCTCGAGCGCCTCGCAGATCTCGGCGGCGAGGTGGAGCGCGAGGTCGAACGGCAGGCGGCGCCGGCGCGCCTCGAGCCCGCGCTGGATCGCGCCGAGGTCCTTGCCGTCGACGTACTCCATCACCAGGAAGTACTTGCCGTCGTCACCCAGGCCGACGTCGAAGATCTGCACGATGTTGCGGTGCTTGAGCAGCGAGAGCACCTTGGCCTCGGCGATCAGGAGCTCGACGAACCGCGTGTCCTGCGAGAGGTGCGGCAGGATCCGCTTGATCGCCACCGGCTTCTCGAAGCCACCCGCCGCCACGGCCTTGCCGCGGAAGATCTCGGCCATCCCGCCCACGCCGATCCGCTCGAGCAGCTCGTAGCGAGTCACGAAGCGCGCATCCTAGCACGCCGGTCGCTGTCGCGGTCGGGAAGTCTCGTCGGAACACGTATACGATACCACGTGTGGACCAGCTCGCGGCTCTGATCGACGCGGCGCTCGCCGCCCCGCTCGGCTCGGCGGCGGCGCTGTCGATCGGCGATGCCGGCGTCGAGCAGGAGCGCGTGGTGCGCGGCACGCTGCGGCGGGTCCCCGACGCCGGACCCGCGATCGACGAGCGCACCGCGTTCGATCTGGCGTCCCTCACCAAGCCGATGGCGACCGCCGCGCTCGCGATGGTGCTGGTCGGCGACGGCGCGCTCGACCTCGACGCGCCGGTGCGGCGCTGGCTGCCGGACGCCGCGACCACCGGCACGGTGCGCCAGCTGCTCGCACACGCCGCCGGCTGCGCCGCCCACGTCGAGTTCTTCCGGACCCTCCGCGCCGGCGCCCACCCCGATCCGCGCGCCGAGCTGCTCGATCTGGCGGCGCGCCATCCCGCCGCCGCGCCCGGCGTCGCCGCCGTCTACAGCGACCTCGGCTACCTCATGCTCGGCGCGATCGTCGAGCGCGCGGCCGGGCGGCCGCTCGACGACGCCTTCCGCGTCCACGTCGCCGAGCCGCTCGGGCTGTCCGGCGCGTGCTTCCCCGGCGCGACGCCGCTGCCCCGCGCCGTCGCGACCGAGCTCGATGACCGCGGCCTGGTCGCCGG
>VBLP01000582.1 GCA_005887925.1 Deltaproteobacteria bacterium | reverse complement strand
CGGAGATCACCGCGCGGAGACTCACCCTGCCGGGTGACATCCGGGACCGCCCGCTTCGCTTCGAACTCCACATTTCATGACCACCCCGGGTGGAACTCTGGAGGTCAGTGCGTCCCTGTGTAGCGCTCATGCAGGACGCCGGTCAGCGCCAGGTGCCACCGCGTCCACGTGGGCGCTACAACTTCGCTCGACTCGCGCTCACGCCTTGGGAACTGGACATCGGCGCAGAGACTCGAAGATCAGTTGCTCGAGTGTCATCCCGTCGGCTGCAGCCGCCAGGGCCGCAGCGATCGCAGAGCAAGCAATGGCCGGCTTCCATCCCAGCCCGGTGAGCGCCGCCTTCGCCTGTGTCCGGAGGATCGCGGTATCGAGCCTGCTGGCCGCGCCCACGTGGGCGCCGCTGCTGGTGTTCGAGCGCGGTCTGGGCTCCGTGCTCCCCTGCGCGACGGCGGCGCTTGCCTCGGCCGTGCTGCGAGCACCTGCTTCGGCCGCCGAGATCGTTGCCCCACGGTCGGCCTCCTCGTCGACCGGCGCGACCCTGCTCGAGATCGGCACCGCCTCCGTACTCTGGTGCGCAGCGAACGCCGGCACCTCGGTGTCTTGGTCACCCGTTTCGGCGATCGAGGTGGCGCCATCGACCGGGACGCGTACGCCCACGTGGGCGCGCGAGCCTGCGTCGATCGGTAGCTCCGCGATGTCCGCCGCGGAAGCTTGTCGCGGGCGTCGGACCTCGAGATGATCCGCCGTGCCGGAGATCGTCAGCACTCCCCGGTGGTGGGCGAGGTGGCAGGCCGAACACAGGAGCGCGAGGTTCGAGGCGTCGTGGCTGCCACCGTCGGCGCGATGCACCAGGTGATGCAGCTCCAAACCGCGCGACGAGCGGCAGCCCGGCGCGCGGCAGCGGCCGCCGTCGCGACGCCACACGAACCGCGCGACGCTCGGTGGAATGTCCTGGTACGCGCGCTCCGGCGCCGAACCGTCGATCGATCCGATGTGCTGGGCATCGCACATGGCCCGGTCGACCGCCGCGGGCTCGATCGCGACCTGCGCGCCGGCGCCTTCCTGCCAGCCCCGGCGACAGCGCTGACATACTGTGACCGCGATCTGGTATTTCGCCCGGCCGGTGGCCTCGGCGACGGACGCGCCGTCGAGCAAGGTGCTGCACAGCGCACCCACGAACGCGTCATCGGAGAGGTTGGTGCCGCGCTCGTCGTGGAGCACCATGCGGGCCTGGCGCAGCAGCGCGAAGGTCTCGGCCGCGAGCTCGAACCGTACGACGTGCGTACGCGCCGTCGGATCGGGTGGGTCGTCGGGGCGATCTCCCGGGCGATGGTCGGCCACGAGCTCCTCGATCTGGCGCAGGTTCTTCCCGGCGGCGGCGGTGATCCACGCCGCTTCCGTCGCGGGCGTCGCCACGCGGGTCAGCTCGCGGACGGCGGAGATCGCCAGCTCGTCACCGGCGAGCGCAGCGCTGAGCCCGGGCAGCGCACCGAGCGCCCGCGCGACCCGCAAACGGTCCTGCGCGGTGCGCGGTGCATAGTCGAGCGCACGCTCGAGGTAATCGAGCGCCGAGACCATACCAAGCGGACGCCAGATCTGAAGTGCCTCGGCCTCGCGCAGCCAGTGCATCTCCTCGGCATCGAGCGCGGCGCGACTCCGCCGGATCGCCCGCAACGCGCGATCGACCGTCCGCCAGTCGATCGGTGTTTCCCGTGGTGGCGTCCACGTGGGCGCCGATCCGCTCTCGACTGCGTTCTCGACTCCTTCACACAGCATGGTCAGTCTCCCGCTCGCGATGCGCACTCCTCTTAGCACATGGGTTTTCGAGGTCGTGGCTTGCGCTCTGCGCGACGATTCACGGTCGTCGTCGGAAATTCGCGGGCCAAGCGGGATTTCACGCGCAGCGCGCAAGTCAGCGCTTCCCAGCGAAGATCAATACGCCGCTCGGGATCCCGGCCGTAAATCGAATCAGGACGCGTCAAGCAGAATCGCCTCATTGCCAACAATTGCCATATTTCACGACGGTGCATTCCCGATCAAGCGATGGCACATCGCGTGAGCCAATCGATCGTTGTGCCCCCGAGGCTCCGTGATCAGCGAGACATTGATGTTCATCGCGATGATGATCAACTGTTGGCCGGGCAGCGTCGGTGCAAGCACAGGGCTGTGAGCAGGAGCTTTCGTGAGCCTCCACGGGCTGGTCACAGGCCGGCGCCGCGTTCTCCCGTGATCTTCTGCTTCTGATCGGCGATCAGACGGCGCCCGGCACGTCCTGCGTGTTCAGCAAGCAGCGCGCCTTGATCGCGATTCGTCGGCCCGCACGGAGCCGGGTGAGAACAGCCCGGGCTGGGACGGCTCGGTGACCCCCGACCCTCGCCGCGCGGCCACGAAAACCGGACAGGTTTGGCTGCACCCTGAAGGCGGCCGCGCCCCATGTCCTCGTCGAGGACGCACAGGTCATGTCAGGAGGTCTGGATTCTGCGCCCTGTCCCAAATACATGTCCGTTGGTCGAGGATCTTGCTCCGAACGTGGTGACTCTCCTGGCGCTACTGGTGACGCGGCACGCAGCTGGCGAGCAACGCCTGGGTTGCATCGGCGTTGCCGGTGCCGAGACCTTCGCCCTGACAGCCGTCGGCCTGCGAGTAGCAGTGATACTGCGCGAGGTTGGGATCGCCGCCTTCGGTCTGGGAGATCAGATCGAAGAAGATCTTGCCCTGTGCGGTCACCGCGGTCGCCTGGAACGTGCATGCGAAGAACTGGACCTGGGTCCGGGGGTAACCGTAGACGCCGCCGACGGCGATCGAGTCGGCGTTCCAGCGCGCCAGCTCGGTGGCCGGCACGTTGGTGCTGCCGCACATCAGCGGCGAGCGGATGTTCTCCCACTGCGTGACCGACTGCGGCAGCCGGAGCGTGTCGGTCGCGCCGCAGACGACCGCGGTCGGCGGCGCGTCGCCGTTGCAGCCGAGGTCGATGCGCGCGAACGGCGGTCCGGACAGCTCGTTGACGTAATCGAGCACGCCGCTCATCCCGTAATGCGCGAGGGCGTAGCCGAGCTGCCCGGAGCCGCCCGAGAAGCCCTCGCCGCAGAACGCGGCGCTCCGGCTGCCGTTGTGCAGCGTGGGCTCGAGGAAGATCCACTGCAAGATCGTCGCGGGCCGGCAGGCGGCGGTCTTGATCCCCGAGCTCAGCGTCTGCTCCCAGTCGCTGAGCCACGCGACGTAGACATTGCGGAATCCGGCGGCCTGGTACTGCTGCGTGCCGCCGATCTGAAAGCCCTCGCCGCCGCCGCCTTTGAGGTGGACCACGGTGCCGCGCAAGCTGCCGGTCTGCGGCAGCAGCGCGACGACGGCGTCGATCGGCTCGCTCGTGATGCCCGGGCAGCCGGTCACGGTCACCTGCCTGCACGTCGAGCCGGCCGGCGCGCCGGACGGGCAGCTCGCGAGGTTACGGACGTTGGTCACCGTGCCGCGGCCCGAGGCAGCCACGACGGAATCCGCATCGAGGCTCGCGCCATCGTCGGCTGCAGCGCCGTCCGAAGTGCCGTCGCCGCCCGGCGGGTGGCTGCAGGCAAGCAGGCCGAGGAGACCGAGTGCGCCGAAGGAACAGAGCGGATCGCGGAGGAGGGACTTGACTGGCATGGCGCCACGGGTAGCAAGCACCACGCCACGCTGTGGTCCGCCCGGAGCGTCGTCTGGCTGGTACCTGCAGGTGCCGGGTCGTGCAGCTCCCGGTACGCCGAGGTACCGGCCACGCACCGCACCGGGACGCCGAGGTGCCGGGCTCCGGTACGGCGCGCCGTAGCAATCGATCTGCAGGACAGATCGTCGTAGCGTGATCGTATGAGCCGTCTCTCGCTGGTAGCCGCGATCGCGGTGACGGCGATCGCCCCTGCCGCGTTCGCCGATCGCGCGGTCACCGGCTCGGTGGTCGACGACGCGACCGGGCTGCCGGTGGTGGGCGCGCTCGTCACCGTCGGCAACGGCGAGGCAGCGACCGACGACCAGGGCCAGTTCCGGGTCACCGATGTCGCGTTCGGGCGGCTCGACGTGGTGGTGATCGCCGATGGCTACCGCGCGTACTTCGGCTCCGCGCGGATCGGCTCGGCGCTCGCGATCCGGCTCGAGGCGGCGGGCGCCGCGAGCGAGGTGATCCGGCTCAGCGGCCGGCCGCCGACCGGCGCGCCGCTGCACCTGGACACGACCGGGATCCGCAACCAGCCCGGGGCCGGCAACGACGTCCTGCGCGCGCTGCAGAGCTTGCCGGGTGTGGCGCGCACGCCGTTCGGGCTCGGCGGGCTGGCGCTGCGCGGCACCGCGCCGCGCGACACCAAGGTCTACCTCGACGACATCGAGGTGCCCCTGCTCTATCACTTCGGCGGCATCGCGTCGTTCCTGCCGACCGGCGCGGTCGACGAGGTCACGCTCGAGCCGGGCGGCGCCAGCGTGCGCTACGCCGCGGGCTGGGCGGCGTGGCGATCGTGACGTCGCGCACCGGGCGCAGGGATCAGTGGCGCGTCGGCGGCGAGCTGAGCCTGATCAGCGCCGGGGCGCTCGCCGAGGGCCCCGGGCCGCTCAAGGGCACGTGGCTCGTCGGCGCGCGGCGGTCGTACTTCGACGCGATCATCCGCGCCGCCAGCCTCGATCTCGTGCTGGTGCCGCGCTACGGCGACGCGCAGCTGCGCTGGGAGTCCGGCGATGGCCGCTGGATGGCGATCGCGTTCGGCTCCGACGATCTGCTGACGCTGGTGCATGACCCGAGCGCGGCCAGCGCCGCCGGGTTCGACACCAGCAACGTCAAGTCGCTGAGCTACACCTCGCGGTTCGCGCGGCTGGGTGTGCGCTACCGTGCGGTGAGCGGCGCGACCTCGTTCGAGGCGATGCCGTCGCTCGGCGTCGACGACGTCAATGCGCGCGCCAACCAGAACGACATCGACAAGGGCCTGCATCGCACGACCTTGCCGCTGTCGCTGCGCGCCCGGGTCTCGACCCCGGCGGCGGGCGGCACGCTGTCGGCCGGGCTCGACGGCGGCTGGCAGCGCCACAGCTACGACATCATCAACACGCCGCCGCCGACCCGGCTCGATCCAGCACCCACGATGGTGATCCACCGCAGCCTCGCGCGATGGGCGGCGGACGCCGGCGCGTGGATCGAGCAGTCGTGGTTCGTCGGCGGCGAGCGCTTCGAGATCCGGCCGGGGCTGCGCGGCGATCACTTCGGGCTGTCCGATCACTGGACGCTCGATCCGCGGATCGTCGTCACCGAGCACCTGGCGGACGATATCACGCTGAGCCAGTCGGTCGGCCGCTACCACGAGCCGCCGCTGATCACCGATCTCGATCCGATCTTCGGCGACCGCGTGATGCTGGGATCGTCGGCGACCCAGGCCGCCGCGACGGTCAAGACCATCCTCGGCGACGACAAGGAGCTGTCCGCGACGGTGTACTACCAGGACCTGCGCCAGCTCCCGGTCGACGCGCTCACCGGCGCGACGCCGATCTCGGCCAACGGCGGCGAGGAGTCCGGCGGGTTGCTCGGTGTCAGCCGCGAGCTGGTCGACAGCCAGTTCGGCTCGTACAGCTTTCGCGAGGCGATCGGCCGCGGCACCGCGTACGGCGTCGAGCTGATCGCACGGCGCAACCTCGGCGCATGGACGGGCTGGATCGCCTACGCCTATGCGCGCTCGTACCGCACCAACCCGACGCGCGGCGACGACGCGCACCCCTACGTGCTCGATCAGCCGCACTCGCTGACGATCGTCGGCACGACCGAGCTCGGCCGGTGGCGGCTCGGCGGCCGGCTGCGCTACACCACCGGCAACCCGTACACGCCGGTCGCGGGCGCCTACCAGAAGTCCAGCGGCGACTGGGTCGCGGTCGACGGGCCGCTCCTGTCGCAGCGCCTCCCCGACTTCTTCCAGCTCGATCTCCGCGTCGACCGCGGCTGGCTGCGGCCGTGGGGCACGCTCAACCTCTACATCGATATCCAGAACGTGGTCAATCGCCACAACCCCGAAGGCGTGACCTACAACAAGGACTACACCCGCCTGAGCTACACCAACGGACTGCCGATCTTTCCGTCGATCGGTGTGGAGTACATTCCATGACCGCGCGCTGGCTCGCCGTCGCCGTGGCGTGCGCCGCGTGCGGCGACAACCTGCAGCGCGCCGGCGATCCGTTCACCGCGGTGAGCGGCACGCGGCTCGCGCTGCAGAAGTACCGCTACGAGGATGGCACCGAGCTGGCGGTGGCCGGCGAGTTCTACGACACCCAGCTCCACACCCGCTGCGCGCCCAGGCCATGGAGCGACGGCGCCGTGCGCTGCGTCCCGGTCGCCGACGACGCCGAGTACATCGACGCGGCGTGCACGATGCGGATCGGGCTGGGCCGCACGGTCGCCAAGCCGACCCACTTCGTCGCGGGCGACACGCTGGCCGGCGGCGGCATCGCGACCCGGGTGTTCCGGGCCGGCGCGGCGGCCGCGGCGATCACGCAGTACTACAGCATCGCCGGCGGTGCATGCATCGGGCCGACCGCCGTCCCGCAGGGCCTCACCAGCTTCTTCGCGATCGGCGACGAGGTCGACGGCACGGACCTGGTCGCGCTCGGCAGCGACGAGGTCGGCGACGATCGGCTCGCGTTGCAGATCCGGCAGAGCGACGACGGCATGCGCGTCGCGTCCGGCCTGCGCGACCGCGAGCTCGACGCCGTCTGCACCGCCACGGTACAAGGCGATGGCCGCGCCCTGTGCGAACCGATCGCCGCCGCGACCGCGATCTACTTCGGCGACCCGACGTGCAGCGAGCCCGCCATGGCCGTCGGCTCGGCGACGGTCCCGGCGATCGCGCGGTTGATCGAGCCGTCGGGCTGCGCGAGCTATCACCGGATCGGGCGCGAGCTGGCGCCGCCGGTCTATCGCCGCGACGGCGGCGCCTGCACCCCGGTCAGCGTGCCGACCGGCGACCGGCTGTTCTCGATCGACGCGCCGATCGAGCTGCCCGCGCTGGGCCGTTCGCTCGAGGAGGTCCGCGGCCGGCGCCTCCAGCGCATCGTGCTCGATCACGGCGCGCTCCACCTGTTCGATGATCGGGTGTTCGATACCGCGACCGGCCTCGACTGCCGGCCCCGCGCGCTGCGCGATGCGATCCGCTGCCTCCCCGCGAATCTCGCGGCCGGGACCACGCTGTTCACGGACGGCTGCACCGCACAGGTCCGCGTCGCCGAGGTGCCGCAGCACGCGTGCCAGCGCATCGCTCATGCGACCACGAACCGCCCATTCCAGGTCCGCGAGATCGGTGACATCGTCGCGACTCCGCTGTTTCAGTTCGACGGCACCACCTGCCGTCCATACACGCCCGCGGCGGGCAACGAGCTACGCCAGCTCGGACCGCCGCTCGACCTCGCGATGTTCATGTCGGCGATCTACTTCGGCGAGCGCTAGCCTAGCGGCGGACCGTGATCGACAGTGGGGTCTCGTTGCCCAGGACGGAACGCCGCGTAGGCGGGAACCCCGGCCGCGGTGCGCTGGAACAGCGCGAGCATCGCCGGCATCGGATCGGTCGCGGCGCGATCGTCGAGCAGCCGGTCGAGATCGGTGTCGACGAAGCGCTGCACGGCGAGCGCGGTCCTCGCCGCCCGCGCGGCGCGCTCGGCGGTCACGCCCGCACCAGCCGCGGGCCGATGAAGTCGACGAAGTTGTCGCAGTAGAACGCGCGGCGCTCGGCGTCGCTGCACCCCGCCAGGCTGGCCTCGAACCGGCGCAGCGGGTTGCGGCCGCCCTCGACGTGGGGATAGTCCGACGAGAACATCATCACCTCGGGGCCCGAGTTCTGGACGATCCAGCCCGCCGGCTCGTGCGGGTACGGCGTCACGCGGACCTGGCGGCGCACGAGCTCGCTCGGCAGAAGGCTCAGCCGCTGCAGGCGCTCCTCGTTCTTGCGGAACGCCTCCGCGCCCGCGTCGAGCGCGCGCATCCAGCCCGGCACCCAGCTCGCGCCGAGCTCGATCACGCCGATGCGCAGCCGCGGGAAGCGATCGAGCACGCCGTCGTAGATCATCGTGCCCAGCGTCTGCATCGGCGCGTACGGGATCGCCAGGTACGACACCGACGTGAAGTTCGAATCGCCGCCGTGAAAGTCGGGCACCGGCGGCAGCCCGTTGACCTTGTACACCGGGTCCATCGGCTGCTCGCCGCCGACGTGGAACACGATCGGCACGCCGGCGTCCTGGGCGCGGGCCCAGATCGGGTCGAAGCCGATGTGGCTCTGCGCGTGCGCACGCAGCGGGTGCGACGGGATCATCAGCGCCGCCACGCCGAGCTCGATCGCCTGCTCGGCGGCGCGGCTCGCGCGCACGATATCGCCGAGCGGCAGGTAGCCGACCGGCAGCAGCCGCCGGTCGCGACCGCAGAACTCGACGATCGCGCGGTTGTGCGCCAGCGCCAGCCCGTAGCTCAGGTCGAGATCGTCGCCGCGCTCGAAGTCGCGGAGCGCGCCCAGGTACGTCGTGGTGAACACGAGCTGGCTGGCGAACCCGAGCAGGTCGAGCGCCGCCGGCCGGTCCGCGGCGAACACCGCACCCGGCGCGAGCCAGTTCTTGCGCAGCATGATCTCGTCGGCGTCGCGCGCGCGGAACTCCGGCTCGCGCTGCCGCGCCACCGCCGCCTCGATCGCAGGCGACCACGCGAGCGTGCGCAGCGCCTCGGCGAGCCGCGGTCGGATCGCAGGATCTGCGTGGCGCTCCGCCGTGCCGGGCGGCTCGAAGATGTGGGAGTCGGCGTCGTGAACGACCCTGCCCTCGCAGTACGGCATCGTGACCTCCGCCCCGACTCTAACCCCAGCGGCCACAGCGCCGCTCGCGGTCATGACGTGGGCGAGCGGCCGCGCACCGGCCGGCGACACGGCGCATCTGCCAGCCGCGACGCTCGACCCCGCCCCGGCGCGCCTCGCTCGTCACAGCCGCGGCCCGCCACCGATGTGGGCGCCAACGCACCCAGCCGCGGCCGCGCCGCGAACCACGCGAGGATCCGCGCCGCCTTGCGCCGATCGAGCGCGTGGTCCTCCTCGGTGTGGTCGCCCTCCGTGACCAGGTCCCACCGGACCTCCTGCTTGCAGCGCGCGAAGTAGCTGCGCAGCCGCTCTGCCGCCGGGTGCGCCGGGTTGCGATCCCCGACGAGGAAATACGCGGGCAGCCGGCGCGCCGGGCACGCCTCATCCGCCGGCGGCTGCCCGCCACCATGAAACACCACGGCGGCGAACTCCGGCGCCCAGCTCGCCGCGTTCATCCCGAGGTACGTCGCGCCGCCCGACCAGCCGGCGAGATAGATCCGCCGCCGGTTGATGGCAAACTTGCGCACCACCGCGTCGACCTGCGCGTGGATCCAGTCCGGTGCCCCCCGCCACTGGTACCAGCTGCCGTCGGCGCAGCCGCGCTCGCGCGGACACTCCAGCGACAGCACCACCCACCCGCGCGGCAGCGCGACGCTCTTCCAGCGTGCGGCCTCATCGCCGGCATGCTCCCCATCGCCATGCAGCACCACCAGCAGCGGCCGCGGGCCGCGCCAGCGCGGCACATCCAGCGTGCACC
>VBLP01000578.1:888-11948 GCA_005887925.1 Deltaproteobacteria bacterium | reverse complement strand
CTCCTCCTCGACGACAAGCCTCTTGGGCGTCATGACGCCTTTCCCACGGTCTGTGAAAATACGTTGTCCCGGTATGCCTCATCCGAGGCTCACCCGCCGTTATCATATGCGACCTGTGCGCATAAGTGAAACTTCATTGTTTCGCCACAGTTCATCGGGAGTGGAAGCCAGATGAGGCCAATCCAGGCTCGATCTATGGAGTGAGCTGCGTCACGAAAACACAGTGTTCGTCACAGCGCTCGCCGCGCCGACACGATCGCGAACACCAGGTCGCAACGAGCCAGCGCGGGATAGCGGGGCACTAGGGTGCGAGCTGGATGCCGTGGCTCTGGCACGCCGCGATCAGGCGGGCCTTGAGCCCGCGGAAACCGTCGAGGTTGCGCAGATCGATCTGCGCGGCCTCCTGGTCGTTGCGCGCGGCGCACTGGACGGTGCCGTGGACCAGCCGCGCGGTGGCGCGTTGCCGGGCGCTTGCTGTGGAGTTGATCACCGCACTGGCCGCCCGCTCCGCCAGGTCGTACTCATGCCGGCCGAGCGCGGCTTCCGCTTGTACCAGCTTGGCGCGCGCGTCGACATCGTCCGCCGTGTCCGGCGTTGCCGGCGTCGCCCCGTGCAAGATCGGTTTGCCGCCTGACCGGTGATCGTCGCGGATCTGCCGTACGGGTGCACCTCCGGCATCGGGGCCTCTGGCCGGACCTGGGCCGCCAGATGCGGAAACCTTCGCGTCTACCGCATCGGAGCCGCTCGCGTCACCCGAGCCCGAGCCGCTCGCCACGGGCGCCGGCGATCCCGCCGCTGTTCCCGCCACCGCCGGTCTTGCATCGGTCCGGGTCCGGTGATCGGCGGAGCCGGCGGTGACGAGCAGGTCGTCCGGCCGATGGACCGGGGGGACGCCGCGGTTGCGCATCACGAGGTACACCACCACCGCGGCAGCCACCGCGCCGGCGATCGCGA
This sequence comes from Deltaproteobacteria bacterium, assembly GCA_005887925.1. Taxonomy (GTDB): domain Bacteria; phylum Myxococcota_A; class Polyangia; order Haliangiales; family Haliangiaceae; genus JABFXX01. The sequence goes on along the minus strand of VBLP01000578.1, from coordinate 10,994 downwards.
CCGCGGCGATCACGCCGCTGGACCGGCGGCGGGGCTCACCGAGCTTTCCGGCCGGCTGCTCGACGCTCGGCGTGGCGACTGCCGGGGCGTGGCTCGGGGCTGTGCCGGCGGCCCGTCGCCCGCCCGCGGTGGGACCGGGCGCCGTCGCCAGCGGACCGATCGGCGACTCGCCGTGATCGCCCGAGCCCATGGTCTGTGCGAACGCCTCGCCGGTGGCCACCCGGCGCGACGCGCTCGGCGGCCCGGCCGCGTCCGCCGGTGCCGGCGGCTGGCCGCGCACCAGGGTCAGCGGCTGGCCGGTGACCGCCTCGACGAACGCGGCGATCGTCGGGAACCGGTCACCGGACTGCTTGGCCATCGCCTGGCTCACCGCGGTGGCTACCGCGGGTGGCACCGACGGCGCCTGCTCGATCAACGGCGCCGGCTGCTCGTAGACCACCTTGAACACGACCGCGGGGATCGACGCGCCGGAGAACGCCGGCTGGCCCGTCAGCATCTCGTAGACGATCGCGCCGAACGCGAACACGTCCGTGCGCTCGTCGACGCTGGCGTGCTGGCCGGTCGCCTGCTCGGGCGCCATGTACTGCGGCGTGCCGAGCAGCGCGCTGTCCTGGGTCTTCACCGTCTGCGAGCCGCGGATCTTCGAGATCCCGAAGTCGAGGACCTTGGCGATCTCGACCACGCGACCGTCGACCTCCGTCGGCACCAGGAAGATGTTCTGCGGCTTGAGATCGCGATGCACGATGCCGGCGCGATGCGCGGCGGCGACCGCCGAGCCGACCTGGCGCACGATCGACATCACCTGGTCGAGCGGCAGCGGCCCGCGGTCGATGCGCTGGGCCAGGGTCTCGCCCTCGAGGTAGTCGAGCACCAGGTATGGTGTGCCGTCGGGTGCGACGTTGTAGTCGATCACGCCGACGATGTTGGGGTGGTTGAGCCTGGCCGCGATCTCGGCCTCGCGGCGGAACCGCGCGACGATGTCGGCGTCCTCGAGCTCGGTGTGCAGGACCTTGATCGCGACCTGCTTGCCGGCGAGCCGGCGGTGGCTGGCGAGGAACACCGCGCCCATCCCGCCGCGGCCGAGCAGCGCTTCGATCTTGTAGGTATCGGCGATCACCGAGCCCACGTCGATGGCCGCACGCGCAGGGGAATTCGCCATCGCTGACCAGCGTATAATGAGACACCGATGCATGCACGAGGTTGGGTCATCGGCGTGGTCGTCGCCGGCGCCGTGGTTTCTGGCGCCGCCGCCGATCCTGCGCCCAAGCCGGTCGACATCAAGGAGCTCAAGGCCAAGGCGGTGGTCCTGCAGGACGCGCAGGGCGGCACCTACGTCGTGTTCCGGACCGATGATCCCAAGGTGTTCTACGGCCCGAACGCCAAGACCGTCTACGAGCAGGTGATCATCGGCTCGTCGAGCGATGGCGAGGGCCGCTGGGAGTTCAACACCTGGGCGCCCCGCGTGCCCGAGGGCTCGCACCTCGGTTCGCTCGAGCACAAAAAGGACGGCAGCTACCAGAAGACCTGCCGCGGCAAGGACGACGCGGGCCTGACCGAGCTCGGCGGCGCCAAGGCCCAGGCGATCCTCGACAAGACCGCGTTCGTCACCATGGGCATCATCCGCGTCCCCCACCTGCTCGCCCGCGACGACAGCGGCGTGTACTACTACGTCGATCGGCTCGCCAAGATCTACGGCGGCAAGGGCTATCGCGTGTTCGTCGGCCGCAAGGGCGCGATGAAGCAGATGCCGCTGACCGATGTCGCGAGCGACAGCGCCGGCGATGTGTTCTCGACCAAGAGTGGCGACCTCCGCCTGGTCCGCAACAGCGAGAACAACAAGGAGACCATGACCTGGGTCAAGGGCGGGAAGCGGACCGAGCTGGTGTTCCTCGACACCGACATCAACTCGGTCGTGATCTTCAAGGACCTCGGCATCTATACGTTCCTCGGCACGCTGTGCGACAACGTCTGACCGGCCGCGCTCGCTGATCGAACGGCCCGATCGCTGTATGGTCGCGGCATGAAGCTCAGCGGATCGGTTGCACTCATCACCGGTGGCGCCTCCGGCCTGGGGGCCGCGACGGCGCGGCGGCTCGTCGCAGGCGGCGCGCGGGCCGTCGTCGTCGATCGCGACGAAGCGCGCGGCGCCGCGCTCGCCAGCGAGATCGGCGCCACCTTCGCCAAGGCCGACGTCACCGACCCCGCGCAGGTCGAGGCCGCGATCGCCGCCGCGACCCAGCTCGGTGCACTCCGCATCTGCGTGTCGTGCGCCGGCGTCGGCTGGGCGGCGCGCACGCTCGACCGCACCGGCAAGCCGCACGACCTCGAGCTGTTCCAGAAGGTCATCGCGGTCAACCTGGTCGGCACCTTCAACGTCATGCGGCTCGCCGCGGCGGCGATCGCCAGGTCCGAGCCGCTCGACCATGGCGAGCGCGGTGTGATCGTCAACACCGCCTCGGTCGCCGCTTTCGACGGCCAGATCGGCCAGATCGCCTACGCCGCCTCCAAGGCCGGCGTCGCCGGCATGACCTTGCCCGCCGCCCGCGATCTCGCGCCCGCCGGGATCCGAGTCGTGACCATCGCGCCCGGCATCTTCGACACGCCGATGCTCGGGACGCTCGCCGACGACCGCCGCGCCGCCCTCGCGGCCGACGTCGTGTTCCCCAAGCGGCTCGGCGATCCCGCCGAGTACGGCGCGCTCGTCGCCGCGATCGTCGAGACCGGCTACCTCAACGGCGAGACCATCCGGCTCGACGGCGCCCTCCGCATGCCCCCGAAGTGACGAACCGGGACCGATCCGGTGGCGGTCATGCCTTGAGCCGATACGCGCGCTCGATGACCGCCGCCATGTCGGGGCCCTTCCAGTGCGGCTCGATCCAGCGCAGGCGCTGGTCGGTCCAGGTCTTCGCGGCGCGGCGCCAGTGGCCCCGGACCATGTGGCGCCGCATGAGGACGCGGCCCTCCGGTGCACGCTCGAGCTCCTGCAGCTTGCGCACGCGCGAGATGTCGATCGTCCCGGGGAGGTAGAAGACGTCGTCGGAGCTGATCGGCCTTGCCCTGGGGCCACGCGACGAGGGAGGTGACCGGCGTTCGGGCGCAACACCCGCGCTCGTGGCGTAGAGGATCGCGTTGATCGTGATGCGAAGCAGCCCGCGCACCGGATCGGTGTCCGGCGGTGGTGGATCGATCGCGGGGAGCGGCGCGATGGTGTCGAGGTACGCCTGGACCCGCGCGTCATCATCGAGCGCGATCTCGTGGCGAACCAGCGCGGGGAGGTCGGCGCCGAGCGCATCGAATGCGAAGCAGATGTCCAGCCCCCGGCGACCGCTGCGCTGGTACTCGGCGACATCGACCGTCGCGACACGGAGCAGGTGCCCGGCGAGCGGGTTATCTCGCTGCCTGGCGAGCAGCCGCTCGGCGAGCGACAGCACGTGGCGATCGGTGAACACGAGCGCGAACGACGCGAACGGTATGCGCAGCTCGCTGCCGATCACGTCGAGCTCGGTCTGGTCGAGCATGTAGGCGAGCGACTCGTCGACCCAGAACGTCTTGCGGCGATGCAGCTCGTGATCGATCATCATCCGCAGGTAGGGTGTCGCCGCGGAACCGTCGCCGCGGACGAAGCGCTGGATGTCGAGATCGATCGCTTCGGCCTCGGGTGTCAGGATGGTTCGCACCTCGTCAAACCCGGGCGCGCCGCGGATCCGCTCCGCGACAGCGCGCACGAGGTCGCCGCTGCCTGCGATGGCGCCGGCGACGCGTTCGTAGACCAGCGGCGGCGGATGGTGAGTAGCGTCCTCGTCGCCCAGGCCGAGCTCGGCCCACATCCACGACGGGTCGTAGGCCGGTTCGCCTCGCCGCAACGCGTTCTGGTAGATCGCGACGAGCCCTTGCACGAGCTCGATGGTGCGCTGGCGGAGCTTGGGGTCGCGCGCGCCGGCCCGCGGCGTGGCCCCGTCGAGCGCCGGCACCGGCTCGTCGATCCATGCGCGATAGTGCGTCGCGTACTGTCCCAGGATCAGCGGCTCGACGATCTCCGGCGGCAATCCGCCATCTTGCGTGTCGGGCTTGTCTGCCTCGATGTCCTCGCCTCGCAGATACTTGGCACGAAGGCTCTCCTTGACCGCGCGATGCAGGTTGTCGTGGGAGGTCGCGCGGTGACGAACACATCCTCCGACGATCGCCTCGAGCATCGCCCGGCCACGCTCGGCGCGTTCCACCGACAGGGTCTCGAGTACCAGGCGTTCACCGCGGCGCTCGACCTTGCCCAGGATGATCAGCTTGCCCTCGTGGTTCTTGCCCGTCCACGTCCAGATCTCCCCGTCGCGCTCGAGCTCGGTGCAATCGTCGAGCGCGCGCGACACCGCCTCCGGGTCGCTGACGTCGAACTGGACCTCGGTCGGGATCATGTCCTCGCCGTCGGTGGTCTTGGGAGTCGGGACGTACGGATCGAGAAACGAACCGACCCACACATCGTGGAAGAACGGCGGCATCGTCTTGTAGAACTCGTCGATCGACGCGCCGCGATGTTCGTCGAGGAAGTGCGCGCGATGCTCGCGGAGCTGCGCCACGACCGAGTCCTTGATCAGTCCGGGGATATGGAGCAACCCGGCCTCGATCTCGGGGCCGCCGGACGGGCCGCGCGGGACCACACGGGCGGCGACGTACTCGTGCCGGCCGATCGTGCGCGATCCGGTGCGTTCCTTGACCGTGACCTGGCCGCCCTCGATCGCGTCGCGCAGCGTCAGCGACACCCCCGGGAGCGCGTCGACGATCTCGTACAGCCGCATCGATGACGTGCGCAGCGCGGTGAGGAACGCGCGCTCGCCATCGCCGAGCTCGGCCTCGGCCATGAAGACATCGATGAGTCGCTCGCCGCGCTCGCCGAGATAGTCGAACGCGCACCACATATCCTCCACCGCCTGCGAGAACTGCATGAGCTCCGGCGGCAGCTCGTCGGCCTGGTCCAGGTAGTGGCCCCAGAGGTCGTCGCTCGCGTCCTCCCAGTCGTCCTCGGCGAACACGTCGATCCATTGGTTGAGCCGCTCGAGCGCGTTCTGCCGATCGATGCCGGTATAGGCCGCCGCGGCGCGTGGGTCGCCGCAGCACTTCTTCAGCTTCTTGCCGCTGCCACAAGGGCAAGGTTCGTTGCGGCCGATCTTCGCCATGGCGGATGTCCGCTGTCTCGCATGAGCTGCAGGCCCGGCGCAATGACGAAACGTCACGTCCAGGTGACAGCCGTCCGTCGGTCGGCGATAGTTGCTGTACGGCGGCGTGAGCTCGCCATCTTCGGTATCGATCCCGGGTCGAGGATGGGGTTGGGTTTCCTACCTCGTGGGTCTGACAATCGGCTGCGCGTGTCGGATCAGTTCTTCGGCACGAGGGCCTTGGGGATGGTGTTGGGGATCTCGGGGACGTCGTGATCGTAGAGCCAGCTGTAGGTGAAGAAGGTGCCGAGCACGCGCTTGGTGTAGTTGCGCGCCTGATCGTCGACGATGCCCTCGACGAACTCGTCGGCGTCCCAGGTGCCGCGCGCCTTGAGCATCTTGCGCACGCCGGCGGGGCCGGCGTTGTAGGACGGCGGGATGAGCAGGGTGAAGCGGTCCCAGCGCTTGTAGAGCGAGGCGAGGAACCGGCTGCCGATCGTGACGTTCTTCTCGGGGTCGCGCAGGTTCTCGCGGGTGGGGTCGATGCCGGTGCCCTTGGCGAAGTCCTCGGCGGTGGGCGGGATCATCTGGGTCAGGCCGATCGCGTTGGCGTAGCTCTCGTCGAGCGGGTCGAAGCCGCTCTCCTCGCGCACGATCGCGATCTGCATGGCGATCGGGATGTTGTTGGCGGTGGCGTGGCGGGTCAGGAGGTCCCAGTAGGCGCGGGGGTAGGCGATCAGCCAGCGCGCGCGGTTGGCGCCGATGGGCCACTGCGCGCGGTAGTCGAGGATGTGCCAGCGGGTGGGCCAGATCGACGTGGCGTGGCGGCCGGCGCGGTCGTAGAGGTAGGCGATCGCCCAGAGCTTCTCGATCTTGTCGGGGTCGTCGACGCGCTTGCGGTCGGCGGGCGCGGCGAGACCGAGCTTCTTGAGCTCGCGTTCGGCGGGACCGCCGAGGCCGAGCCGCAGGAGCTCCATGGCGCGGGCGAAGCCGGGGGTGCTCCACTCGGGGCGGGGCCGGAAGGTGAATGCCGGGGCCCTGGGATCGAAGTCCTTGGGGTCGGTCGAGAGCTCGGTGACGGTGGCGGCGAATGCCCTGGGATCGACCTCGCGCAGCCGGTTGAGCGAGAGCAGCGCGTAGTACGCGGCGGGCGCGATCCGGATCGCGGCCTGCCAGGAGGCGATCGCCTCCTTCATCTGGTGCTTGGCGGCGTGGGCGCGGCCGAGCCAGTACTGCGGCTCGCCCTCGCCGTAGTAGCTGTCGTCGCGCGGCACCAGCGCGATCTGCTTCTGCCACCACTGGATCGCGTCGTCGTACTTCTGGTCGCGCCAGGCGTGCCAGCCGAGGCGCCACATCGCCTCGGCGACGTTGTCGGCGCCGGGGAACTTGACGGGCAGCGACGACAGCACGGCCTCGGTCTGCTTGGCGTCGCCGAGCGAGGTCCACTCCTCGGCCTCGCGCAGGAGCGCGTCGTCGGCGAAGCTGTGCTTGGGGTCGATGGTCTGGGCGGCCTGGTAGCGCTTGATCGCGGTCTCGTGCTCGCCGATGAACGCGTACGACCGGCCGGCCTGGTAGTCGCTCTTGATCTCGAGGTCCTTGTTGCCGGCCTTGTCGCAGACCGCGGCGGCGTCGTCGAACATCGGCGCGGCGCCCTTGCGATCGCGCGCCTTGAACCGGCTCTGGGCCTTGTGGTACGCGGCGACGCAGCGATCGGCGGCCGAGATCTTGGGATCGCGAAGCGCGTCGTCGAACGCGCTCTCCGACTCGGGGTTGCGCATCGCATCGAACAGCCGCATGCCGCGCGCGATGCGCTCCCCGCTGGTCTCGGCCTCGAGCTTGGCGGCGTCGAGCCGGTTGGCCCGGGCGAGCGCGACGATGCGCTCGTGGGCCCGCGGCGCCCACGGCGACAGCGGATCGTCGATCGCGATCTTGCGGTACAGGGAGATCGACTCGACCGCCGGCGCGCCGGTGTGCTCGGTCGCCTCGGCGAGGTGGAACCGGGCCTCGGAGTGCCGCGGGCCGTGCGGCCGGCGCTGGAGGTAGCCGGCGTAGTGCGCGCGGGCGGCGGTCCAGTCGTTGGCGTCGCGGAGCAGGTCGCCGATCAGCAGCTCGGCGTCGGCGCCGACGATCGAGTCGGGCGCGACGGCGGCGGCGAGCGAGCGGGCGACGTCGGCCTGGTGCGCGTTGTAGGCGGCGCTCGCGGCGTGATAACCGATGTAGTCGGCGATCAGCGGCAAGTCATTGCGGGCGCCGTTCAGGTGATCGGTCGCCCTGGCCCAGTCGGAGAGCTGCTCGGCGGCAAGGCCGATCATCAGATGGAGCCGCGCCCTGTGGCCGGCCATGTCGGCGGTCAGGTCGGCGGCCGGGAGCGCGGCGAGCGCGGCCTCGAACGCGGCCATGGCCGGCTGCCATTGCTCGAGCGTGAACTGCTGCGCGGCGAGCTTCTCGTCGGGCGTGGTCCAGTACGGCGCCGCCATCTCCTCGGTGAGCGGCGCCGCGGCGGCGGCGGGCGCGTCGTGCGGTGCGGCGTCGCCGGCGGCGGGGGACGCGGCCGCCTGCGAGCCGGTTCGCGGGATCGTGGTCTGCTTGTGAGCGTCGTCACCCGAGCAGGCGACGACCAGGGCGAGGAGGCAGGCCACGGACCGCATGGGACGACCGTAGCAACGTCGATCTGCGAGGACAAATTTCATCGCCGCCTGGTCAGGCGCGCGCGGTGATCCAGGCGGCGATCGCGTCGAGCATCGCGCCGCGCGGGCCCATGGCCTGGGCGATCGCCCGCGCCTCGCCGCATAGCACCCGCATCCGGTCGGCCGCGGCCGCCGCGAGATCGATCAGGTCGTGGTCATCGCGGTCGTCGGCGTGCTGGAACGCGACGCCGATCGCCATGCCGTAGCGGCCCAGATCGGCGCAGATGTGGGGCGCGGCGCCCGCCGCGATGGCGCCGAGCTCGGCCGCGGCGGCGAACAGCGCGCCGGTCTTGGCGGCGTGCAGCCGCTCGACCGCGGCGATGTCGGCGAGATCGTCGGGTGCGAGCGTCAGGTCGAGCGCCTGTCCGGCGAGCAGCTCGCGCGCGCCGGCGCGCCGGGCGAGCAGCGTCATCGCGGCGGAGGCGCCGGGGCCGATCTCGGCGAGCGCGCCGAACGCCGCGGTCAACAGGCCGTCGCCCGCGAGGATCGCGATCGCCTCGCCGAACGCGACGTGGACGGTCGGCCGCCCGCGCCGCACGTCGTCGTCGTCCATCGCGGGCAGATCGTCGTGGACCAGCGTGTACGCGTGCAGCATCTCGAGCGCGACCGCGGCCGGCAACGCGAGCTCGCGCGTCGCGCCGCACGCCTCGGCCGCCGCGATCACCACGGCGGGCCGCAGCCGCTTGCCGGGATCGGTGGCCGGCGGGGCGAGCCGGCGATCGAGCTCGGCATCGATCAGCCGGCGAACGTCGCCGAGGAAGCCGTGCAGGGCCGGCGGTGCGCTCTGCGGCGCGAGGGTCGCCTCGCCGTCCGGGCTGGTGCGACCGCTGCCCACAGCTACCCCGGACCCGGCTCGTTCGTTCCGCCCCCGATCGATTCGCCGCGGTCGTGGCCGGCGCGCGGCATTTTACTACCCGCGCCATCTGCATCGCCGATCACATCTCTTTCATTGAATGGCACGACCTCGACGATGCCCGACGCGCTCAACAGAATTTCGACGCGTCGCTCGGCGGTCGTGAGCAGCTGCTGGCCGCGCCGCGCGAGCTGCACGCCTTCCTCGTAGATCACGAGCGACTGCTCGAGGGTGAGCTCACCGGATTCGAGCCGGATCACGACTTCTCGCAAGCGCGCGAGGATCTGGTCGAACCCCAGCTCCGGGCCGGTGGAGCCAGACGCGGCGCCGGCGGAGGTGGTCGCGTCGGCCATCGCGACGCACCATAGCGAACGCGAAACCAAAAGTCACTGGTCCGAGATCGCTTGACGATCCGACAGCGTGAAGGGAAGCTGACGCCATGGGCGAACGCTCGGAATTCCGTCCTGATGACACGGGCGAGCTCAAGGAGCGCTGGCGAGCCTACGTGCAGGATCGCCGGCTCAACGTCACCGCGCAGCGCGAGGCGATCGTCGAGCAGTTCCTGCGTACCCGCGAGCACGTCTCGATCGACGAGCTGCTGCTCAAGGTGCGAAAGCGCCAGCCCAAGGTCGGCTACGCGACGGTGTATCGCACGCTCAAGCTGCTGGTCGACAGCGGGCTCGCCGTCGAGCGGCAGTTCGGCGACGGCCAGGCGCGCTACGAGGTCGTCGGCGATCACCACGATCACCTGATCTGCGTCAAGTGCGGCCTGATCCTCGAGTTCGAGGACGACGAGATCGAGCGCCTGCAGGACAAGATCGCCGAGCGGCTCGGCGGGTTCACCGTGCTGCGCCATCGCCACGAGCTCTACGGGGTGTGCCCCAAGGCGGCGGGCGAGGCCGGCGGCAGCTGCCCGCGCGAGACCAAGCGCGGCAGCTGAGCGATCCGCGCGGGCTGCATCCGCGCTACATCTGCTTGATCCGATCGATCTCGGCGGTCTCGGACAGCGGCAGGGCGCGCACGAGGCACCGGCCGGGCTCGCTCGGCAGCATCGAGGCGACCCAGAGGTACGAGTTCTTCCAGTAACCGCGGGTCGACTTGCTGTCGATCGGTGGGCCGAACGACGCGCGCAGCCACTGATCGACCTGGTCCTCGTGGCAGCCGCGGACCTTGAGCTGGATCTCGACCAGCCGCGCGCTCGGCTCGCCGCCGAGGAAGTACAGGTCGACCTCCGCGGTGCTGCCCGCGATCTTGAGCGGCTGCTGCGCGAAGCACCACGTATACCTTTGACCGTTGACCTCGGTGGGCTGGCACAGCCCGCCGGTGATGTCCTTGAGCGTGGTGCGCGAGAACCGCCACGCGCCGATGCCGTCGAACTCGGGGGCGCGGCTGCTGCACGCCGCGGCGACCAGCAGCGCG
>VBLP01000578.1:0-882 GCA_005887925.1 Deltaproteobacteria bacterium | reverse complement strand
ACCTCGTCCTCGACCTTGAACATCAGGAACCGCGGCGCCGACAGCCCGAGCCGCCGGATGTCGAGATCGAAGGTCGCGTGGGCAGAGACCGCCATGTCATCGAGCGTACCGCGCCCGGCGAGCACCAGCTCGATCTGCTTTCCGCGCCAGCTGAGCGTGCCCCGGGCCGTCGCGGTGAACGTCGCGCCGGTCTTCACCACGTCGGTGAGGCCGGTGAGCGCAAAGCTCGCCCGCGGATGCGCCTCGAGATCGAAGTCCTTGCGGAGCTTGCGGTTCTTGAGGAAGTCGCCGGCGTCGAACGCGGTCATGTCGACCTCGAAGCGCGCCTGCGTGCCGCCGGGGCCCACGTCGGCGAGGTCCTCCGGATCGGCGACGATCTCGCCGGTGATCCGGTGCCACACGGTGGTGGTGTCGTGGATGCGCGAGCGCGCCTGGACGGTGAGCGACCCGGAGGTGACGCGGTAGCGCACGACGCTATGCCGCGAGGCACTGCAGGAGCAGCGTCGTGACGTTGTCGGTGCCGCCGTTGCGGTTGGCCGCGTCGACCAGCTCGGCGACCGCGCGCTCGAGGCTCTTGGCGTTGGCCGCGATCTGGCAGATCTGGGGGTCGACGACCATGCCCGACAGCCCGTCGGAGCACAGGATGTAGACGTCGCCGCTCTTGATGTGGTGGCTGCGGATGTCGACCTGGACGGTCTCGCGCATGCCGAGCGCGCGCGTGATCACGTTCTTGTGGGGGAAGTTGCGCTCTTCCTCCTCGGTCATGTCGGGCTTGGCTTCCTTGTAGTCCTCCAGCAGCGAGTGATCCCGGGTCAGCTGCGCGATCCCGCCCTCTCGCACGCGGTAGACCCGCGAGTCACCGACGTGGCCGACGTAGATCTT
>VBLP01000580.1:3788-4730 GCA_005887925.1 Deltaproteobacteria bacterium | reverse complement strand
GCCGATTTGCTCGACTTCACGGTGCCGGGCGGCCGCGTGACCGAGAACGGGGTCCGGCTGAACGTGTCCGTCGCGCTCCAGTATCTCGACTCCTGGCTGGCCGGAAACGGCGCGGCCGCGATCAACAATCTCATGGAGGACGCGGCGACGGCCGAGATCAGCCGCTCGCAGCTCTGGCAATGGCGGGTCGGCGGGGCTCAGATGGAGGACGGCCGGTTCGTGACCGGCGGCCTGTACACCGCGATCCGCGACGACGAGCTCGCGTCGCTGGGCGGCCCAGACGGAGGAAACGGTCATCTCGTCGACGCTGCCGAGGTTCTGGACGGTCTCGTCCTCGACGACACCTTCTCCGAGTTCCTGACGATCCCCGCCGGCGCCCTCCTCGACTGAATGACCCGCTCCGCGGCAGTGCTGAGCGGTGCCCTCATCGGGCCGCTTCTGGCGGTCATCGCATTTGCGGTCTACTGGTCGGTCGGCCCGGACCAAACATCGACGGACCCGTACCTGCCGTTGGCCGACGCCTGGCTTCATGGCCGGGCCGACCTCGATGGGAGCGTCTACACCTGGATCGAGCTCGCGCTGTATCACGGCCAGTGGTTTGTCCCATTCCCACCGACGGCAACGGTTGCGGTGCTGCCATTCGTCGCGGTCTTCGGGCAGACGTTCGACACGGACCTGACGTCCGCCGTTGCCGGTGCGATCGGCGTCTGGCTGATGTGGGGCCTGACGCTCGACCTCGGGCTCAGCCGCCGGAGCGCGCTGTTCCTGACGATCACCTGGGCCTTCGGCTCGGAGTTCTTCTGGGCATCGGTGGTCGGGGGCACGCACCTCTTCGCCGAGACGCTCGCGGCCACGCTCCTGCTCGCGGTCCTGCGCCTGGCACTCGCGCGCCGGGCGCCGATCCCGGCCGGTCTTCTGCTCGGCGCTGCGATCGGTGCGCGG
>VBLP01000580.1:0-3614 GCA_005887925.1 Deltaproteobacteria bacterium | reverse complement strand
TGGGGAATCCGTCCTCTCCGAGCCGTGGTACACGCACGGGATCATCTCGCCGCTCTACATTCCGCGCGGCCTCTTCGCGATGCTCGGCCGGCAGTGGGACTTCGTCGACGGGTTTCCGTGGCTGCATCCGACCTGGGCCGGCCAAGCCGTGACCTTCACGATGCCGATCCTCGGCTGGCTGATCCGGGCACCGCTGCGCGATCCACTCGTGGCGTACGCGCTGGGCTCGGGGGGCCTGATCGTGCTCGTCGAGCTGATGCACGGCGAGACGGGCTATGCCCAGTTCGGGTACCGCTTCATCGTCGATGCGTTGCCGCTTCTGTGGCTCGTTCTCGCGGTGATCTTCCGGCGCCGCCTCGGCAGGGGAGCGATCGCCGCAGGCCTGCTCGGGATCGCGGCGTTCTGCTATGGCGTCACGGCGATCTACGGATTCAACTTCGTCGGACCGTAACGACCGCTGGCGCGTTCTCTTGCGCGCAGGCGAGACCCGCCTGAGGATCGGCGGTAGCGCGCTCGCCGCACGGGTTGCCACGCACGAACGAGGCCAGAAATTTGTTCCGTAGGCGACAGTCGCCTGCCTGCCGCCGCCGTCGCTGCTTGCAGGCGAGGCTCGCCTGGGCGCAAGAAATCGACGGCCCGGGATGGCAATCGACGTCCACCGCGCCGAATCTTTGTCCAGCGACTTGACAAAGCACGGCCTCATCCGCCACTTTGCCCATCGACTGGACGAAGTCCGACGCCGGAGGAGCGTCGACTATCCGGTGAGGAGGAACCAGGCGGCCGATGGCGCTCCCGACCAAGGCGACCCATCAGCAGACCCGCGTCCACAACGATCGGCTCGTCGTCCGCACGCTGTACGACCTCGGCCCGATCAGTCGCGCACCGTCTCCGACGTCGTCGCCTCGCTCCTCGACGACGGCGTCGTGCGCGAGATCGGGCGGGGTCCGTCGAGCGGCGGCAAGGCGCCGATCCTGCTCGAGGTCGACGACGACGCGCGCCTGGTCGTCGGTCTCGACCTCGGTGAGGAGCATTTCGCCGGATCGCTCGTCAACCTCCGGGGCGAGATCCGCAGGACCGTCGAGCTGGCGGTCGACGGGCGGGACGGCGACGCCGCGCTCGGCCTGGTCTTCGAGCTCCTCGATCAGCTCCTCGACGGCACGACTGCACCGCTGCTCGGGATCGGGATCGGGACCCCGGGCCTCGTGGACTCGCGGACCGGGACGATCCGCCGGGCGGTCAACCTCGACTGGCGGGACCTGCCCCTCGGCGAGATCGTCGCCGAGCGGTACGCGGTCCCGGTCAACGTTGCCAATGACTCGCAGGCCGCAGCGCTCGCCGAATACACCTACGCCGGCGGCGATCGGGTCCCGAACCTCATTGCGATCCGTGTCGGGCGCGGCGTCGGTGCCGGCCTCATCCTGCGCGGAGCTCTGTTCCAGGGCGACGGCTCCGGGGCCGGCGAGATCGGGCACACGGTCGTGGACGACCACGGCGCGCTCTGCAGCTGCGGCCGCACCGGGTGCCTCGAGACGGTCGCCGGGATGCGCGCGATCGAGGCGCGAGCCGCCGCCGCCAAGGGACGCGAAACTGACCTCGAGGCGGTTCGCACGGCCGCCGACGCGGGCGAGGCTTGGGCGACGGAGATCGTCGATGACGCGGGTGCCGCGCTCGGCAAGGCCATCGCCGCCCTGGTGGGCGCCCTGGACGTCCAACGGATCGTCCTTCTCGGCCCCGTCACCGCGCTCGGCGATCGGTGGCTGAGCGCCGTGCGGCGCGAGGCTGGCAGCCGGGCGCTCGCGCTGCTCGTCGACGACGTCGACATCCAGGTCGGCCGCCAGACGACCAACGTCGTGGTCCGCGGCGCGTCGTCGCTGCTCGTTGCCCGCGAGCTCGGCCTGAGCCTCGTCCGATGACAGCCCCGGTCCGCCCCGCGCGCGTGGCCGGTCCCCTGAGGGTCGGCGTCGACATCGGCGGCAGCAAGGTCGCCGTCCTCGTGGTGGCGGCCGACGGCGCGGTGCTCGCCCGGCGATCCGTCGCGGCCGTGTCCTCTGAGCCGGACGACGCCATCGCCCAGATCACGGGCGTCATCCGGGACGCCGTCGCGGAGGCCGGCGCGACGATGGCCGAGGTCGAAGCGGTCGGGCTCGGCGTCCCGGGCCGGGTCGACACCGCGAGCGGCGACGTCACCTTCGCGGTCAACCTCGGCTGGCAGCATCTCCCACTCGGGCGCCGCTTGGCGACGAGCCTCGGCGTCCCGTGCGTCGTCGAGAACGACGTCCGGGCCGCCGCCGTCGGCCTCCATCGCGACGCCCAGTTCCGCGGCCCCGACGACCTCGTCTATCTCGGCATCGGGACCGGGATCTCGGCCGGCGTCGTCCTCGACGGCCGGCTCCATCGCGGGGTCCGCGGGCTGGCCGGAGAGATCGGCCACGTCGTCCTCGATCCCGATGGCAGCGCCTGCGCCTGCGGCCTGCGAGGCTGCTTCGAGACGATCGCCGGCGGCGCCGGGATCGCCCGCGCGGCGCGCACGGCGATCGACGCGGGCGAAGCGACCTCGCTGGCCGGCGGCGACGGCACCGGCCGTGACCGCGCCTCCGACGGCCCCTCCGCGGCCGATGTCTTCGCGGCGGCGGAGACGGGCGATCTGCTCGCGCGCCGGCTGGTCGACACCGCCGCCGCGGCGATCGCGCGGATGATTCACGAGCTCGTCCTGGCCTACGACGTGGAGCTGGTCGTGATCGGCGGCGGCATCAGCCGCGCCGGGGCGCCGCTCCTCGATCGCATCCTGGCCGGGCTCAAGAGGATCGCGGCTCCATCGGCGTTCGCCGCCGAGCTGCTGTCCGAAACCGACGTCCGGCTTGCCGGACCCGATCACGACATCGGGACTCGGGGCGCCATCGCCCTGCTGGATCCGGTCGCGAAGGAGGTGGTCGCACGCGAAGCGATGGTTTGAGGACCCGCGCGAACAGTGCGGGTCATGGGCATGGGCCGAACGAGCGGCCACCAGCCACGGTATGAACCGAAGGAGGAGCATCGATCTTGGTGCGACGAGCAAGGGCACGTCAGTCATGACCCGCTCGGCGGCACCTTCTGGAGTGCGATACTCGGATTCGTCTGAGCCACTCGTCACCCACATCAGTGGTGGTTCGTAGGAGGAGTACTTCGTGGCGAAAACCTTACGGACGACGTCCGCGCTTGCGGCCGGCGTCATGATCCTGGTCGGCGCGTGCGGGAGCAGTGCCTCGCCGTCGCCAACTGCCGCTCCACCGGCCGCATCGGCGCCGGCCGCATCAGCGCCGGCCGCATCGGCGCCGGCCGCATCGGCGCCGGCCGCATCGGCGCCGGCCCCGTCGGCTGCGGCGGCGCTGAACCTGCCGGCGGTTCCGACCGGCTATAAGGAGCTCGATCAGGCGCTGGGGAGCGACAAGCCGTTCAACGGTAAGAAAGTCTCGATCCAGACGCAGTGGACCGGTGGTGAGGGTGAAGGCTTCGCCGCGGCGATCAAGGACTTCGCCTCGGCGACCGGCATCGCGATCCAGGTCGACAGCATCGGCTCGAGCCACGAGACCGTGCTCAAGACCCGGATCGAGGGCGGCAGCCCGCCCGACATGGCG
>VBLP01000579.1 GCA_005887925.1 Deltaproteobacteria bacterium | reverse complement strand
GGGTAGATCATCGCGCTCTGGACCTTGGCCTTGAGCTTCTGCGAGCCCTCGAGGAAGTCGGCGAGCCGGGTCAGCACCTCGTCGAGGTTGCCGGCGATCTCGCCGGCGCGCACCATCGACACGAACAGCTCGTCGAACAGCTTGGGGTGCCTGGCGAGCGCGTCGGCGAACGAGCTGCCCTCGTTGACCGCGCCGCGGACCTCGGACAGCGGCGCCTTGAACCGGACGTTGTTGACCTGCTCGACCAGGGCCTTCTTGACCCCGCCGAACAGGCCGCCGAGATCGACATCGCGCGACAGCCCGGACTTCTTCGCGTTCTCCCGCTTGGCCGCCTGGCCGCCCTTCGACAGATCGAAGCTCGTGATGTGGACGCCGTCCTTGCGGAGCAGCTGCCGCAGCACCTTCGGCGACTCGGCGTCGCGGACACCGCTGATCGCCTTGCCCGACGTGGCGACGCCCTTGTACGCGTACATCGGCATCAGTCACCACTCTCCGCGGTCATCAGGATGACCTCCTCGGGCGTCGTCAGGCCCTGGACCACCTTGCGCGCGCCGTCGAACCGCAGCGTGACCATGCCGTGCTCCATCGCGGCGTTGCGGATCGTCCCGGCGTCGGACTTTTCCAGGCACAGCCGGCGCACCTGATCGTGGACCATGAGCAGCTCGTAGATCCCGGTCCGGCCGCGGTAGCCGAGCTGACCGCACGCGGGGCAGCCCGCCGGCTCGTAGACCGTGCCGATCGGCGGCGGATGCTCGCCCTTGACCGCCGGGAAGTGATAGCCGCCCGCGAAGAACGTCTTCGGATCGAGCCCGAGCTCGCGCAGGATCTCTTCGGACGGCCGCACCGGGCGCGCGCACTCGTAGCACGGCCGCCGCACCAGGCGCTGCGCCAGCAGGCCGACCAGCGACGACGCGACCAGGAACGGCTCGATCCCCATGTCGATGAGGCGCGTGATGCCGCCGGCGGCATCGTTGGTGTGGACGGTCGAGAACACCAGGTGGCCGGTCAGCGACGCGGTGATCGCGACCTCGGCGGTCTCGCGGTCGCGGATCTCGCCGACCATGATGACGTCGGGGTCGTGGCGCAGGAACGAGCGCAGCCCCGACGCGAACGTCAGGTCGATCTTGGAGTTGACCTGGGTCTGCGAGATGCCCTCGAGCTGGTACTCGACCGGATCCTCGACGGTGAGGATGTTGATGTCGGGCGAGTTGATCTCGGACAGGCACGCGTACAGCGTGGTCGTCTTGCCCGAGCCGGTCGGGCCGGTGACGAGCAAGATGCCGTGCGGGCGCGCGAGAGCAGACGGATCGTGATGCTCTCGCCGGCGGCCGTCGGGGACGTCGCGACACGCATGTCGACGTCTTTGCCGGCCATCTTGCGGCGGATACGACCGTCCTGCGGCAACCGCTTCTCGGCGATGTTGAGGCCAGCCATGATCTTCACGCGCGCGACGATCGACTGCTGGAACTTCTTGGGCGCGCGCTTGGTCTCGCGCAGCACGCCGTCGACCCGGTAGCGGACGACCACGTCCTTCTCGCCGGGCTCGATGTGGATGTCCGACGCGCGCTCCTTGGCGGCCTGGAACATCAGCGAGTTGACCCACCGGATAATCGGCGCCTCGTCGTTGGCGTCGAGCATGTCGACGAGCTCCTCGGACTGGAACTCGCTCTCCTCCTCGTCGCCCTTCTTGGCGCCCTCCTCGAGCTCGTGGCTGCTGCGCAGCCGCGAGTAGGTCTTGTTGATCTGGTCGACGATCTTGGCGCCCGACGCGACCACCGGCTCGACCGGCTCGTTGAGCACCACCGCGACCGCATCGATCACGTCGACCGCGCCGGGGTCGGCGACCGCGACCATGACGCGGCCCGAGCTGCCGCGGCCCAGCGGCAGCACCAGGCGCTGGCGCGCGAAGTTGATCGGCAGCTTCTCGATCAGATCGATCGGGATGTCCTCGGCGCGCGGCAGCTCGCGCAGGTACGGCATCTCGGACTGCAGGGACAGCGCGTACGCCAGCTGGTCCTCGTCGATCAGCTTGAGCCGCACCAGCACCTCGCCGAGCAGGCCGCCCTCCTCGCGCTGCTTGACCAGCGCGCGCTCGATCGTATCGGGCGCGACGCCGCAGCTGCCGATCAGGATCTCGCCGAGCAGCGGCGCGACCGGGCCGAGCGAGACCGCGGGGCCGATCTCCGACGGGCCACGCCGGAACGGCGGGCTGAACGTCGCCATTACCGGCCGTCCTTCTGCGCCGGCGCCGGGGCGGTCGCCGGGGTGGTCGGCGCCAGATCGCGCAGCGCGTGGGTCCGCTGCTGCGGCAGCGCCTTGCCCGGCACGCCCGGCTTGCGCGCCTCGGACTGCGGCTCGGCTCCGCTGTCCTTGGCCGGCGCCTTCGGAGCGACGGCCTTGGCGAGCTTGCTCCCCGGCCTGGGCTTCTTGGCCTTGCCGGTCGGCAGCCCCTCGCCGGCGCGGTCCGCCGGGTTGGATGCGAGCTGCGCCGTGCCCGGCCTGGCCTTGCCCTTGACGCTCGACTGCTTGTCACCGGCCGGCTTGGTCTCGGTCTGGGACTTGGGCGCCTCGGGCGGCTTGACCTCGGACTTGGGCGCGGGCTTCGCCGGCGCGGGCTGGCCGGGCCGCTTGCCGTCGATCCGCCTGGGCGCGGGGGGCTGCGGCTGGGTCGTGCCGTCGCCGTGGCCGTCCTCGGGAGCCTCGATCTCCGACGGGCCGTACTGGATCGGCCCGGGGTCGACCCAGCGGCGGCGACCGATCGCGTTGGCCGCGTTGGCGTCGTCCTCGGCCGCCTGGATCGCGCGGTTGATCTCCTCGATCACGCCGCGCTTGCGCCGGTAGTCGACCTTGGGCTCGTACTTCATCTCGTTGAGCGCGGCGAACGACTCGACGAACTCCTGGCGCTCGCGCATCTTGCGCTCGCGGATCGCCTGGAGATCGAGCTGATCCTTGACGATGTACGGCGTGAGCAGGATCAGGAGGTTGGTCTTCTTCTTGGCCTTGGTCGAGTACTTGAACAGGTAGCCGAGCAGCGGGATGTCGCCGAGCAGCGGCACCTTGGTGACGCTGTAGATGTCGCGCTCCTGGATCAGGCCGCCGATCACGACGCTCTGCTGATCGTGGACCACGACCTGGGTCTTGAGCTTGCGCTGGGTCCAGGTCGGGCCGAGCTCGGCATCCTTGCCGCCGATGTCCTTGGTCTCCTGCTCGATCTCGAGCCGCACGACGTCCTGGCTCGAGATGTGCGGCGTGACGTTGAGCGAGAGGTTCAAGTTCTCGCGCTGGATGTTCTGGCCGATCGAGCCGGTCGGCAGCCCACCGGCGGCCCCGCCGGCGGTCGGCAGGCCGAAGCCGCCGAACGACAGACCCGCCTTGTACGGGATGTTGTTGCCGACCGAGAACTCGGCCTTCTCGTTGTCGATCGCGATGATGTGCGGCGCCGACAGGATGTCGGTGTTGTCCTGGGTCGCGAGCGCCTGGAACAGCACGCCGAACGACGGGATGCTGGTGCCGAGGAAGGTCTGCGAGTTGGTCAGCGGCGCGCCGATCAGGCCGCCGATCAGGCCGGTCGCGCTCGCCAGCGAGGTCGCCGCGCTGATCGAGCGCAGGTTCGGGGTCTGCACGCCGCCGAGCACCAGTGCCTGGGAGTTGTCGACCGGGAAGCCGCCGTGCGAGCTGCTCCCCAGGTCGAGCTCCTTGGCGAGCTGGACCTCGAGGATCAGGGCCTCGATGAACACCTGGCGGCGCGGCTGATCGAGCCGGCGCACCACGTCCTTGATCGCGATGAAGTCGCGGCCGCTCGACACCATGATCAGCGAGTTGGTCGGCTTGTCGCCGATCACGCGGACCTGGCCCTCGAGCGCCGCGCCGAGGTTGTCGAGCCCGCCCGGGTTCGGCGTCGGCGAGGGTGCCGGCGGCGTCGGCACGCCGGGGGCGCCGGGCGCGCCGGGGCGGCCGGGCTGGCCCTGCTGGCGCGCGCCGGCCTGGCCCATCGCGTTGTTGAGCGTGTTGGCGAGCTCCTCGGCGAGCGCGTTCTCGAGCGGATAGACGTGGATCGCCTGCCCGGCCTCGGTGTCGAGCGCGATGTCGAGGCGATCGACCAGCGCCTTGACCCGCAGGTAGCCCGCCTCGCTCGACACCACGATCAGCGTGTTCGAGCGCTCGTCGGTCAGGATCTTCGACGGCACCGCGCCGGCGACCTCGTCGTTCGGCGCCGGCTGCGGCGGCATCGGCATGCCGGGCTGGCCGGGCTGCGGCGTGGGCGGCCGGCGGTTGGCGCCCCCCGCGGCGCCGGCGGCGGCGGCCGAGATCCCGAGGATGTCGTTGAGCTTCTGCGCGAGCTGGGTCGCGTCGGCATGCTTGACCGGGATCGTGTAGATGCCATCGCTGCCGCCCGGCATGTCGATCGAGCGCGCGAGCGACATCATGTCGCGGACCTGGCTGGAGTAGTCGGTGATGATCAGCATCGTGCCGGCGACCGCCACGCTGCCGGCCGGCGAGCGGATCGCGTCGAGCGCCTGGCGCAGGATCTCGACCTGGACGTAGGTCGGCCGCAGCACGTAGCGCACCACCTGATCCTCGTCGCTGGGCACCCCGCGCTTGTAGATCGGCACCGTCTCGCTCTTGGCGGTGGCCGACTCGACGATGCGCAGCACGTTGCCCTTGGGCACGATCGTGAGCCCCATCGTCGACAGCGCGACCAGGAACACCCGGTAGGCCTCGGTCGGGCTCATCTTGTTCGGCGCGATCACCGTGACCTTCTTGCCGGTCGACACGATGCGCGGGTCGAGGATGAAGTTCTTGCACGTGAAGCCCATCACCCACGTGATCAGGTCCTTGAGCTCGGTCTCGGGCTTGAACGTGACCGAGACCTGGCCGGTCTTCAACTGCTTGCAGCTGTACAGCTTCTCATCCTCGCCGGGCGCCGGCGTGCCGGGCGCGGCGGCCGCCGCCGTCGGCGTCGTTGCCGGCTGCGCGAGGCCGACCCGTGGCACGGAGGCTCCGGCGATGAGCCCGGTGATGGTGACGATCGCGACTAGCGAGCGAGTGGGCTTGTGCATGATGTTCACTTGATCGTGTACTTCAGAGTGACGGGCTTGCCGCGGCGCGTGACCTCGAGCTCGAGCGAGGTCGCCTCGCGCAACTTGGTGTAGACCTCGAGCGCCTTGTCGGCCGAGGTCAGCTCGAAGCCGTTGACCGACTGCAGCGTGTCGCCGTTGGCAAGCCCGAGCTTGGCGAACGCCGAGCTCGGCCGGATCGCGTAGAGCTTGAAGCCGTCCGGCTTGCCGTTCTTCATCGACGGCACGACCCGCGCGCCCTTGGCGATCGCCATCGGATTGAGCAGCACCTTCTCGACCAGCGACTTGTCGATCTCGTAGTTCGAGTCGTCGAGCTTCTTGATCCCGGAGTCGACCGCGGCCTGCATGTCATCCTTGTTCTCGTCGGTCTGGATCTGCGGGACCTCGGCGACCTGGACCGGCGCGGCGGCCGGCGGCGTCGCGCCGAGCAGCACCAGCCGCTCGGTGCGGCCGTTGTTCTCGAAGTCGATGTACTTGAAGTGGATCGACTTGATCTTGCCCGAGCTGTTCGCGCCCGGGACCTTGTCGCCGAGCGCGTAGGCGCCCTGCCTCTGGTTCTCGCTGTTGATGATCGTCGCGTACGACTCCTCGGGCCGCGGCCCGATGTTGGTCGCCAGCAGCGCGAGCGGCAGCGACGTGATCGCGATCGACGACGGATCGCTCGACGTCGTGTTGACCGCCGGCGTGCACTCCGAGCAGAACATGTTGCGGCTCGCGAGCTGTCCGCCGTCCTTGCTGCGCACCGCGACCACCGGGGTGTCGGTCCGCGGCGCGATCGGCGTGATCTTCGGCGCGTGCTCGGGATCGCCGAGGTACTTGGCCTCGACGATGTGGTTCGCGGCCTGGGCGGCGAATACCACCGCGCACACCATCACGACCGCGGCGCCGAGCACCCAGAAGTAACGCTTGATCACGTCCTGCATTCGTCAATCCTTGGCTTCGTGGTCACGGGTGGCGTCGTCATCGGAGGTGTCGCTCGCGGCGTCGGGATCGGTGGTCTCGAGCCGGCGATAGATCGTGCGGGTCGCGATCCCGAGCAGCTTCGCGGTCAGCCGCTTGTCGCCCCGGGTGTGGCGCAAGGTCTCGTGGATCACGCGCATCTCGATCTCGGCGAGCGGCATGCCGATCGGGAACGTCAGCGACGACGCCGACGCGGTGCCGGGCGTCGCGTCGCGGATCTCGCGCGGCAGCGCGTCCTCGTCGATCATCGAGCTGCCGCTGCGGGTCAGCACCACCGCGCGCTCGATCGCGTTCTCGAGCTCGCGCACGTTGCCCGGCCAGCCGTACTCGGCG
>VBLP01000122.1 GCA_005887925.1 Deltaproteobacteria bacterium | reverse complement strand
CAGGCCGCCGATGCCGGCGAAGCTGCTCGCGTTGGGCGTGTAGGGATAGGACGGCAGATCGATCTGGGTGAACGGCTGCGTGTTGTTGGCGAACGTCGGGCCGGAGCCGAGGCTGTAGGTGTAGCCGATGCCGCCGGTGAGCATGGTGGCGGTGATGGGGACCGTGACACCGGTCAGCGTGACGGTGTAGAAGCCGTTCGAGTCGGGGCCGGTCAGCGTGCCGGCGCCGTTGCCGGTCGCGGTGCCGTTCCAGATGTTGCGAATGTAGCCGCTCGCCGAGGCGTTGAACTCGGCCGGCGCGGCGATGCCATCCTGCGGCAGCGCGTAGACGAAGTACGCGCTGGGCGAGCCGACGAAGCCGGGGATGAGCTCGCTGGCCGAGCCCTGGGTCGGGAAGGTGACCGGGGCGGCGGCGACCGGCGGGTTCGCCGTCGGGTCGGCCTTGAGGATGCGGAAGCTGATCTGCGGGTGCCGCGACGGGTCGAGGGCGACGGTGCTGATCTCGTAGGTCAGGACCTTGGCGCCCGGCGGGACGTAGCCGGCGGCGGCGACGAACGCCGCGTTGGTGTTGGACGTGCCGGTCACCGGGTTGGCGTAGATGCTGTTCGGGTTGGGCAGCGATACCGGCTTGTGGTGCGTGGCCGGATCACCGGCGAGGCCGCCCGGCTTGTGGCAGACGGTGCAGAACTGATCGTCGGCCATCGCGCCGCCCGAGTGCGCGATCCGTCCGGCCGGCACGGGGAACTCGAAGCTGCGGTTGTCGTGGCAGGCGCCGCACGCGCGGCGGCTCGGGACCTTCCAGTTGTCGGCCAGCGGCGCGGGGTTGTTCGGCGCCGGGTTGCGGTGGCACTTGGTGCAGTTGCGGACGTCCTGCGGGTAGGTGGTCTCGTAGGGCTGCGGGATGCCGGCGTAGGTGCCGCCCCGCAGCGCGAGCTTCTCGCCCATGTGGATCTTGTGGATGAAGACGGGCAGGATGATCACGGCCTCGCCGTTGAGCACGGCGAGGTTGCCGGTCCAGGTGCCGTTGGCGCTGACCGCCGAGTCTCCGACGGTGGTGCTGGACAGCGTGGTGAACCGGCGCTGGTCGTTGTGGCACGCGACGCAGACCCGCGTGTCGTAGCGGCCGCCGCTGTGGAACTCGCCCGAGCCGAACGCGCCGGTGCCGCCGGCGATCGCGCGGAACTGGGTGTGGCACTCGAGGCAGGCCGCGCCGTCGAACTTCTCGTTCTGGCCGGTCACGTCGGCGCCCGTGGTCGGGATGAAGTCCCTGACCAGGTTGATCGGGCTGAACGGGTTGCCGCTGGCGGACAGCAGGATGGCCAGGCGGTGCGGCTTGTCCGGCTCGTAGGTGGTGCCGGCGGCGGTGATGCCACCGGTGATGACCTTGGTGAACCGGTAGCTGTAGGTGCCGTTGCCGTTATCGGTGAGCGTCGCGGGCGCGGCGGTCTCGGTGCTGGCGGTGCTGGTGCTGCTGGCGGCCAGGTAGCTGACCCAGGTGCTGTCGACGCTGCCGTTGACGCCGGCGGTCAGCTTGAGCAGCGCGAACCGCCAGCTGATCGGGCCGGGGGTCAGGTTCTTGACGCCCAGGCCGTGACGCTCGCTGACCTTGAGGTTGACGACGGGGCGGCCGTCGGCCGGGATGGTGATCGAGGTGATCACGGCGGCGAAGTTGGCGGCCTCGAGCTCGGCCGGCGTCAGGACCGTGTAATCGACCACGGCGTCCTGCACGACGATGCTCGTGCCGTCGGCGCACGTGATGGTGCGCGTGCCGTTGCCGTTGGGGGTGACGGTGCACGACACGCCGTCCTTGCCGCTGGTCACCGTCACCGACGTGCCATCGCTGCAGCGGATCGTCGAGCTGCCGTCGTGGTTGTCGGTGACCGTGCAGGATGTGCCGTTGCTGCCGTTGCTGCCGTTGCTGCCGTTGCTGCCGGCCGGACCTGCGGGGCCGGTGTCACCGGTGCAGCCCGCGACGGCGGCGGCGGTCAATAAACAAGCGTGGAGAGAGTGTCGGGAGAAGAAAGTACTGCGACATGATCCCGGGCCGGTTGCGCTAGACATGGCGTCCTCATCAACACGCGACTGTGCGTCGGTTTCGGGCCTCTGCAGAGTTCGCGCCGTTCCGGGCGGTCCCCGGCGCGGAGGGAAGATCCAGCTCAGCACAGGCGGTTGCAGCGTGGGGGGTAACCGTCGTGCGTGGCGCGCTGCAGCGAATCGCGCAGTATTCGTCGCGGAAGGCCCGCGCGACGCAGGAACTGCGCATTTGCGGAGCGACGCCGCGCGGGGCATCGCTCCCCCCGCGCAAAATGCAGCTACCTGCGCGCTACCCGGGTCGGCGCGCGCACCCCTTCACGCGCGCGGCGCGCGGCCGATCCAGATCGCCTTCAGCGGCCCGCGGTGTGACCCGACCACGCCTCGTAGTCGGCGATGCGCTTGGACAGCACGGCCACGTCCTCGCCGCTCGCGGCGCGCTCCTCGGCGGCGACGACCAGGAGGCCCATCGCGGCCTGGAGCAGGCGGCCGCCGGTCAGCGGCAGGTTGGCGCCGCGCAGCGCGTACTCTCGGACCTCGGAGATCCGGAACGCGACCTGGCCGACCTGGAGGTAGTCGCCGCGCAGGTGGACCACGTCGGCGCCGACCAGCAGGGCGTGCTCGAGCTCGCGGCGCGCCGAGACCTCGCCCTTGCCCTCGGCCTGGGCGCGCATCCGGCGCTTGGCGTCCTCGTAGACCTCGGGGCGCGTGATCGGCGCGTCGCGGGTGTAGGGCGCGAGCTGCTCGGCGACGCCCTTGGCGGCCTCGGGGCCGTCGGCGACGTGGAGCGCGACCTCGAGGTCACCGAGCGCGAGCAGGAGGTCGCGGCTGCGCGAGCGGCGGCGCGCCTCGCTGAACCGCTCGTGCGCGAGGTAGGCCAGGCCGGCGCAGGCGAACACGCCGCCGGGGACGATCGACAGCGCGGCGGCCGCGACACCGGCGGTGGCCAGCCCCGAGGCGACCAGCGGCCCGGTCGGCGAGCGCCCGATCAGCTCGACGCGATCGAGCAGGCGCGCGTCGAGCCGGATGATCGGGTTGCCCGGCGGGGCGATCACCAGCCAGGCACCGTCCACGCCGATCCCGCTGCGCGGCAAGAGGCGCGTGCGGTCGATCGTGGTCGGGGCGACGGCTTCCATGGACGGACAGTTCTACCCTAGCTCGACGACTCCGACCTCGGCGAGATGTGCGAACGCGAGCAGCGCCTCGGCTTCGCGCACACCCGCCGACCTGACGAGAGACAGCAGGTCCCACCGGCCGTCAACTCGGTTGGCGAGCTCGAGCTCGATCGCGTTGAGGCCATGTTCCGGAGCGGGGGTACGGATCCGCTTGGGGACATGGTGACGCGAGAGCAGCTGCTTGGCGACCTCGGCGACCCGAGCGCGCTCGATCTGCGTGAACGTCTTGCGGACTTCGGCATCGCTCGGGTCCTGGTGCAGCGCCTGCGTCGCCATGGCGAGCGCCCCGGCCCGGTCGCCCTGGCGCAGCCGGACGCGCGCCCCGGCGGCGAGCTCGACCGCCGAGTTGGTGCGCTCGCGGTGGCGGCGCTCGACGGTGAGCCGGCCGGCATCGACCATGCGGGCGAGGGCGTCGTAGGTGACGAACCGCTCGCCCGAGAACGCGGCGGCGATGTCGGCGGCCGTGCGGCGATCGCCTGCGATGCCCCAGATCTTCGGCACATCGATGACCTGGCCCGCCTCGGGGGCCGGCGGGAGTGCGTCGGGCGGCACCTGGAACGTGGCGTCGTCGCTGCCGAGCACGTCCATGATCGCGGTCATCCGTGCGGCGCGGCGCCGCGCCACCGTGAGACAGATCTCGATCGGGAGCTGGGCATTGACGCCGGTCGCGGGCGGTTGTGATCGCGGCACGACATCGAACTGACCCTCGGTCCAGGTCACCACATCGGTGACCGTCTCGCGGATCTTCGTGGCGAGGATCTCGGTCAGCGCGGTCTCGGTGATCTGGCCCGACATCAGCAGCACCTTGCCCAGCGGCACGCCGGTCTCGGCGCGCGCCTCGAGCGCGTCAGCCAGCGCGCGCTCGGCGACGAGACCGCTGCGGACGAGGATCACGCCGAGCTGCTCGTCGCGGCGGTTCGAGCTCGCCCACACGATCGCGCCGGCGTCGACGACCAGGCTGCGCTGGGTGCCGCGGCGCTCGAACGTGATCGGAGTCGAGATCCGGCGGCGGGCGACCCACTCGAGCACGTCCTCCGCGGGCATGGTACCGAGCGCTCCGCGCACCGACATCTCTTGAGCATAGCGGAGAATCGGCTATGTTGTTGCCATGTCTGCCGACGCCTCCACGCACCATCCGGGTCAGTCCGGCACTCGTTCGGACCTTCCGGTCGCCACCGCCATCGAGAAACCGGCGCGGCCGGGCGGGGCGAACGCGGGCGTGGCCATCGTGGTGAAGCCGCGGGTGCTGCTCGTCGGTGGCGCGGTGGCGCTGATCGGCGTCGCGGTGTTCACGCTGTTCCTGTGGATGGTGCCGAACGCGGCGGCGCGCGAGCTCAAGGCGGCGTGCGCCGGCCTGAAGGCCGAGCACGAGCTCTACCCGGCGTTGTGTCCGAACGGGACCAAGTGCTCGGTGCCGGCGCTGGCGCCCGACTTCACGGCCCAGGACATCACCGGCAAGATGGTCAAGCTGTCCGACTTCCGCGACAAGCCCGGATCCCGCGGCAAGGTGGTGCTCCTCAACTTCTGGGCCTCGTGGTGCGGCCTGTGCAAGAGCGAGAAGCCGCAGCTCAACGCGATGGCGAGCGACATGGCGAGCAAGGACGACTTCGTCGTGCTCGCGCTCGCGTCCGATCGCAGCTGGGCCGACGCGCTGACCGCGGTGCTCGAGTCGCTCGCGCCCGACGCGGTGCCGGAGGGCAAGCCGGTGATGGAGAAGGTGAGCGCGGCATTCCGTCAGGCGCTGCCCGACGGTACGCCGTTCAAGGTGCTGCTCGATCCGCCCAACGGCGACGAGAACATCGGCAAGATCACGGCGTCGTGGGGCATCAAGGCCGTCCCCGAGAGCGCGCTGATCGATCGCCACGGCAACATCCGCGCCTACTTCGCCAACAAGCGGGACTGGCAGTCTCCGGTGGCCGAGACCTGCCTGCGCTCGGTCATCGACGACGAATAGCGATCAACGGCGACTGACATGGC
>VBLP01000577.1 GCA_005887925.1 Deltaproteobacteria bacterium | reverse complement strand
TCGAGCGCCAGGAACAGCGCCTTGTCGGGGTAGCGGTGCGTGAGCCCGGGGACCGGCGCGTCGGCCTGCTCGTGGAGCGAATCGAGCGTCAGCTTGGGATGGTCCGGCAACAGGCGCGACGCCAGCGGCACGAACTGGCGGCGCAGCGGATCGTTGTAGGCGTCGGCCCAGTCGATCAGCGACAGGAGGTAGGGCGACACCCGGATCGACATCGGCGACAGGTGAAAGCCCCTGGTGACATCGTCGTAGAAGCTCTGCGGGACGAGGTCCTGCACGGTCTGCAGCAGCCGCTGCGGGCTGGTGATCGTGTTCCTGGCCTGCCAGGTGTGATCGAGGAACGTCGCCTCGTCGACCAGCCGGTAGGCGGGGATCTTCTGCCAGAATGCGCCACCGAGCAGCTGGCGGTGGAACAGCGTCGATGGATCGATCGACGGCTTGAGATGCTTGATCGGCGGAACCTCGGTCGGTATCTCGCGACCGAGGAGCTTGAGCTGGGTGTCCATGGGTCCTCGCAAAAGGCCCGAAGGCCAAAGGAAGCCGGTGATGAAGCCGTGATGTCGGGGCGTGCGCTAGGGCGTGATGGCGGCTGCGACGCCGGTCGCGGCCGCGGCCGTTACAGCGGCCGGTACATCAGGTTGATGCGGGACGGAACCCAGATACCACATCGCGATCCCATCGATAACATGTCGCGCGGCGGCGGCCAACGGCGATCGCCGTTCGCGGATCGGCCAAACGACCCATGGCCGCCGGCATGCCGCGCACGCATCCTGGGCGCCATGCGAATCCTGTGTGGCTTGTTCGCGTGCCTGATCGGCTGCGCCGGGGCCGATCCCGGCCTGCGCGTCACCGATCCACCGCACGCCCCCGCCTCCGCCGACGTCGATCGCGCGGATCTCACGTTCACCGCGCGCGACGGTATGGCGCTCTACGGCCAGCGCTGGCGGCCCCGCGCGGGCGAGCCGCGCGCCGCGGTGGTGATCCACCACGGGCTCGCCGACCACTCCGATCGCTATGCGGGGTTCGCCGAGCGCCTGGTGCACGCCGGCTACGCGGTGTGGGCGTTCGACATGCGCGGCCACGGCCGATCGGCGGGTGTGCGGGTGCGGATCGACCGCGTCGATCAGCTGCTCGATGACCTCGACGCGTTCGTCGCGCTGGTCCGCGCGCGCGAGCCCGGCCGGCCGCTCGTGCTGTACGGCCACAGCCTGGGCGGCCTCGCCACGGCGCTGTACGCGATCGAGCGCCGCCCCGAGGTCGCCGGCGTGGTGCTCGCGGCGCCCGGGATCGCGTTCGACGCCCCGGCGATCCAGGCGGCCGTGGTCCGGCTGGTCACCCCGCTGGCGCCCGGCGCTCCGGTGCTCGCCGTGCCACACGCCGGGTTCTCGAGCGACCCGGCGGTCGTCGCCGAGATGGACCACGACCCGCTGATCGCCCAGGGCAGCGGTCCGGCGCGCACGGCGCGCGCGGTGCTCGACGGGGTCGTGCGGGTCTGGGCCCACCCCGAGCAGCTGGTGGCGCCGCTCCTGATCGTGCACGGCCGGAGCGACGAGATCACCGCGCCCAGCGGCAGCCGCGACCTGGTCGCGCGCGCCGGCGCCGCCGACCGCACGCTCAGGATCTACGACGGCGTGCACCACGACCTGCTGCGCGATCCGGGCGGCGACCGCGTCGCGGCCGACATCGTGGCCTGGCTCGACGCGCACACCGGCGGAGCTGCCGTCCACTTCGACCCGCCGCCGGCCGGCGCGCTCGCCGGCAACCCGCCGCCGCGCACGATGGCCGTCGAGCTCGACGTGCGCGGCGAGCACGGTGGCGACTCCGGCGCGACCGCCGGCCTCCGGCTGCGGCTGGGCACCGGCGCGGCGATGGGCTACGCCGGCGGCATCGACCTGCGCGCCGGCTACCTCGGCGCCGCGCGGTTCGAGGCCGACGGACACCTGCTCGGCGTCGCGGTCCGCCGGGGCGCGGCCGCGGTCTCGCTCACCGCCGGCGTCGGCATCGGCGGCGTGCGCGGCGCCGGCGCGACCCACCTCCCGATCGAGCTCGCGCTCGAGGCGCCGGTCGGCCCGACCCGGCTGCTCGCCCGCGCCGGGCTGGGCTGGCGGCTGGGCGGCGCGCGCTACGCCGGCGACGCCCTCGGCCTCGCCGACGAGGCCGCCGCGCTGGTCGGGCTCCGGATCGGCCGCGATCTCGGCTACTGGAGCACGGTGCGCGCCGGCGCCGGGCCGTTCGTCGCGGTCACGTACCGCAACCTCGGGGGCAGCGAGCTCTGGGGCGTCGCTCTCGGCGGCGAGCTGTGGGCCGGCAACTGACGTCGGCTGCCTCGGAGAGCCTCGGATGGCGAGGCCGGCGAACCTCGCTAGACTCTGGGATGAGGTCATGGCGCAGGCCTCCCGAGACCGCACCCACCCGCCAGGTGGTGGCGGCGGCGCTCACCTTGCTCGTGCTCGGCGCGGTCGGCGCGGTGCAGGCCGGCCTCGCAGGCGGATCGTTCATGTTCGATCTCGAGCAGATCGAGCCGGCGCTCGCGCGGGTGCCGCCGTCGATCCAGGATCCCGGGACGCCGCGGCTGGCGCGCCGGGTATTCCTGGTCGTGATCGACGGCCTGCGCCTCGATCGCTCCTACGAGCTGGCGTTTCTCGACGAGCTGCGCCGCCGCGGCGTCGACTCCGAGGCGTCGTCGCACTACCCGACGTGGTCGCGCCCGAACTACGTCTCGATCTTGACCGGGGTGCCGCCGCGCGCCAGCGGCGTGCGCACCAACCACCACAGCACGCCGGTCCAGCTCGACTCGCTGATGGACCGCGCCCGCGCCGCCGGCCTGCACGTCGCGACCGCGACTGACTACGACGTGCTGCCCCGGCTGTTCCTGCGCCGCCGCGGCACCACCGCGCCGCCCACGCCGCTCGAGCTCGACGCCGAGGTCGACAACCCCCACGACCTCGACAGCCTCGAGCAGCCGGCGGCGCAGCCGGGTGTCCGGTCACCGGACGCCGATCTCGCCTCGCCGTTCGACGATGCGCGCTATGCGCCGTGGCCGGGCGGGTTCAGCGAAGCCGGCAGCGCGCTGGCCGCCGGCGGCGCGGACCTCGTGGTCCTCCTGGTCGGCGCGGTCGACGCCGCCGGCCACGCCCGCGGCGGTGACAGCCCCGAGTATCGCGAGGCCGCTGCGGTCGCCGATCGCGCCGTTGCCCGGGTCCTCGCCCACGTCGATCTGGCGCAGGACGCCGTGATCGTCACCGCCGACCACGGCCACACCGGGCGCGGAGGCCACGGCGGCGTCGAGCCCGAGGTCCTGGCCGTGCCGCTCATCGCCGCGGGTGCCGGCATCCGGCCCGGCGCCAGCGCGCAGGACGCCCAGCTGATCGACCTCGCACCGACCGTGTCGGCCCTGCTCGCGCTGCCGGCGCCCGGCCACGGCCTCGGCCGCACCCTGGTCGAGCTGCTCGCGCTCGACGACGCGGCCCGCGCCCACCGGATCGCCGCCGACCAGCTCCGGCTCGCTGCGACCCGCGCGGTCGTCGACGCCGCCGAGGCCAGCGCCGCGGCCGACGTGCTCGCCCACCGCGCCGAGCGCATCGCCCTGGTCGCCGGCGGCGCCCTGCTCGCCGGCGCGCTCGCGCTGCTGCTGATCCGGCGCCGCGTGCTCCGGCTCGATCGCCGCGTGCTGCTGGTCTCGATCCCGGCGTTCTTCGTCGTCTACTACGGCCTGCTCGCCACCCTCGGCCAGCGGTTCTCGCCGTCGCTCCTGCCCGCCCAGGGCAACCTCGCCGGCCAGATGGTGCGCTACGGCCTGATCAGCATGCTGTTCCAGCTCGTCGCCAGCCTGTGGGCGCTGCGCAACCAGCCCACCCTCGGCGAGCGCCTCGCCGCCGCCAACGGCATCGCCTGGACGGGCCTGATGTCCACCATGGTCGTCGCCGGGCTGTTCTGGGCGTTCTTCCCCCCGCCCTACGTCGACCTGCCCGGCCCGCTCTGGCTCGTGCTGATCCCCGCCGCCCTCGTCGCCGTCGCCTGCGCCGCGATCAACGTCGCGCTGACCCTCGCCCTCGAGGTCATCATCTTCGCCGCGCGCGCCTGGATGCGTGTCCCGCCGCCGCTCGATCCGTAACCTGCATCCCAAATCGCTCCGTGCTTCCTCGAGGACCTCGGACGGTCATGCTACGGTCGAGGACCAGCTCATGGATTACGACCTTACCAAGCGCGTACTGGCAGCTCTGGAGCGCGAGGGGGTCAAGTATGTCGTGTTCGGCGCCGTCGCTCTGGCTTTGCACGGACTTCCGCGAGCCACGGACGACCTCGACATCTTCATTGCGCCGGAAACAGATAACATCGAGCGACTCAAGGCTGCGCTGCGATCGGTATTCGACGACCCGTGCATCGAGGATATCACCGCAGGGGACCTGCTCGGGGAATATCCCGCCGTTCAATATGTTCCCCCGTCGGGCAAATTTCATATCGACATACTTACCCGTCTAGGGGAGCTGTTCGACTTCGCCAGTCTCGAGTCTGAACGAGTCGAGTTCGAAGGCGTTTCGGTCTCCACCGTGACTCCTGAGATGCTCTACCGCATGAAGAGAGGCACCGTTCGTCCCAAGGACTGGGGCGATGCGCAACGCATTGCTCGTCGCTTCGGTCTGAAAGAGTGACCATGCCGGTTCGCAAGTTTCGAGACGTGAGCGAGATGGAAGACACGCTGTGGTATGAGCGGACCGATCCTGAGCTACCTCGCGCGATTGCGCGGGTGTGGGACTTCGCTGCTCGGATATGCCCGAGAGAATTCCCTCGCGGTGTCCACAAGTACCGCTCGATCGAGGAGGCCGACGCTGACTGCGATCGCTGGGACGACATGAATTTCCGCGCATTCCAGGACCGCAAGCGCGCACGATCCTCGTCGCCCGGCAGGTAACGATCAGTCGGGTCCGATGACGACCGCGCCGACCGGTCGCGTGATGCGCTGGCCCAGCCCGATCCACCCGGGCCCAGCGCGCCCCGAACGCGGTGACGCGCGTCGCGCGGCCGCGGATCGCAGTCACCGGCGGCGGAGCTTGACCGGTCGATCGGGGTCGGGCGCGGGCGGGGCGACGGCGAGCCGGGGCTGCATCGCGGCGGTGTCGTCGCACTCCGAGCCGCGGTCGCGCGTGATCTGGCCGCGCAGCGCGAGCTGGTGATCGATCCACGCCTGCTGGACATCGGGATCGACGGCGTGGTCGCGAAGCGTCTCGCGCAGGATCTGGAGGCGGCGCTCGAACTGGCCGCCGAAGATCGCGTGCTGGGCGTGCGCGACGCGCATCGGCCGGCCGGTGTAGGTGACGCCGGGCGCGCCGAGCAGCGCGGCGGTGAGCTCGTACTCGCGATCGATCAGGTGCTGGCGGTCCTTGCCGCGGAACAGGAAGCCGATCATCACGTCGCCGAACACGCGGCCGTAGAAGTCGGCGAGCACGGCGCGCAGCGCGTCGGGCCCGATCCGCTCGAACAGCGTGCTCGGCTTCACGCAGCGACCTCCCCGGCCGGGCAGGCGGCACCCGCACGTCGACCAGCCGCTTCCCGCGGGCGGCTGCGATAGACTCTGGCGGGCATGGCAGCTCCGACCTTAGCAGGGAACTCCGGCGGCGCCCCGATGACCACCGCCGAGCTGCTCGCGCTGCACCCGTTCCCCGCGGCGTGGGCGGGCGAGAAGCGGATCGAGCGGCTCTGGGTGTTCGATGTCAAGGGCACCCCGGAGGCGCTATGGCCGCACATCGCCGACACCTCGCGGATGAACCGCGTGCTCCGCACCGCCGAGATGCGCTTCGAGGAGCGCGACGGCAAGCGCTGGGGCACCGCGCGCAACGGCGGCGTCCGCCACGACTGGCTCGAGGTGCCGTGGAACTGGGTCGCCAACCAGTGGCTGACCTGCCTGCGGATCTACGAGCGCGGCTTCATGCGCGCGATGTTCGCGATCCATCGCCTCGAGCCGATCCCGACCGGCACGCGGGTCTACCTCTATTTCGGCGCGGTGCCGCGTGGCGCGTTCGGCGCGGCGGCGCTGCGCCTGGGATTCCCCACGCTCGAGCGCGCCTATCGCCGCGTGCTGCCCGCGCTCGCCGAGCATCTCGATCGGCTGCGCCCCGAGGTGTTGCGCCTGCCGCCGCCGATCCTGGCCGAGCCGGCGGAGCAGCGGCTGCGGCAGCAGCGCGAGGCCCTGGTCGCGGCCGGGCTGTCCGCGGGCTGCGTCGACACGCTGATCGACTGGCTGCGCACCGGCGACGACCTCGACCTCCACCGCATCCAGATCCGCGAGCGCGCGCGGGTGTGGAACCTGCCGGAGCAGGAGCTCCTGCGCGTCGCGCTGCACGCCACGCGCGCCGGCCTGCTGACCCTGTCGTGGGACACGATCTGCCCGCACTGCCGCGGCGTCCGCGACGAGAACCCGACGCTGGCCGAGCTCGCCGCGCGCTCGCACTGCGACGCCTGCCAGGTCGAGTTCGCGACCGACACGCCGGAATCGGTCGAGGTCACCTTCCGCGTCCACCCGTCGGTGCGCGAGATCCCCTACCAGGTCTACTGCAGCGCCGAGCCGGCCAGGAAGGACCACATCCGGGTCCAGCACCTCGTGCCGGCGGGCAGCCGCATCGTGGTGCATCCCGGGCTCGCGCCGGGCCGCTACCTCGCGCAGCGCGATCAGCAGCGGCCCTGGTACCTCGACATCGGCGAGGCCGGCGCCGACACCATCGCCTGGGCGCCGCGTCCGGCGGGTGCGGCGGTCGCCGCGACCCCGCGCGCGGCGGTCGAGCTGGTCAACGACGCTGCGGAGCCCGGCACGTTCCGCATCGCGCGGGCGACCTGGAGCGACGACGCGCTGCGCGCCGGTCAGCTGCTCAGCTTCCAGGACTTCCGCGACCTGTTCTCCGAGGACTACATCGCCGCCGACGTCCGGCTCGGCGTCGGCGAGCAGACGCTGTTGTTCACCGACGTCGTCGGATCG
This sequence comes from Deltaproteobacteria bacterium, assembly GCA_005887925.1. Lineage (GTDB taxonomy): Bacteria > Myxococcota_A > Polyangia > Haliangiales > Haliangiaceae > JABFXX01. Next base: position 6,752 of record VBLP01000577.1, on the reverse strand, counting down.
ACCGCGTTCTACGCCGCGCGCGGCGACCCGGCTGCGTTCGTCGAGATCAAGAAGCACTTCGACGAGGTGTTCGCGATCGTCATGCGCCACCGCGGCGCGGTGGTCAAGACCATCGGCGATGCCGTGATGGCGTCGTTCGTCAGCCCGCTCGACGCGGTGCGCGCGTCGCGCCAGATCCACGGCGCGTTCCACCCCGGCCGCAGCGACACGCCGATCCGCCTGCGGATCTCGCTCAACACCAGGCGCTCGCCGAGGGCTACCAGATCGCGATGAGCGAGGCGACCTATCGCTCGCCCAAGGTCGCCGAGTATCTCGCCGAGCAGGGCGCGGAGCTCGAGGAGCTGTCGTATGCCTCGCCGGCGCTGCGCGAGCCGGTCGGCGTGCGCCGCTGGACCGTGTATCGCGAGGCCGAGCCGGCGGCGGCCCGGCCGGCAGGATGACTACCCCTCTCGATCCATCAGGACGCGATCTGCGTGGGCAGCGTGGCGTCGATGCGGCGGATCGCGAGGACCGTGGCGTCGTCGTCGCTCCGCGGCGCGACCGCGCGCATGCGCACGAACACGGCGTCACGAACCGCCTGTGCGGTCGCATCGCGAGGCGGCGAGGCCACCGCGTCGATCAGACGGTCGAGCCCGAACATGTCGCCGGTATCGGCGCGTGCCTCGACGACGCCGTCGGTGAACAGCACCAGCGTCTCGCCCGCGGCGAGCTGGAAGCGCTTCTCGACGAGGTGCGCCCGGATGTCGGGGAGAACAGCGAGCCAGGGCCCGGTGGTCTCGATCGTACGGGATGCGCCGTCGGCGGCGCGCACGATGATCTCCTGATGTGCGCCCGCGAACTCGACGGTGCCGTCGCAGTGATAGCGCAGCAGCGTCAGTGTCATGTGGTCGCGCAGGCCGAGGCGCGCGCGGACCAGATCGTGCAGGACGTCGTTGACCATCTGCAGGATCTCACCGGGACCGGCAGCGGGGAGCGCCCGGGTGATGGATGCGATCGCGGTCTGCGCGATCAGCGTCACGATGCCGGTGTTGAAGCCATGACCCGAGACGTCGCCGATGGCGATCCAGGCGCCGTCGCCGGTTGGAATGACGTCGTAGTAGTCGCCCCCGACCTGGGTCATCGCCGACATGGCTCCTGCGATCTCGAGGCCCGCGATCCGCGGTGCCGACGGCAGCAGGGCCTGTTGCATGCGTGCCGCGAGGGCCAGCTCGGACGCGAGGGCCTCCTTGGCGGCGGTCATCTCGATCAGCTTGGCCACGTCGTCGGCCATCTGGTTGAACGAGCGGCTGAGATCGCCGAGCTCGTCTCGCGCGGTGATGTCCCGCGATCGCACGTGCGCGACGTCGCCGCCGATCCCGGCCGCCGTGGTGGCGAGCGCGGACAGCCGGCGCTGGATGCGGATCACGATCACCGTGCCGATCGCGGTGCCGGCCACGCCGACCAGCACGAGCAGGACGGCGATCAGCATCGCGTTGCGCGAGCGCGACCTGCCTTCGACCCCGCTCATACGGCCCTCAGCTGGAAGTCGTGCTCGTGCGTGAGCATCCGCAGGGCGTCGAAGCTCATCCGCTGCCAGCGGACACTCGCCTTGTACACCATCACCAGCGGCACGCGGTGCTCGCCGCCGAGCCGGATCGCGTCGATCAGCGCGGCGATCGTCGACGAGTTGAAGTAGTCGAGACCCTCGAAGTGCATCTCGACCGGGGCGCCGCACCGGCGGGCGGCCTCGATCGCCTGCTCGAAGTACGGAACCAGCACCGCGCGCGGGTCGTGCATCGCACTGCGGCCGTACCAGACCAGGCGCACGCACTCGGGGACGGCGATGGAATCAATGCGCAACTCACCGGCCCGCAACTCTTGCAGCGGGCTCGCTTGGGAGGCCATGCGAACGGATTCGGCCGAGCTGCCGCGCCATGAAGAGGTGTACGACGCGCAATGACGGTCGAATTGACTGGAGTGGCCGACGAAGTCGACGAGCTCCGAGCGAAGCTTGCCCGCGCCGAGCATCAGATCGCGCTGCTCGAGGCGACGATCCGCGATCGGTCGAACGAAGCGGCGCGGATCAACCACACGCTGCGCACGTCGCACGAGTTCTTGCGAGGCGTCTATCGTGCGATGCCCGGCTCGCTGTTCTTCGTAGGTGAGGACGGGACCGTGGAGGACGCCAACGACAACCTCCTGCATCTGCTCGGCGCTCGACAGGACGAGGTCATCGGCCTGCCGGCCGCCGGGTTGTTCGCCGGCGAGCCACCCCCCTTCGAGGAGCTGGCCGCGGCGCCGGTGAGCCGCTCCGGACCGCGCAGCGAGCGCATGCTGCAAGCCCGCGACGGCCACGTGGTGCCGGTGCTGTTCTCGGCCACGACGCTGCAGATCCCCGGCGAGCGCAGGCGCAGCGTGGTGTGCATCGCGCTCGACATCTCCGAGCGCAAGCGCATCGAGGCCGAGCTCCGTCAGTCCCAGAAGCTCGAGTCGGTCGGACGGCTCGCCGCCGGCGTCGCGCACGAGATCAACACACCGGTGCAGTTCGTCAGCGACAGCGTGCAGTTTGTTGGCGAGACGATGAGCGACCTCCGCAGCGTGATCTGCGGCTATCGCGCGATGCGCGCCGCCGTGCTCGCCGGTGAGCCGTGCCAGGCCGCCATGGCATCGGTGACCGCCCTCGAGCAGGACCTCGAGATCGACGAGCTACTCGACCGCACCCCCCGCGCGCTCGAGCTCGCCCGCGACGGGCTGCAGCGCGTGGCGACGATCGTTCGCTCCATGACGATGTTCGCGCATCCGCACCACCAGATGCAGCCCGCCAACCTGACCGAAGCGATCCGCGCGACGCTGATCGTGGCGGCGAGCGAGTACAAGATGGTCGCGGATCTCGCCCTGGACCTGTGCGAGCTCCCGCTGGTGACGTGTCACCTCGGCAACATCAACCAGGTGATCCTCAATCTCGTCGTCAACGCCTCGCACGCGATCGCCGATACGGTCCAGCGCGGCGGGCAGCGCGGACAGCTCGGCGTCCGCACGCGGCACAGCGGTGACGACGTCGTCATCTCGATCTCGGACACAGGCGGCGGGATCCCCGAGACCGTGCGCGACCACATCTTCGATCCGTTCTTCACGACCAAGGAAGTCGGGCGCGGCACCGGCCAGGGGCTCGCCATCGCACGTTCCATCGTGTGCGACGTGCACGGCGGCCAGCTCACGTTCGAGACCGAGCTCGGCAAGGGCACGACGTTCCACGTGCAGCTACCGACGGTGCCCGAAGCCCGGCCGCACGCGAGCTAGCCCGAGGACGGAGGACCGCAACGGGCAGCTCGGTCGCGTTCGCGGAGCGTCCGGGCCTAGGGCTCCTCCGCGGGCGGCTCGGCGATGATGATCCGCGTGGTCGGCTCCTGGTCGGCGTCGTCGTCGAGCGACACCAGGTAGCGCCACAGCACCCACAGCTCCCAGGCCCGCGGGCTGTCGAACAGCACGCTGACGCCGTTGTTCGGGCAGCGGTGGACCACGGCATCGAGGGACAGCCGCTCGTCCACCGTCGGCAGCCCGAACGTCAGGTTGACCAGCGTCCCCGCCGGGAGCCAGTGCAGCTCGACGAACGCCCCACCGAGCGAAAGGCTGCGGATACGACAGCTCTGGACACGTAGCTCACCACCGGACACCCGAACAGTGGCGCCGAGATCGACGATATGGCGATGCGCGCTGGGATCGTGGTCGGTCAGCCGACGAGTCGTCGGGGCCGCGGTGCGGGACGCAGCGCGAGACGACTCCAACAAAAGCTGGGTGGGGTTCATCGGAGCGGGGTCACTGCATCGCATGTGCCCGCGCGCTCACCGCCGAGGGCGGCCTGATTCGCTCGGGAAACGGATTACCCCGCCGCGGATTGGCGAGCTACCCGTGGTCTTTCCGGCGTCCACCTGGACAGGTCGCGCGTCGTCACTCTTACGCAGTTCTCACGACTTACGCCGTGCGACACCCGTGACCAGCCCGTACCAGGGTCACGCCGGCGGAGGGACAACGGCCTCGATGAGGTGCGGGCCGGGCTCGGCGAACGCGCGGCGCAGCTCGGCGACGAGCTCGTCCGCGGTGGTCGCGCGCCCGGCGGACATACCCATGCTGCGCGACAGCGCGACGAAGTCCAGGCTCGGTCGCGACAGGCTGAACATCTCGCGCGCTCGCGGGCCGCCCGCGCCCGCGCCGGTGCGCGACAGCTCGATCCGGAGGATCGCGTAGGCCGCGTTGTGGAACACGATCGTCGTGACGTCGAGCTGCTCGCGCGCGATCGTCCACAGCGCCTGCGGCGTGTACATCGCGCTGCCGTCGGCCTCGAGACAGACCACCTTGCGATCCGGGCACGCGATCGCGGCGCCGAGCGCCAGCGGCACGCCATCGCCGATCGATCCGCCGGGCACGGTCAGCCAGTCGTGGCGCGGCGCGCCGGCGGTGGCGCTGGGCATCCCCTGCCCCGAGGTGTTGGCCTCGTCGGTGACGATCGCGCGCTCGGGGAGCAGCGCGCCGACGGCATGCGCGACGGCCTCGACGGTGAGCGCGCCGGTCGGCAGCTGCGGGCGGCGCGCCGGGGCGAGCGGCGGCGAGCGGGTGGCGTCGAGCCGATCGGCGAGCGCCGCGAGCGCCGCGGTGACGTCCTCGGGGCCGCCCGCGAGGCGATGCACCGTGCTGCCGGCGGCGACGAGCTGGCTCGGCTTGCCGGGGTACGCGAAGAACGATACCGGCTCGGCGGCGTCGACCAGGATGACGTGGCGGTACGGCGCGAGCCTGGCCGCGGCGTGCTCCGCGAAGTACGGCAGGCGATCGATCGCCGGCAGCCCCGCGCCGCGCTCGAGGCGCGCCGGGAAGGTCTGCGCGATCATCGCGGCGCCGGTGGCGGCGGTGATCCGGGCGGCCGCGACCAGGCCCGGCTCGCGCAGCGCCCTGCCGCCGAGGAACAGCACCGCCGGCTCGCCCGAGCGCAGCACCGCCGCGATGTCGGCGATCACGGCGTCGGGGACCGCCAGCGCGGCCGGCGGCGGGCGCGGCGCGGCCAGCGCGGCGCCCTCGGACCACGACACGTCGGCCGGCAGCACGAGCGTCGCGATCCGGCCGGGCGGACCGAGCGCGGCGGCGACCGCATCGGCGGCGTCGCCGGCGACATCGCGGCTGGTGCGCGACGCGCGGAACCAGCTCGAGACGCCGCGCGCGATCGACTCGATGTCCGACTCGAGCGGCGCGTCGAACCGCTTGTGATAGGTCGCGTGGTCGCCGACGATGGTGACGATCGGCGTGCCGGCGCGGCGCGCGTTGTGCAGGTTGGCCAGCCCGTTGCCCAGGCCCGGGCCGAGGTGGAGCAGCACCGCGGCCGGCCGCCCCGCCATCCGCGCGTAGCCGTCGGCGGCGCCGGTCGCGACGCCCTCGAACAGCGCGAGCACGCCGCGCATCTCGGGGCAGTCGTCGAGCGCGGCGACGAAGTGCATCTCCGAGGTCCCGGGGTTGGCGAAGCAGACGTTGACGCCGGCGTCGACGAGAGTCTGGATCAGCGCGCGGGCACCGTTCATCGTGACCTCCGCGGCGAGGCTACTTCGCCGGCTTGCCGGTGAACAGGCTCTTGGGGACCATGCAGTGGATGCCCTTGCGGACGTCGACGACCTGGCTCACCCGGCAGTCCGCCGCGACCGACGCCAGCGAGTACGCCTCGTACTTCGTGAGGCCCTTGCTTGCGACCAGGAAGTCGATCGTCTCGTTCAGCGCGTTGTTGAACGCCTTGTTCAGATCCTCGTCGAAGCCGACCATGATGTAGTGGGTCGGAGTCTCGATCCGCGGCCAGGTGAGCTTGATGTCCTTGCGCACGATCGGCTGCAGCTCGATCTCCTCGAACGAGCACTCGATCGCGGTCAGGTTGACCTCGCCGTTGCCCTGCGCGCAGTGCGAGTCGCCGGTCCAGATCAGCCCGCCGGGCAGGAAGACGGGGATGAAGATCGTCGAGCCGGCGGTCAGCTCGTTGATGTCCATGTTCGAGCCGTTCTTCCACGGCCGGAGCGAGCTGACCGGCGCCATCTTGTCGTCCTTGACCCCGCCCTTGCGCGGCGACGGGTCGTCGGGATCGATGCCGACCGCGAGCGTGCCGGGGAACGGCCGCAGCGGGACCGCGATGCCGGGCTTGAACGGGATGGTCTTCGCCCTGGGGTCGATGTCGAAGTACTTGACGAAGCCCTCGGGGAACTCGGCGGGCAGCGCGCCGATCGTCGGGAAGTCCTTGCCGGGGAGGTTGAAGTTGGTGCCGACCTTCTTGGGCACGATCTTGAGGATGCGGATCTCGAGCACGTCGCCGGGCTGGGCGCCGTTGACGAAGATCGGCCCGGTCAGCGAGTGCGGCCCGCCGCCGGGATTGGCCTTGCGCAAGGCGTCGATCTGCTCCATCGACACGTCCTTGTGGATCTGATCCTTGGCGTGCATCAGCGTCTCGATCGACACGGTGTCGCCGGACTCGATCGTCAGCCGCGGCTTCTCCTTCGGATCGAGCCAGCCCCACGCGACGTCGTCGGGCGGCGCCTTGAGCACGTGGTGCTTGCCGGCGAACGCGGGGCGGCTGAGGTCGCCGGTGAGGCCGCCGACGAGACCGCCGGCGAGACCGATCGAGGCGAGGGCGAGGGCGACGCGAGACGCTGCGGTGGGCATGGGCGCTCCTGGTAGGTCCGTGCCGAAGCTACACGGAAGCTGTTTCGTGGAGATAGTGCCGCGTCGCGATCGCGGGTCTGGGCCCGCTC
>VBLP01000576.1 GCA_005887925.1 Deltaproteobacteria bacterium | reverse complement strand
CTCGGTGCGCGGCAGGATCAGGGCGAGCTCCTCGCCGCCGTAGCGCGACGCGGTGTCGACGCCTCGCATCTGGGACTTCACGACGTTGGCGATACCTCGCAGCACGCGGTCCCCGATGAGATGCCCGTGGGTGTCGTTGAGTCGCTTGAAATCGTCGACGTCGACCATCACGACCGAGAACGCCGAGCCGTAGCGCTTGGAGCGCTCGATCTCCTCCTCGATCCGGGCGTCGAAGTAGCGCCGCATGAACAGCCCGGTGAGGCCGTCGACCATCGCGAGCTCGTAGAGATGGGCGTTCTGCAGCGCCGCGGCGATCTGCAGCCCGAGCGACTCGAGCAGGCGCTGGTGGTCGGCGCGAAACGCCCGGGGATGGCTGCTCTGCACGGCGATCACGCCCTCGCTGCCGCCGTACATGAACAGCGGCACGCCGAGCCACGCTCGCATGCCGTGGACGCCGCCGCGCGACGCGACGTCGGGATCGTCCTTGAGATCGGCGATCCGCCGCGGCGTACCGCGGGTCATCACCCAGCCGGCGGCGCCCTCGCCCTCCTGCATCGGCCGGCGGAAGAACTTGTCGGTCAGCCGATCGAAGCCGTCGATCACCAGGCCGGCGCGGTCGCCGGCGCGGCGGTGGACCAGCGCCACGGCCTCGGCCTCGGGGATCGCCTTGCAGGTCTCGCGCGCGACCGCCTCGACCAGCTCCTCGAGCTGCAGCGAGGCCGCGAACCGCCGCGCGGTGGCGTTCAAGATCTCGAGGTCGGAGACTCGCTCCTCGAGCTGCTTGCGGGTGCGCGACAGCCGCGAGAACACCAGGTTGATCAGGAGGTAGGTCAGCGACAGGAGCAGGAAGCCGAGCGGCTGCTCGGGGTCGTAGAGCAGCACGAGCACCACGCCGATCGGCATCAGCGACGCCTCGGCGATGATCCCGGGCAGCGCGACGTCGTCGAGGAACCCGCGCCACGACCGGCCGAGCAGCCGCAGCCGGACGCCCTGCAGCGCGTAGTGGCTGACGAGGAGCGAGCTGTCGACCGCGATCACGCGCAGGAACACGGCGACGGTGTCGGGGTGCCGGCCGACCAGCGCATCGGCGCCCCAGATCCACCCGCTCAGCGCCACCAGGCCGCCGCTCATGCCGCCGAAGTACAGGACGTAGCCGAGGTCGGCCAGGGTGTCCTCGGCATCACGGCCGCGCTGCCGCGCATAATACAGCCGCGCCGCCGCGTCGAGGGTGAGCGCGACCGCGACGATGCGGCCGGCGCCGAACGACCCGACGCACAGCGCAGCCGCGACGTAGTAGGCCGAGTCGAGCGACAGCACGCTGCCCGACGCCGAGCGGAACGCCAGCGCGCGCGCCGCCAGGATCACGACGATGAACAGCGCGAGCCACAGCAGCGGCGTCTCCGGCGTCGCCGACGGGCGCAGCACCGGGAGACCGATCACCACCACCCAGCCGGCCAGGCCGAGCGCGATCGTGAATAGATGACCCGTGGGGCGCGTCACACCAGCAACGGGCTCCCCACAGGGATCCCACGGCTAAGGTGCGCGGCGCCCCGCCTCCGCGCAAGTCGAAAGCCGGGTTCCCCGAAAGCGCCAACGGCCCTTCCGGAGGAAGGGCCGTTGATGACCCGGGCGAAGGCGCCCGGGTCGTCGCACCCGAAGGTGCCCAAGGCGCACTGACTCGGATCGCTAGATATCCTAGATATCGATGATCATCACGCCGCGCTCACCCTCTTCGCGGGGCGGCGTCACGGCGGGTCCCGGATCGCTTCGGTGGCGCTCGACGGGAACATCGACGCGACTGCGCTCGCCTTCGCGACGTTGCTCCTGCTCTTTCTTGAGGATCTCTTCGATGATCCAGGGATCCAACATGGCGGACCGCCTTTCGGCTGAGGGACGGAAGCTACCTAGGCCAATGGGCTCACAAAGCTGGTCTCACAACGTTCGCGACGGCTCCTGGGGTGACTCTCTTCAGGCTCTACTGCGATCCGTAGCGTCTGTGTCTGTTTGGTGCAACCTATAGGCCTTGGGATGCTGTTTCCCGCGTAATTATTCTAACGCATCGAAATTCGGGGGTTCCAGGTCTTGGGTACGAATTCCAGACCCGCGGAGATCGGCGGAAACCCTGCCATCCAGCGGGTGCTCCCAACCCCATGACGCAGGCGGCCGTCGCTGTTTCTCGAACGCACGCGCCTCGTTGAGCAGATTCGCACCGCTCTGACTTTTTTGCGGACCGTGCGGGAGTGTCCATACGGCGGCCATCCTGCCGGCACCGCAGCGATGCCAGCTCGAGCTCACTCACGATCCCGGTATCGGCCGGGCGCTGGAAATCATGAGGGGTGGGGTGGAAGTCGTCTCAATCGAGGTCCTTCAGCTTCCACGCACCGTCCTCCTTGAGGAACTGGACGTTGTAGCGGTCGCCGTAGCTCATGCGGGCATCGTTGCCACGCTCGGTGATCGGCTCATCGACGTTGGCCTCGAGCGTGTTGATCAGGTTCTCCATCTGCTCGCGCGACGGGCCGGTGAACTGCGCCTGCATCTTCTGGGCGTTCATCTTCTCGCGGTAGCTGGTGGGGACGAAGCGCAGCATCACGTCCCAGCGCTCGAGCCGGTAGGCGCGGATGAACGAGCGCAGCGCGGCCTTGGGCGTGGACTGGTCGTAGAAGCCCAGCGGATAGGTCGCGATCTTCCAGTGGCCGTCCTCCTGGACCAGCCGCATCGAGTCGCCGAGCCCGTACTCGAACTCCGCGGACACCTCCATGCTGCCCTTCTTGCCGCGGAGCCGCTCGGAGGTCTCGTTGACCTCGCGGCTGTTGTCGCGCATCGTCCGTATGTAGTCCTCGCGCGTGACCTTGACGCGGAAGCTCGACGACATGAGGTCGTAGGCCGCGGCGAAGTCGTGGTTCTTGAGCGCCATGCCGTAGCGGTCGAGCGTCTGGTCGGGGCCGGTGCCGTGCGCGCACCCGGCCAGACTCACCAGACATGCCAGACCGAGCGTTCCGAGCACTGTGCGCGCGAGGACAATCGCCGGGACCCGCATCGTGGAGCGGTTATAGCGGCCCGCGGCGCTATGCGCCACCGCTTCGCCGAGGGTGCATGTGATCCTCGGCAAAGCTCGCCGCCGCCGCGACCATCGCGAGCGCCGCGACCACGAGCGCGACCGTCGGCACCCACATCGCGACGTGCACGTCGGACAGCTCGGAGACCTCCCCCATCACCCACGACGCTGGCGCGGTGCCGAACATGTGCATGGTGAAGATCACCAGGCCCTGCGCGGCGACGCTGTGGCCCGACGGCGCGAGATCGTCGACGGTGGCCGCGATCGGCGCGTGGTACCAGCTGATGAAGAACAGCGTCGCCACCACGGCGGCGTACAGCGCCGCACCGTCGGGCACCTCGATCGCCAGGCTCGCGCACGGGATCGTCAGGGTCATGCCGAGCGCGATCGTCCACAGCCGCCCGTTGACCCGGCGCCGGCGCAGTCGATCGGCGACCCGGCCGCCGATCAGCACGCCGCCGACGCCGCCGACCAGGCCGAGCCCGAACAGGATGCCCGCGCCGCGGTCGGTCATGTGCTTGTCGCGGGTGAGAAATTCCTTGAGCCACGCGACCGAGCCGCCGGCGGCGAACGCCATCAGGGTGGTCGACAGCATCACGCGGCGCAGCCCGGCAGCACCGCGATCCACACCGCGAGCGCGATGCCCGGCGCGGCGAGCGTGACGACCACCGCGGGGAATCCCAGCGCGATGCCCGTGGCAAAGCCGATGACGCCGCCGAGGAACAGGCCGAGGTTGAAGATCGACAGCCGGCTCGCCTTGAGCGGCCCCTCGAAGATCTCGCCGAGGATCGAGTTGGCGACCGGCACCACCGCGGCGGTGCCAAGGCCGACGCAGGCGCGCGACGCGGCGAGCTCCCAGTAGCTGTGGCCGAGCGCACCGGCCGCACCGGCGAGGCTCGCGAGCACGACACCGACGACGATCACGCGGCGGCGGTCGTAGCGATCGCCGGCCCAGCCGAACAGCAGCGTCGCCGCGGCCTCGGGGTCGTCCCGCGCGCCGGTGGACGGCTGCTCGATCCCTCGCGCCCGGTCACCCCCCGGGGATTCCCTCGGGCCAGGGAGTCGCCGGGCCCCTGCCCCGCGATCGATCCATTGCCCTCGGTCACGGCGAGGCAGCCGCCTCTTCGATCACGAGATCGTAGTTGCCGTCGCCCACGGCCTCCGAGCCGTGGACCCGGATCACGGCGCGCGCCCCGGCGGGCACCGACACCACGAGCTTCTCGGCGGCGCCCTTGCCCGGGTGATCGACCTTGGCCGAGAGCTTGCCGTCGAGCAGCACGTCGATCGCGAGATCGAGGTCGCTCGGCGTGTCGATCGACACGTCGAGCGTGCGCGCAGCGTCCTCGGGCGCGATCGCGAAGCAGTCGACGTCGCCGGTGCTCCAGTGGGCGTGCAGGCTCTTGCGGTCCGGTGGCACCGGCATCGCGGTGTCGGGCGTGTCGTTGGGCTCGGCCTCGGCGTCCGGCGCGATCAGCTTGGCCGTCGCCCGGATCTGGTAGGCGGTCTCGGGGTTGGAGCGATCGGCCTTGACCGTCAGGTAGTGGAACGGCGGCGCACCGGCCGGCACCTGCGGCACGAAGCCGCGGACCACGAGCGGTCCGCCGCGCGGGCCCTTGCGTGTGGTGATCGGGTGGCCGATGCCGTCGGAGATCTCGAGCGTCAGCGCGATGCCCTCGATCGCCGAGAGCTCGATGTCGAGCGCGTTCCTGGCCGACAGCGCCTCGACCGAGACCTTCCAGACGTCGGCGTCGCCCGACCAGCCGATGTAGCCGTTGCCGGTGTCGCCGGCGATGAGGTCGTTGGCCTGGCCGCGATCGTCGTCGGGCTCGCGCTCGAACCCCGGCGCGATCGCGACCGCGGCGGCCGTGATCTCGTACGGGCCACCGGCCGGCTTCCCGGGCTCGGGCGGGCGCTTGGCGGGCTTTCGCTTCGACGGCGGCGGCGCCGGCGGCACCGCGCGCCTGACGACCGCGGTGTAGCGCCCGGGCGTCACCGCCAGGTTGGGCACGCCCTCGCGGATCCGCGCGCCGCCGCGCGCCGACCTCGCGATCACCGTGCCGCCGGGGTCCTCGATCTCGAGCACGGCGTCGAGCGCGTCGTGCGGGTCGACCATCACCGACAGCGCGCCGGCCACCGCCACGTCGATCCGGTAGCGATCGACGTCGCCCTCGGGATCGATCTTGCCGTGCACCGTGCCACCGAGCGGCAGCACGGTCGCCGCGTCGTCGGCGTCGTTGGGCTCGACCTCCTCGGCGACCTCGCGCGCGCCGCCGTCCGGCACGACCGGCGCCGACAGGATCTCGACCGCCGCGGCGTCGCCCGCCCGGCGGTGGGTCGGCTTGTTGCGACAGCCCGCCGCGCCGAGCGCGCCCAGGACAACGAGCGCCGCGGTCGACAGGGCCATGTCGTGTCGCGCCATGCCGCTCCCCGCGTCAGCTGACCTTCGACTTCTCGGCGAGCCCGGCGAGGAACTCGGCCGACGACACGACCTGGCCGTCGCACTGGATCTCGCCCTTCATCTTGAAGATCTTGCCCTTGCGCAGCGGCACGACCTCGATCAGCAGCTGATCTCCGGGCGTGACCGCCTTGCGGAACTTCACCGCGTCGATCGCCATGAACAGCATCACGTGCGTCGCGGGATCGAACGCCACGCTCTGCAGCGCCAGGATGCCGCCCGCCTGCGCCATCGCCTCGATCTGCAGCACGCCGGGCATCACCGGCGCGCCGGGAAAGTGGCCCTGGAAGTACGGCTCGTTGAACGTCACGTTCTTGAGCGCCCGCACGCGATCCGGCGACACCTCGAGGACGCGATCGATCAGGAGGAACGGATAGCGGTGAGGCAAGAGGCCGAGGATCTGCTCGGCCCGCATCGCGACGTCCGGCGCGCTCACTTCATCTCGGCGTTGAGCTTCGGCGTCAGATCGACCGCCGGATCGGCCCACAGCGCGGCGTTCTTGTCGAGGACCACCGTGACGCCCTCGGCCTTGGCGATCACGGCGATCTTCGGGATCGCCTGCTGGAAGAGGTCCTTGATCATCTTCGCGTTGTCCTCGGCCAGCTCGCGCTCGAGCTTCAGGTACGTCTGGTTGAGCTCGACGAACTTGCGCTCGAGCTCCTGGTGCTTGGCCGTGTAGTTCTCGGGCTTGAGCAGCGACTTCTGCTTCTCGAGGTCGTCGTTGGCCTTCTTGAGCTCCTCCTGCTGCTTGTCGAGCAGGGTCTGCTTGGCCTTGCGTCCCTTCTCGTAGCCCTCGGTGAGGCGCTTGCCGGCCGGCGTCGACTTCAGCGCGTCCTCGAGGTCGACGATCCCGATCTTCGGGTTGGGCGGCACGGCGGAGTTACCGATGCCGATGCTCCCCAGCAACGGGCTCACCATCAGACCAAGACCGAGACAACCCAGAGCCAGAGAACGAGAAAGATAACGGTTCATGAAAGGCCTCGACGCTTCATACGACGGTTGGACCTGGGTTCCAAGCCGGTTATTTCAAGTTGCGACGTCGGTCATGCTCGCAGCCGGTCGGCGCTGCGGGTCCCGGTGCGACACCGCGAGCGCCGCAACTGCGGCCCCAGGCCCCCCGTCGGGAGGGCGCGAGATCTACAGGAAGTTTCCAATCGTGAACTCGAACACCAGTGGGTCCTCGTTGGGCTGGGCGTCGAGCGGGATCCCCCACTCGAAGCGCAGCGGGCCGATCGGCGAGAACCACCGGAAGCCGAAGCCGACCGACTTGCGCAGGCCCGAGGTCAGCGACTCGAGCGGCCGGAAGCACGGATCGAACTTGATCGAGACCACCGAGTTCTTGCGCTGCAGCCCCGAGCAGTAGCGATCCTCGAGGTTGTAGGCGTTGCCCATGTCGTAGAACACCACGCCCGAGATCCCGATCTTCTTGAACAGCGGGAACTCGACCTCGGTGTTCCAGATCACCTGGAGGTTGCCGCCGAGGGGCAGCTGGCCCAGGGTCTGGCCGACGTCGCCGGGCGGCTGGGTCAAGAGCAGCGGCCCCAGCGAACGCGGCGCGTAGCCGCGGATGTCGAAGATGCCGCCGACCAGGTAGCGCTCGCTGATCGGCACGCCGAGCGGATCGGTCGAGGTCGTCACGCCGATCTCGGCGTTGGCGTGCAGCACGAACGGGCCCCACAGCTCGCGGTAGTGCCGGAGGAAGCCACCCCAGCGCAGGAACTTGTTCTCCGAGCCGGTGTACTGGCTGGCGATCTCGACGAACAAGGTGTCGTACCAGCCGCCGCTCGGGAACAGCCGGTTGTTGCGCGAGTCCCACTGCAGCGACGCGCGCACCGACGACGTCACGCCGCCGCGGAACAGGTTCGCCACGCTGGTCGCCGCGATCGGCGCCTGGGTCGCGCCGAGGTTGGCGATCCCGCCCGAGCCGGTCGTGATGCTGACGTCCTCGAGCTTGTAGATCACGAACGCGCGGGCCTCGTACGACAGCGGATAGCCCCAGGTCAGCTGGCCGCCCGACGAGTTGCGGAAGAACGTGCCGAACCCGCGGCTCTGGTTGTAGAGGTCGAAGCCGAACGTCCACTCGGTGTCGAGGAACCACGGCTCGATGAAGCGGAGCAGGAACAGCTGGCGCAGGCTCGACAGCTGGGCCTGCAGCGCCAGGGTCTGGCCGCGCCCGAACAGGTTGTTCTGCGAGATCTGGGCCTGGGCGATGAAGTTCTCGACCGACGAGAACCCGGCGCCGATCTGGAACGTGCCGGTCGGCCGCTCGGAGACCTCGACGTTGACCTCGACGAACTCGTCCGAGCTGCCGCGCTTGGTCGACACCGTGACGTTCTCGAAGAACCCCAGCGCCGTGATCCGTCGCTTGGAGATCTCGAGGTTGGTGTTGTTGAACAGCTCGCCCTCGGAGATCTTCATCTCG
>VBLP01000121.1:18515-26746 GCA_005887925.1 Deltaproteobacteria bacterium | reverse complement strand
AGCTCGTCGAGCGTGTAGCCGATCGCGAGCTTGGCGGCGATCTTGGCGATCGGGAATCCGGTCGCCTTGGACGCCAGCGCGCTCGACCGCGACACCCGCGGGTTCATCTCGATGACGAGCATGCGGCCTGTGCGCGGCTCGACCGCGAACTGCACGTTGCTGCCGCCGGTGGTGACGCCGATCTCGCGCAGGATCGCGATCGCGGCGTCGCGCATCCGCTGGTACTCCTTGTCGGTCAAGGTCATCGCCGGCGCGACGGTGATCGAGTCCCCGGTGTGCACGCCCATCGGGTCGAGGTTCTCGATCGAGCACACGATCACCGCGTTGTCCTTGGCGTCGCGCACGACCTCGAGCTCGTACTCCTTCCAGCCCAGCACGCTCTCCTCGATCAGGATCGAGTGGACCGGCGACTGGTCGAGGCCGAGCTGGACCATGCGGTCGAGCTCGGCGCGGTTGTACGCGATGCCGCTGCCCGAGCCGCCGAGCGTGAACGACGGCCGGAGGATCGCCGGGAAGCCGATCTCGTCGACGCGCGCCCGCGCCTCGGCGACCGAGTGAACCAGCCGCGAGCGCGGACAGGCCAGGCCGATCCGCGCCATCGCCTGCTTGAACAGCTCGCGGTCCTCCGCCATCTCGATGGTCTGGACCGACGCGCCGAGCAGCTCGACCCTGTGCTTGTCGAGCAGGCCGGCCTCGTGCGCCGCCATCGCGAGGTTGAGCCCGGTCTGGCCGCCCAGCGTCGGCAGGATCGCCGTCACCTTCTCGGCCGCGAGCACCTTGTCGAGGACCTCGATGGTCAGCGGCTCGACGTACGTGGCGTCGGCGAGCTCGGGATCGGTCATGATCGTCGCGGGGTTCGAGTTGATCAGGACGACGCGCAGTCCCTCCTCACGCAGCGCCTTGCACGCCTGGGTCCCCGAGTAATCGAACTCGCAAGCCTGGCCGATCACGATCGGACCCGAGCCGATGATCAGCACGGAGTCCAGATCCTTGCGCTTCGGCATCGCAGCACGTGTAGCACGCCGACAATCGAAAGACTGTCGGGCTGCTGCGATCGGGTGCCTGAGCACATCTGTGAGTTGGCCATCGCGGTCAGCATTGACTCAATTTGTTCCGCAACAGTGCAGTATGGATGGTTACAGATGTCTCCCGCGAGTGTACATCATTCGGAATCTGTTTGCCTGAATATGCCAGCGTGCCATTAGTGCCGTAATACGCGGCATCGATCTGAGATGACATTTTACCTCGATTGCATTATTGGACACTCAACGACCATCTAGACAAGCTGACTTCATTCGGGAGTGTGCACATGATTCGGGAGTGCACATGAGCGACGTGCGCGGATGCCGCGCATTGAGTACCACGCCCTCCATTGAAAGCTTCGATACAGAAAGATGTCCAGCCGATGCTGATTCTCGGAATCACCAACGAACTCGCTGGCGCATACTCCGATCAGATCTCACTCCGGATTGTCCCTCGGGTGAGACCGGGCAGCGTTCTGTCTTCACAATCTATCGAAACTCGAGCCCTGTGATGGACCTTTCATTTGTCATTCCCACGTACAACATGGGCGCATTGCTCGACCACTCGCTGTCCTTTCTCGCCGGACAGCACGACGTGGACGGTGATTCATTCGAGGTGGTAGTCGTCGATGACGGCTCTGCGGACGACACCGCGGCAATTGCAAAGAAGCACGCCGGGCACCTGCGCCGGCTGCAATACGTCTTTCGCCCACGCGACCGCTCTTCCTGTCGCGCGGCCGCGAGGAACCTGGGCCTGAACAACAGCCAGGGTGCCCGGATCATGTTCCTCGACTCCGGCGTGATCGTCGACTCCGGCTTCGCGCGCCGGCTCATCGACCGGCACCGGGCCAGACCGGCCGACACCATCGTCCATCGCGTGGTCGGCCTGTTCGCGAGCCCGAAGAGCCCGGCCATGCGCCTGCTGGAGACGGCCACGCCCGACAGCCTGCCGCACATCGCATCGCAGCTAGAGGCCGAGCCGCGCTGGCGCGACGAGCGCGATGAGCTGTTCGAGCTCGTAGACGGAGAGATCGATCGCCTTCCGGCGCCATGGGCGCTCGCCTGGACCTGTGCGCTCTCGGTGGCGCGCCGGACCGCCCAGGAGATCGGTGGGTTCGACGAGTCCTTCATCGGATGGGGCGGCGAGGACATCGACTTTGGGTTCCGCATGCACGCGGCGGGGAGCCCGTTCCGCGCCATGAGCGACGGGGTGGTCATCCACTGGCCGCACGAGCCCCTGGAGCCGGGCGCGCGCCCTCAGACTCCGAAGTTCCACAAGAAGCACGATACGCTCGAGACCGAGCTTCTGACCTGCCTGGATGGCTATCACGGGAACCACTTCGCCCAGCGGCTGGAGAGCCTGGTGCTGCGCGGGATGACCGTCCCCCATCCGGCGCCCCTCCTGGCTCAGCTCCGGGCAGTCCAGGAGCGCGGCGCCCCCAATCTGCTCGTCGGGCTGCCCGACCCGGCCATGCTGGAGAAGTTGCGGGCCTCGCACGTCTTCGTCCACAGCACCGGGGCTCACGCGCGCCTGCGCCGCGAGGTCCCCGGGCTGGAGGCCCAGCGTGCGCTGTGCATGAGCACGCGATACGACGACCGCTACTTTCACTCCGTCGTGCTGAGCGATCTGGTCGGTTTCATGCCGGAACCCCTGCAGCCCGTCATCCTGCGGGAGGCAGCACGCATCGGGCGAGAGGTCTACGTGCTGTACGGCAAGGAGCAGGGCCGTTCCGAGAAGTGCCGGCTGGATGGGGTGACCCCCGCCTCCTTCCTGGGGTGGAGGTACTGGAACTGGGAGACGCTCGAGCGCTCCGCTCGCGCGGCCGGATGCACGGTCACGCCGGTGGCCGAGGCGAATGGATGTGCGCTCCTCGCACTGCGCGGAGCAGCCGTCGATTGAATGAACCTGTCCTGAACTGAGGTAAAGGCTTCAGTTCCTGCTGGCATCCACATTGCCGGATCGTCCGGCGACAAACCCGAAGAACGAACGAAAGGTGATCGAGGCCATGCCGAACGTCGCAGTGCTCACCAACGACCTGCAATACGAATTCACTCACAAGATCTCGACCGATGCGCAGGAACTGGACCGGATGATCAAGCAGTTCAACGTGTTCCTCGATGGCATCCGTGCCGCCAGCCAGGTCGTTGTTCACCTGCAGCTGATCCACGATCCCAACGATCCGCAGGTGCAACGCCGCTACCGCGGCCGGGCCATCCCGGCGATCGGGGGCACCCCGGGCAACCAGCTGATCGCGGATGTCGTCCATCCGTCGGATGTTGTCGTGGTGAAGGGCCGGGACAGCGGCTTCTACGAGACCAAGCTGCACGACACCCTCCAGGACCTGGGCGTCAGCACGGTGGTGGTCACCGGGCTACAGACCCACGTCTGCGTCCAGACCACGGCCGCCGACGCGTTCTTCCGTGGTTACAAGGTCTGGGTCCCCGAGGACTGCGTGTTCTCTCCGAAGCCCGAGGACACCAAGCGGGCGCTCGACTGGATGGCGGGCTATTGCGCCACCATCGCTCCCTCGTCGGAGATCCTGGCGCGGCTGAGCACGAGCGACGACCTCCCCGGTCGCGGCGAGGAAGCGGCGGCATGACGACCGCTCACTTGCAGTCGAGCAGCGGCGGCAACGGCTCGGCCGCAGCGAGCGCTGCGCGCCAGGGCCCCGGCGAGACGGTCGTCCTGGACCACGGCACCGGCGCGAAGCTCAGCCGAGAGCTGGTGGAGCGGATCTCCGAGACCCTGGGCGACACCTATGTCGGCACCATGGAGGACAGCGCACTGCTGGAGCTGCCCACCAACCGGATCGCCTTCACCACCGACTCGTTCGTGGTGACGCCGCTCATCTTCGAGAACGGCGACATCGGCAAGATTGCGGTGTGCGGCACCGTGAACGACCTGGCCGTGAGCGGAGCGCGTCCGCTCTACCTCACGCTCAGCCTCATCATCGAGGCCGGGATGCCGATGGCCGACCTGCTGAAGGTCGTCGCGTCCGCGCGTGACGCGGCCCGGCTGGCCGGCGTCAAGATCGTCGCCGGCGACACCAAGGTGGTCGGGAAGGGAGAAGCCGACCAGCTCTTCATCAACACGGCCGGCGTGGGCGTTCTGGAGCGGCCCTCGGTCTCTGTCCGGAACGTGCGGCCCGGGCAGAAGATCCTCCTCAGCGGGTACATCGGGAACCACTCGATCCACCTGCTCTCGATCCGGGAAGGCCTGGGCTTCGAGCGCAATGTGCTGAGCGACTGCGCGCCGCTCAATCACATGATCGATGCGGTGCTGCGGAGCGTGCCGGCGGGCAAGGTCGCCTCCCTGCGCGACGTCACCCGCGGTGGCCTGTGCGCGGTGCTTCACGAGCACGCGCGTGCGGTCAATTGCGCGATCCGGTTCGAGAAGAAGGCACTGCCAATCCTGATGGAGGCCGCCATGGCCGCCGACATGCTGGGGATCAATGTGCTCCACCTCGCCAACGAGGGTTGCCTCTGCCTCTTCGTTGAGCCCGACGTGGCGGACCAGGTCCTGGCCATCCTGCGCGAGGACCCTTGCGGCGAGAACGCGGCGTTCATCGGCGAGGTCGAGGCGAGCTCTCGGCCCGAGGTTCGCATGGTCGAGCTGGATGGAACCCTGACCACAATCGAGGAACTCTATGGAGCAGAACTACCCAGGCTCTGTTGAGCCTTTCGACGCGCTCGAGACCCGGCGGTACCGGGTTTGCGGGATCGTGCAGGGGGTCGGCTTCCGGCCCTTCGTCCATCGACTGGCGCGCACCTACGGGGCCAGCGGCTGGGTGCTCAACGACTCCGAAGGCGTCTTGCTCGAGCTACAGGCCCCGGCAAGATCATCGATGTGCGAGAGGTGGTGCGGGACGAGCCCGCGCCGCGCTACGAAGGTTTCGAGATCCGCAAGAGCGTCGACCTGGCCTACATGGACACCATCGTCCCGCCGGACTCGAACGTCTGCGCCGACTGTCTCCGGGAGGTGCGCGATCCCGGCAATCGCCGCTACCGGTATGCCTTCATCAACTGCACCAACTGCGGCCCGCGTTACTCCATCATTCACGGCATGCCCTATGACCGCTCGCAGAGCACCATGCGTGCGTTCACCATGTGTCCGCCGTGCGACCACGAGTACTGCGACGTCGAGGACCGCCGGTATCACGCCCAGCCCAATGCCTGCCCGACCTGCGGGCCGCGCCTGCAGCTCACGGATCGCGACGGCACGCCCATCGAGACCGACGACGTGGTGCGCTTCACCATCGCCCGGCTGCGCGACGGCGCCATCTTCGCGATCAAGAGCCTCGGCGGCTTCCACCTCGCCGTGGACGCCAGCAACGACGCGGCGGTGCGAGAGCTCCGCCGGCGCAAGCGGCGCGACGCCAAGCCCTTCGCGGTCATGGTCGTCGACTGCGAGGCCGCGGCACGGTGGGCATTCGTCAGCCATCACGAGCGGGTTCTCCTCGAGAGCATACAGCGCCCCATCGTCCTGCTGCGAAAGCGTCCGGAGACCCTTCCGGAGTCCATCGCGCCCCGGAACCCGAACCTGGGCGTGATGCTTCCCTCCACGCCGCTGCAGTATCTGCTGCTCGAGGATCCCGCCCTCCCGGCGCTGGTCATGACCAGCGGAAACCTCTCCGGGCATCCGATCGTGTACGAGAACCACACGGCGCTCGAACAGCTGCGTGAGATCGTGGACTACTTTGTCCTCAACGATCGGGACATCCGCACCCGCGTGGACGACTCGGTCGCCCGGGTGATCGTGCGCGAGGGCAAGGACGAGCCGCTGATGTCTTTCATGCGCCGGTCGCGCGGCTACGCGCCGTACCCCATCCACTTGCCCTACTCGGTCGGCTCGGTCGTGGCGCTTGGCGCCGAGCTGAAGACCACGGTCAGCATCGGAAAGGCCAACCAGGTCTTCATCAGCCAGCACATCGGCGACCTGAAGAACGACACCACCTTCAAGTCCCACATCGATTGCGCCAAGCACCTGCAGAACCTGCTGTCACTTCGCGTCGACACGGTCGCCTGTGACCTGCACCCCGCGTTCCGGTCGACCCGCGCGGCGATCGAGCAATCCGAGATCCGCGTCGTGCAGGTTCAGCACCATCACGCCCACATGGTGTCGTGCATGGCGGAGAACGGACTCTCGGGCAAGACCATCGGGGTGGTCTTCGACGGCGCCGGGTATGGCACGGACGGTACGATCTGGGGTGGCGAGTTCCTGCTCGGCGATAGCGAGGGCTTCGAGCGCGTGGGACGCTTGCGCCCCATGCTGCTGCTGGGCGGCGACCAGGCGGTGAAGGAGCCCATCCGCGTCGCCATCTCCCTGCTCGTCGAGACGTTCGGGGATCGCGTCGCCGAGGTCGACGTGCCTGCCGTCCGCGGCATGCCCGGCGAGCGGCGCGAGGTCTTCACCAAGATGGCCGCCCGGAAGATCAACGCCATCCCGACCACCAGCATGGGCCGGCTGTTCGACGGCGTCTCGGCGCTCATGGGTATCTGCTCGCAGATCGAGTACGAGGCGCAGGCGGCGATCGAGATGGAAGCGCTGCTGCAGCGGGACTTCCGCACCGCCGAGCCGTTCGAGTACGCCATCGACATGCGCGATGGCTGCCTGGAGGTGGACTATCGCCCCATCGTCGGCGAACTGGTCCGGCTACTGCGATCGCCGGACGCCGACATTCCGGAGCTCAGCCGGAGATACCATTCCACGGTCGTGGACATGATCGGCGAGGTCTGCGCCCGCCTGGTCAAGCAGTTCGGGATCGACCAGATCGTCATGAGCGGCGGAGTCTTCTGCAACGAGTTCGTCCTGGTCAACGCGCTGAAGTGCCTCCAGTCGCGTGGATTCAAGCCGTACTGCCATCAGCTGGTGCCGACCAACGACGGCGGCATCTCGCTCGGTCAGGTTGTCGTCGCCGCCGCCGCCCGTTCGACCGCCGCGAGGCCAATGGATAGAGGAGCGTGAGATGAGCGAGGCTACACCAACGATATCGGCGGTCCTGTTCGACATGGACGGCGTCCTGGTGGACTCCAAGGCTGTCATCGAGCGCGCATGGCGAGAGGCTGCACAGCTCTGCGGGCGCCGGATCACCGAGGAGGACATCCACAACCACATCCACGGCCAGCCCGGGCCGCACACCATCCGTGCGCTGTTCTCCGATCTTTCGCGCTCCGACCAGCAGAAGATCCAGGCGCACGTCATCCACGTCGAGAACACCGCCGACTACGAGCCCATCCCGGGTGTGGCGCGGACCATCGCTCGCCTCCGCGCGGCGGAGATCACGGTCGGGCTCGTGACCAGCGGATGGAGGTACAAGATCGATCGCGTGATCGAGCTCCTCCAGGCGCAGTGGTGCTTTTCGGTGATCGTCGAGCGCGACGACGTGAGCCGAGGAAAGCCGCACCCCGATCCCTATCTACTCGCGGCCGAGCGCCTGGGCATCCCCGCCTCCAGGACCGTGGTCTTCGAGGACACCAGCAGCGGTGTCACGTCCGCGGTCAGCGCTGGCGCGTACTGCGTCGGCATCGGCGGTGAAGATCTGATGCGCAGCGGCGCGCAGATCACCATCCCCGACTTCGAGAACGTGGAAGTGCACATGCGCACCTCGGGAGACTCGATCCTCTCGTGCCGGCCGGGGCACCGGCTGCTGGTCGAACGATTGCCTGCGCGCGCGTGATCGGCAGCGGCCTCTTGCCGCGAGCAGGTGACCATGACGACAGACCCGGCAGATCTCGATGCGAGCATGTCCTTCCAGGTCGCCCGCCAGGACAGTCTCGAGGACCACGCCGAGCGCAGGCTGGTCCGGCCCGGGCTGATCCTGGCCTTCCTCTTCGCCAGCAGCGGCGTGCTGGCGCTCGGTCTGGCGCTGGTGCCCGCGCTGGCGACCACGTTCCGGTCCACCCATGGACTGACCGGTGGACAGGTCGCCAACCTGCACAACCTGAAGGACCTCGGGGCGATCGTCCTGGTGCTGGCCGGCCCGGCGATCCTGCATCGGACAGGGCTGGCCGCGGCGCTGAACGCCGCCGTCGTCACGGGGCTCGCCGGTTGCGGCGTATTCCTGGTGGTGCCCGGCATGGTGGGGCTCCTGCTCGGCACGTTCCTGCACGGAGCCGCCTACTCGCTGGGCATGATGGCGATCGTGACGATGCTGTTCCGGCTGCCGGCCGCGTACCAGCGCATCTCCGCGATGTTCGCGGCCTACGGGA
>VBLP01000121.1:15424-18250 GCA_005887925.1 Deltaproteobacteria bacterium | reverse complement strand
GGATCGTCCACACGGGAGTCCGGGCCTGGGGTGACGTCGCGGCTCGGTGGCTATCGCCGCGGCGTGTCGTTCTCGTGGGTTCGGTGGTCGCGATCTGCGGTACCGCCGTCGCCTGCCTGGGGAACATGACGCTGGCGTACACCGGCATGGTGATCTTCGCCGTCGGGATGGCTGCGCTTCTCCCGGTCTATCAGGGCTGGGTGCTCTCGCAGATTCCCAGCCACGTGCATCCGCCGATGAATGCGGCCCTGTGCATCGGGGGGACTGTCAGCGTCACCATCATGGTGTGGCTAACCGGGCTGGCGGTGGACGTCAACACCCGCCTACCCTTCGCCGTCGCGGTGGTGCTGATGCTGCTGGTCGTGGTTCGGGTTGCTCGGGTTCCGCAGCGTGCGTCGCGATCGGATCAGCCGCGCCCATGACTTCCATTCGCAGCATGATGGTCTTCGACACCTCGGTCGACACAGGCACCTTTGCCAGGTCCTGCAAGGAATGGGGAGTCGACATGCCATCCCTGCACCCGGGGTTCCTGGAAGACGACCGGATGGCCCGAGCGCTCGACGCACAGGGACTGCGTTCATGGCTCAACCTCCCCGTCTTCTGCGATCCGAAGTATCTCGAGCGCCATCCGGACGCCTACGTCATCACCAGCCTGGGGAGAAGGGCCGCCGAGGACTGGCTCCATTTCGTGTGCCCGAGCCGGGACGATTACCTCGACAGCGCGATCGCTGGGCTGCGCAGGCATCTCGCCAGGCTGTCGCCGGCGGTGGTCAGCCTCGACTTCATCCGGCACTTCGTGTTCTGGGAACGGATCGCGCTCGATGGTCCGTCCGCCGGCATCGAGGACGGCTGTTACTGCCCGGTCTGTCTGTCGCGCTTCGAGCAGGACTGCGGGGAGACGATCGACCGGAAGGACCCGGCCACGCACCTCCACCGCCAGCTGCTGCAGCCGTGGGCCGACTGGAAATGCCGGCGCATCCTCGAGGTGGCCGAGCGGCTGTTGGCCGAGATCCGGACGCTCGCACCCGGCGCTGCGCTCGCCGTCCAGACCGTCCCCTGGCGCGAATCGGACCTCGACGGCGCCATCCGGACGCGGGCTGGCCAGGACGTCCCGGGGCTGGCGCGTCTGGCGGCCATGGTGGCCCCCATGGCCTTCACCCAGATCCTTGGCCAGACGGCTCGCTGGAAAGAGCAATTGCTCGCGCATGTTCGAGCGAGCACCGGCAAACCGGTCTGTTTCTATGTCCAGGCCGAGGCGCTGTACCGGGACGGCACCATCACGGCCGAGCAATTCGACGCAGAGTTGACACACGCTCGCCACAGCGACGCCGCCGCAATCATGGTGTTCCACTACGAGCAGCTCGCGGTGCGCCCCGACAAGGCCGAGATCCTGCGGAAGCACTTCAGGCCGTAGCGCGCGAACCGCTTGTCGTGAACGCCCGCAACTCGCGGAGGCAGCTCAGGGGAAGCTCACGACATTGACCGGGACGGTGCCCGAGGGCGTGGTCGCGCCGGTGTTGTTGATCACGTGCGTGATGACGCCCTTGAAGTTGAGCGACACGGTCAATATATCGTGGAACAGCACGCCGGCGGCGCTCGGAACCTCGAATGCGTGGGAGGCGCTCACCGCGGGGTTGGTGTTGAAGAAGCAATAGGCGCCCAGGCCCCAGCCCTCGTGGCTGGTGACGTTATTGCCCACCTTGTATGCGGCGAAGCCGTTGACCCCGGGGGCACTGTTCCACGATGCCTGATCCGGCACGTCGTACGGCATCTCGTTCTGGAAGAAGATGGTCTTTCCATGCTGGCCGTTCCAGACCACCTGGAACTTCTGGTAATGCTCGACGAACAGGCCCGTCGCGAGGACGTTGTTGCCGTTGACCAGCACGCCGGTGTCCGCCGTGTTGATCGTCCAGCCGACGGTGCCGGCGTTGCCGTGATCGGCGCGCCAGGCCCAGGTGTGGTCGATGATGACATCATTGCTGTTGACGACGAGGCTGTTGGTCGCCTTGCCCACGCTCGCGCCGCCGATCCGGAAGAACACGTCCTGCAGCGTCGTCGGGTTGGCGGTGTGGCTCGCGGTCGCACCGGACGGTCCGATGGTCAGCAGCGCGTTCGAGCTGGTCGTGCCGGCGTCGAACAGGAGGCCCTTGATCCGGATGCCATCGACATCGGCGACCTGCATGGCGTTGACGCCGTTGTCCGGGACCACGGTCGGGTAGCCAATGCCGAGGATGACGGTGCCGGCCCGGGTCACGTTGAGCGTCTGGTTGACGTGGTAGATCCCCGGGGTGAAGAACAGGTTGCAGCCGGAGGCCAGCGCGGAGTTGATGGTCGACGCGGTGTCGCTCGCCCTGACGACGAGGAACTGGCTCATCGGCAGCGACGTGCCGGGTGTGCTACCGCTCGCCCAGCTCGGGCCGGAGGCGTTGGTGCGCAGCGACGGCAGGAACACACGGTACTTGCCCGTGCCGTCGAGGAACAGGTACGGCACGTCGCGCGAGACCGGCGTGGTGGCGAGCGTGGTCTCCGGCGGGCTGGGGAACGTGTTCGAGGGAGCGCCGCCGACCCCGGAGAACACCATGTTCCAGACGCCGCCGGACCAGGTACCGAGGCTCGAGTCCCGGGTGTACCACTGCTGCTGCGAGACCGACGAGGTCTGGCCGGAGACCTTGGTGTCGGCGATGTAGCCGCCGCTGGCGAAGCCAAAGCTCGCCGGGAACAGCTGCAGGTTGCCGTGCACGTCGATGCGGCGGAACGGCGCGGCCTGCGCCACGGCCCAGCGATCGGAACCGCTGCTCGGGTTGATCGCCAGGTTCTCGGCGGACC
>VBLP01000121.1:0-15409 GCA_005887925.1 Deltaproteobacteria bacterium | reverse complement strand
ACCTGCGACCGAGGTGTAGAAGCCGACATTGTCGTGGACGCCGTAGGATCCCGGCTTGAACAGGTGCGCGATCCGCCCGGTGCCCATCTGGGCGGTCTGGGTGTCCTTCTGCGCGTTGAAGTCGGCGTCGAGCTGCGCCTGGATGGTCGTGGTGGCCATGCCGGGATCGAAGATCCGGACGTTGGGGCCGAAGTTCGGGATGTCGGGCTGGGTCGGGCAGCCCCCCGCAACGCCGATCGTGTAGGTCGCGCTGGCCACCGCGGAGTTCGCCAGCCCACTCAGCACGCCGATCGCGCGGATCGTCTCCGACGACGTGACGCTGATCGGTCCGCTGAATAGCGGCGAGCTCGCGGTGGGCGTGGAACCATCGACGGTGAAGTGGATGCTCGCGCCGGCCGTCGCGGTGGTGATCGTCACCGACTGCGCCGACGAGAAGCTGCCGCCGCCCGGGCTGAAGGTCGGGGTCGCGACCGTGCCGGGGCCACCGCCGCCCACCGTGAACGTGAAGTGCGGCGTGTCGAATGCCGGGCCGTTCTTTTCGTAGGTGAACCAGTACTCCAGCACGAAGCCGCTGCTCAGCCCGCCGATGGTGAACTGCCAGGTGCCGGCGTTGTTGGTCATCCGGACGTTCTGCTGACCGATGGGCGGCGTCGGCGGTGGCAGGTAGTGGAGGTCGACGAACGCCGCCGGCGTGGTCGGTGTGAACGAGACCTGGACCTGCGATGCGCTGAGCTGGGTGACGGTCTGGGTGAAGTCGGTCGCGGCCGTCGCCGGCATGCTGCAGGCGATGATGATCAGCAAGGCCCGCGACACGGCGATCGCAAGGTTGGCGGGGTGGAGAGATCGACTCATGCACCGAAGTAAGCTCAAGGGCGAAATCAAATCAATAGTATTGCGGTGTCGCACACAGACGGGAGGAGTCGGTTCTGTCAGCGCACGGTCGATTCACCGTAAGAACCATCAAGTCGCCATAAGAATCATCATTCACCGCGCCATGTGCAGCGCGCTTCGCGGAGTCACGCCTGATCCGGGAGTCGATGGACCTCTGGCGTTCACGGCCAAGGTCATGTGTGAGCATCGCCGACAAGGTGAGGACCTGGGGGTTCACGAACGTCTGGCGGGCTGTCGCAGACCAGTCAGGCGATGTGCGCGTTGAGCGTGTAGCTACCGCCCGCGCCGCGTCCGGAGATGATCAGCACCAGCGCGTCGGCCTGCGCCAGCTGGATGGCCTGCGTCCGCGAGTAGCCGGCGGTGTTGCCGGAGGGCGAGTAGTCACCGCCCGGCGGCACGGTGACGGACACGGTGAGGTCATGCCCGTCGGTGCCGGGCTGGAACGACAGGTGGTAGTAGTCCGACCCCAGCGGCGACACGGTCTGCGATACGGTGTAGGAGGCGCCCGCAGCGAGCGGCACCGGCGTCTCCGCCACCGCCGGGACGATATTGGCGCCGTCGGGCCCGAGGATCTCGGGATAGGCGCCGCCGGTCGGACCGGTGCGCCATGCTCCGATCTCGCGTTCGCGCGCGAACAGCGCGAAGAACGTGTCGAGCTGGCCGTACACGTTGTTGGGCGCCCAGTTCTCGTCGATGATCTGCGCCAGCGCCGTCCGCTCGTTGCCGAGCGTGTGGTAGCGCTGCAGGAAGCTGCGCAGCGTGTTCTCGCCGGGCATGTCCTGCTGCCGGATCTGGAAGAAGATCCAGAACGGCTGCGCCTGGTAGCTGGCGTCCCACAGGTTCAGATCGGGATTCGTGAACAGCCCGGTCAGCTTGTTGCTCGCGCTCGTGCGGCCCCAGACGAACACTTCGGCCCACGCGGCCGACCCCTCGGAGAACCACTGGTACGAGCCGCTCGGCGTCCATGTGGTGCGATAGCCATGCGCGTACTGGATTCGGTGGAACAGCTCGTGCGCCGACGTCGGCCGCCGGATGCCCGGGATCGCGATCCAGCTGGGCGGGGTCACCCACGATCATCCGATCGGCGTCTGGTACAACGGCAGCCGCTGGGCGATCTACAGTGAAGACGGCGCGGCGATACCGGTCAATGCGTCGTTCAACGTCGAGGTCTCGCCGCACGCATCGTTCAAGCACGTCGCGACCACGCCGTCGTTCAACGCGTCGTTCTTCACCAATCCCCTGGCGGCTCCGGCCACCGCGCACGTCTTCGTCACGCACGACTTCGGGCCGTTCGCCCTCCACAACACCAAGGCGTCGGGCATCTACCACAACGGCAGCACGTGGGGCGTGTACAACGAGGACGCCCTGGCGATGACGCCGAACGTCGCCTACACCGTGTTCGTTGCCAACGCGCCACAGGCGACCTGGTGAGCGCACGCCACCCTAGAATGATCGCTCCCATGCGGACGCGGTGAGCGGTGCGTCGGCCACCCGCAGCTTCGCCTGAACGTCGTCCCCCTCCTGTGCGCCGGTCGGCCGGCCGGTGAGCCACATGCGAAGGCCGTTTCCGCTGCCGAGCGCGAACCATCCGCCGGAGATGATCTGCTCCACGACGTACGGATCGAGCTCGGAAGACTTGTCACCGTGCGGACGGCACAGCAGCACTGGATCGGTCAGCTGGCCATTGCGGCTCGGCATCGCGACGACGCAACGCAAGGTCAAGCGCGATGCGCGCGCGAGCACAAGCCCGCCTTCGAACACGTGAGGACACACCGAGCTGTCGAGGTCGAGCACGGCCTCCGCGACCCCATCGACCACCGTGTAGTGTCCACGATACCCCTGCTGCTCGCGATAGTTGTCCTCCGTGTGAATGTCGGGGCCGTCGTTGCGAAACACGTAACGCCAACCTCGACACGCCGTCGCCGCGCCGCCGGCGGCGAGCTCGAGCACGAACGACGACGTCGAATCCTCGTCCAGGACCTGCAGATCGTGTGTTCCGTGCATCGTTCGCTGGATCGCCGTCGCGTAGCGACCCGGGGCGAACGCCGCTGGCGTGAATCCATGATCGAGCGCGATCGTGGGCGCTGCGCTCACCGTAGCCGAACCGCTCGGAGTGTCACTGGCCATGTCAGTTGACTTTCGGCACGACACCGCAGCAAGCGCAAGCGCAAGCGCGAAATGCCATCGGTTAATCCGGGAACCCACTGAGATCTCGGCGCTGGAGCACCGTCCCGAAATGAGTGTTGAGCGCGAACAACTCGTGGACGACCCGCAGATCGCGCGCCTCGGGGCCAGTGATCGAGCCGACGCCGCGCAGCGCCACCTTGATCCACAGATCGCGGTGACCGTCGGGCGTCGCCTGCCCGGCACTGATCTCGGCGGCCGACGCGCGCGCGGTGAGAAACGCGGTCGCGCCGGGCGCGTCGTTGGGCACGCGTCCGATCACGTTCATGCACTCGGCGAACTTGCGGGTCACGCCCTCGGACAGCGCCATGTCGATCTGCGAGATCGGCCGTCGCGCAGGATCTGCCGACGCTGGATCGATCACGGTCTTCAAGTGGATCGTCAGCTTCTCGACCTTTGACCAGTACGGCAAGCCGTCGCGGAAACTCCCAGCGCCACGCGGCACGCTCCACTGCGTCTGGTCCTTGTACAGCGTATCGTACTGAGTATGGAGGTTGAGGCCCATCGTCCATGCGGTGCGGATCTGCTCCGACGCCGCGCGCACCGCCTGCTGGAGCGCGGTCAGCGGTGGAGTCGCGCCCGTCCCCGCGGGCGCGAATGTCTGGCCGGCGTACGCGTGCGATGCACCGAGGATGCGACGCGGAACGACCTCGAAGTGCGCCGCGTTGGTCAGCTTCACATCCTCGGGCAGCTGCGTGAACACCTGGGTGCCGATATAACCCTTGTCACGCACGTCGCTGTTTCCCGCGTGCATCGCCTCGTGGATCATCGTGATGATCGATTCGGCATCGGCCGGTGCGTCGATGAAGCGCGAGTGCAGCGCGATCTGGCGCTGGAATCCGGTGAGGCCGCCGAGCTGAACCTCGCGGTTGTAGCCCGAGCGATCGGTCACGATGTGGTTGCTCGCGCGAAGGTTGTTCATCCACGTCTTGGCGTTGGCGTACTTGATGCGGGCTGCGGCGCGGTTAGCACTTCCGAACACCTGATCGAGATCCGTGTCGTGGCCCGTCGCGATCGCGTCGAAGATCGCATTTGCACCGTTGCACAGCGTGGTGATGTTGGCGGCGTCGGGCGTGGCCGGGCGTGGTCCGGTATCGATCAGCATCGGATCGCCGAGTGTCAGGTCGGGCCGCACCGACCGAATCGCATCGACGCGACGGGTGAGCCGTGTCGGCTCGGGCAGCGCGTCGAACTCGGCTTGCGACTGGCCAGCGAGTGTCGCGGTGTCGACCTGCACGCGCTGCGCCGGCGTCAACTCCGCCTCTGCCAGCTGGATCAACCGCCGCGTACCGGTCGCGTTCGCCGTGTAGTTCGCGCCTGGCTGCCCGGCGTGTGCCGGATCGTTGAGCATCTCGCCCGTGTTGGTCGGCAAGCGCCGCATCTGCACGGCCGCTGACCCGCCACGGCTACTCCTGGGCAACAGATCAGCCGCCGATTGCCCGGCCACGACGCGATCGGCAACCGCATCTGCGTTCCGCTCATACACGTCGCCCGTCTTGCCCACGCCACCGAGCAGCTGCACGCCCTCGCGCTGCTGCATCACGTGCGCGACCTCATGGGCCGCGGTGTGCAGGCTCGGTGCCGACGCAAACGCGACGTGATTGCCGCTCGCGTACGCTTCCGCACCCATCCGCGCCGTCGCCGCCGCCGCTGCGCCGCCGACATGCGCTCGGATCGAGGAAACGTCGTGTGACGGCCCGAATGCCGCCTGGATCTTGTCTGCATGAGGCAACGAGCCGCCCGTCCCCGAGATACCCGCCATGGCGGCGTCTGTGACGCCGGTCGGATCGTCCGCCCCGCCTGGAGCGGCGCTCGCCTCGTCGCTCGGACCGGTCTTCCGCAGCTGCACGGCGCCCGTCGACGGCACGAGACGTGCGGTCAGTGTTTGCTTCCCAGGCGTACCGGCCCCACGCTCGCCCGAGATCGCGTGGTCAACGAGGCTGCTACCGCCGGGTTTTCTGTCAAATCCACCGTTCATGATGGCACCACCTGCCAAACCATTCGGCTTATCATGTTATCGTGGTCGCTCAACGTCAACCAGTGGCTCACACTGCCTGTGGTCGAGGGCCCGCAAGCGGATCGCGGTCGGCCTCGTCGAGGCTATCCAGTCGCTCGCCCGCCAACACGGCTTCGCGCTTCTCGATCGATAGCAGCGGTGACGGCGTCGGAGCCCGCTACGCGACACCGCTCGGCGCCCGATCATCACGCTCGAAGCCGGTGCCAGTATCGCGGTCGACGTCGCGTTCTCGCCGAGCTCCGAGGGGACGGTAGGCGGCGAGATCGCGTTCGGCGTGTCGAGCGAGTTCGGCAAGACATGTCGGTCGCTGGCGAGGGCTTCGTGAACGACGGAATGGCATTCCCGGCGCGACGGGCGAGCACCGCCGGTGCAGCGTCGGAGCCGGTCGGCAGCGGCTGCCGGGTCGGCGGCTCTGCCGGAGCGCCGCTCATGCTGGTGCTCGGGTTGCTGCTCCGGCGCCGGACGGCCGCAAGAAGGCCATGACCTGTATCTGGTGTACGACAACTCGCACTCGTACGACGACCGCGCTCCGATCGGACCAGCAGACGTCCTGCTCAAGTACACCTACACGTTCGACCTCAGCCGGTGACGCCGCCGTGCAGCGTATTCCGGCGACGTGACGATCACCCGGCTCGACCGGCCGTGGATCCGGCGCCTTGCAGCCGGCGGCAAACCTTGCTCCCTCTCGAGGAGGAAACACGATCGCGATCACGTCGTAGAACAGGCGAGGGGTAGCCATGGAGCACGACGATCGCAAGTACGGGCAGGGCGCAGGGAGGCGTTCCGCCGGGCAGGATTCGACCTCGCACGCAGGGGTCCCCGGCAGGACCACGTTGACCGGCGCGTTGCCGCCGGTGCAGCTCAAGACGGATTCCGCCGTGCAGCGCAGCGCCGCGGCTCCGACGACCGCCGCGATGCCTCCCGTCGGGCTGATCCAGCGGGCGTTCGGCCGCACATCGCTCGACAGCGGCGCGGCCCAGGACATCGCGGCGCACGGCGTGAGCGGATCGGGCCAGGCGCTGCCGTTCCGCGACCGCATCCAGGCGTCGTTCGGCCGCCACGATGTCAGCGGCGTACAGGCCCACATGGGCGGCTCCGCGCACGAGGCGAGCACCGCGCTCGGCGCCCATGGCTACGCGACCGGCAACGCGGTGGCGTTCGCCGGCAGCCCCGATCTCCACACCGCCGCCCACGAAGCGGCCCACGTGGTCCAGCAGCGCGCCGGCATCCACCTCAAGGACGGGCTCGGCCAGGTCGGCGACGCCCACGAGCGCCACGCCGACGCGGTCGCCGACGCGGTGGTGCGCGGCGAGTCGGCCGAGCCGCTGCTCGATCGGTACGGCGGCGGCGGGGGCGGCGGCGGGGTACAGTTCAGCCTGGTCAGCAACACGCCGGTCGCAGGCGCCGGCACCTTCACCATCAACATGATCACCGTCCCCGCGGCAGCTCCCGGCGCCAACGCCGGCCTCGACGGCTTCCTCCAGTTCACGCCGGTGGCGGGCGCGCAGAACGCCAACACCATCGCGTTCTGGCAGATCGCCAAGGTCACCACGGTGCCGGCGACGCCGGGCGGCCCGACGGCCGACCTGCACCCCGGCACGCTGCCCGCCGCACAGGGGCAGCGCGGCGCGCTCGGCCAGCCCGGCCTCATGACCGCCGACGATCCCGCGCACGGCGTGACCGGCGGCTTCTTCAACGACGTGCACCACACGGGCAGCCCGGCCGGTCCGCACGCACCCGGCACCGCCCTGTCGCCGCGCTACAATTTCGAGCCGACCCCGGCGGGTCAGGCCGGCCTCGCCGGCGCGCAGGCGGGACCGCGCGGCGGCGTCGGCGGCGTGTTCGGGCAGACCCCCAACGGCGCGACACCCGGCTTCAAGCGTTCGGACAACCCGTCCGACATCCGGTCGGCCGCGATGTACGACACACCCGGCTTCTCGGGCAACGCCGACTTCGAGTTCGAGTCGGTCGCGCGCGGCGAGGACACCCAGGTCGACTACGGCACCATCCACTGGGGCTTCGGCACGCGCGCCGGCGCGGTGGTCAGCGAGCACTCGTTCGTCACCCCCGGCTCGTCGGCGACCTTTGCCAACGCGATGGATCGCCACCGCGACTTCTACGTCCACGAGCCGGTCGTCATCTACTTCGGCTTCGATCACGACGACGTCACGGCGGCCGAGGACATCAAGATCGCCAACCTCGCCGGCTACCTCGGGCGCAACCCGGCGGTGCAGATGACCCTCGACGGCTTCGCCGACCAGATCGGCAACGCCGCGTACAACGTCAACCTGTCGCAGCGCCGGGTCAACAACGTCCGCACCGCGATCCTCACCCACTTCCCGGCGGTGGCCGTCGCGGCCAACCCGGTGGTCGCCGGCGGCGGCCATGGCATCTCGACCGCGGCCACCGACGCCACCAGCGAGCAGCCGGGCGGCACCGGCGATCAGCCCGGCGGCAGCGCCGCCGTCGGCGCCGACCAGAGCCGCGAGGCCAACCGCCAGTTCAACCGCCGCGTCACGATCACGTTCAGCCATCCGGCCGGCACCGGCCCGGCCGCGCCCGGCGGCGTCGGCAACCCGGCGCCCGCGCCGGCCGGCGGCGGAGGCGGTGGGCCATGACCCGCACCGTCGAAGAAGCGGTCGCCGACCTGGCATCGCCCGACGCCATCGTGCGCGATCAGGCGCTCGGCCTCGTCGTGTCGTACGGGCGGCGCGCGACCGCCGCGCTGCTGCCGCTCGTCGACGGCCAGGACCCCGCGTTGCGCGCGCGGGCCGTGCGGGGCCTGGGCGAGATCGCCGATTCGACGACCGCCGATCGCCTGTTCGAGCTCGTCGACGACGGCGATCCCGAGGTCCGCGCCCACGCAGCCGCCGGGCTGGCGCGCATGAAAGATCCGCGGGCGCTGGACGCGCTGATCAAGACCTTCGATGACCGGCCGCACCTGACGATGGTGCAGGGCACGCCGGCGACCGACGCCCTGATGGTCATGGGCGAGGCCGCGCTGCCGCGCGTCGCCGCTCTGCTCGCCGCGCCGTCGCAGGAGACCCGTGACCGCGCGCGCTTCGTCATCCTCGCGGTGGCGTCTCGCCTGCCTCCGGCCGAGGCCGCGGCGTGGCGGGCCAAGGTCGCCGCCGCGGAGTCGGGGCCATGATCGCTCGCCGGCGCGCGCGGCTCGCCGCCTCGGTGCTCGCTGCCTCGGCGCTCGCCGCGTGCAACGCCGACCACGCGCCCAGCCAGGCAGCCGGTCCCACCGCGCCCGCGCCACCCGCATCGCCGACGACGACGGCATCCGCCGTGCAGCCGGCCGCTGCGCAGCCAGCGCCCGCCGCACCGCCCGCACCATCAGCGCCGGCCCCGTCGCCGTCGGCCCCCGCCGCGCCAGCCCCCGCTGCACCCGCTGCGCCCGCGAATTCCGCCGCCGCCCCACCCGACGGCCAGCGCTGCCTCCCCGTCAACGTCTGCGACGAGTGGTCCGGCTGCGGCCTCGTCGCCCCCGCGCCCAGGTTCTGGAAGGTGATCGCCGCCGATCGCTTCGCACCCGGCGACATCGTCGACGTCACCAGCGTCTGCACCAGCGGCGACACCTGCACCGCGATCCGCGGCATCCCCAAGGGCGTGCAGTGCCGGCCGTGGACCACGCCGATCTACATCAAGCCGCCCGACTACCGCTGCGTGTGGGACGGCAAGACCTGTCACCGCGCCTGACCGCGCCCGGATGACCGGCCGCGAGCTGGATCCCTGCATCTCTGGTGTGCCACATCCCGGATGGCCACCAGGTCACGCGTATGATCCATCGTGGATGGTGCCGATGCAGTACGAGTGGGCTCCGCTGCGCATTTTCGCGTATCCCGGAGGGGGTCTGCCGCGGATCGAGATCGAGCGGCTGTCGAGCGCGCTCGGCGGCATCGTCCTGCGCGCTCGGCGGCATCGTCCTGCGCGAGTCATGGCGACGGCCGCGGGGAAGCTCTGCTCACGATGGGCCGATGTGCCACCCTACGTGCATGCGCAACACCCTGGTCCTCACCGTCCTGGCCGCCGATCGCACCGGCCTCGTTGAGCTGCTCGCGGAGCGGATCGTCGCGGCCGGTGGTAACTGGGAGGAGAGCCGGATGGCGCGGCTCGCCGGCCAGTTCGCCGGCATCCTGCGCGTCACCTGCGATGCCCACCGCTGCGACGAGCTCTCGGCCGCGCTGCGCGCGCTCGACGCCTTCGGCCTGCAGGTGACCGTCCGCGGCGCGTCGTCGGACCGCTCGCACAGCGACGCTCCCGGCGCCCGCATCCAGCTCCAGCTCACCGGCGCCGATCGCCCCGGCATCGTTCGCGATGTCTCCCGCGTCCTCGCCGAGCGCGGCGTGAACGTCGAGGAGCTCGAATCCGAGGTCTCCAGCGCGCCGATGTCGGCCGAGCCGCTGTTCACCGCCCGCGCGCGCCTGCTCGTCCCGCCCGGCGTCGCGCTCGGCGATCTGCGATCCGGCCTCGAAGGCCTCGCCGGCGAGCTCATGGTCGACCTCGCGGTTCTCGAGCGAGAACAGATGACGCCGTGATGCGATCGTGAGACGCTCGCAGCCATGCGAGCTTCGATCTGGATCTTGCTGGGCGTCGGCGCGTGTGGATCGGTGGGGTCCAAGGCGAACGACGCACCGGTGTGCACCGCCGAGACGGACATGCAGTTCTGCGCACGGCTGGCCAAGAGCTGTGATCCGTTCTCCGGCATGGACAACTGCAACCAGCCGCGCACCGCGAACTGTGGCACGTGCTCGGGCGCGACCCCCGTGTGCAACGCCAACGTGTGCGGACCGCCCCAGTGCGGAACCTCGTTCGCCAGCACCGCCGGCAAGGCGGTGGCCGGCCTCAACGTCGCGGGCAAGCAGTCGGCGCTGCTCGGCGCCTCCGAGTCCGGCGGCAGCGTGCTCTACCTCGGCGCGACCACGACGTGCGTCGGTGGCGGCGCGAGCCTGGTCATCGCCGATGAAGCGACGGCCGGAACTCCGCCCTACGTGCTGCAGACGATCGGTGCGCTCGCCAACCTGGCGGGCTTCCAGCGCACCGAGGAGACCATGACGCTCACCGCCGACGGCCTGACCATCATCGGCGTCGGCAGCGGCGGGCGCAGCTTCCTCACGTCGGCGCGCAGCGCAGCCGGCATGACCGATTTCTCGGCCGCGGCGGTCGGCCCGTTCGCGTTCATCAATGCCGCGATTCCAGCGGCGGCGACCGTGTCGTGGCCCGTGCTGTCGCGCGACGGGCTCGAGTTCACGTTCCGCGTCGGCGGCGCCACGGATGCGACCACGAACGGCATCTATGACAGCGTCCGCACCACGACCACCGCTGCATTCCCGGCCGCGACCCGGCTCGCCGGCACGATCCAGACCTTCGACGCGCTCACCGGTCTGTCGGCGGATCGCCTGACCGCCTTCGTGACGATGAGCTTCGGCACGAAGATCCTGACCCGCGCCTCGCCGAGCGACGCGTTCGCGGCGCCCGCGGCCTCCACCCCGCCGTTCCAGGCGTTCCGCGTCGTGCCGATCGAGCGCTGCGCCACGCTGATCGGGACCTCCGAGCCCGGCGGCTGTCAGAACGAGATGATCAGCACCTGGTCGAAGATGTGATCGCACGCGGCCCGCGGCCGGCGCTGCGAGAACTTCCCTCCCCGGTCCGCCGGCTCGCTCACCGGCGAAGCTCGGTCATGCTGTGCGATGCTCCCAATGCTGTTTGCGTTGATGACCTACAATGTCAATTACGCGAACCCCGATCCCGATCGCTCGATCGACGCGATCGCCGCCGCCGACGCGGACGTCGTCCTGCTTCAGGAGATCACCGACGCCTGGCGCGCCCGCCTCGTGAAGCGGCTCGCGACGCAGTATCCCCACCAGACGTTTCACCCCGGACGCGCCGGCGGCCTCGCCGTCCTGTCCAAGCGAGAGGTCCGCAGCGACGAACTCTGGTCGCCGCCCGCCGGTGGCTTCTTCCCCGCCGAGCGCCTCGTCGTGGCCAGCCCGCTCGGCGACGTGCAGATCCTCCACGTCCACCTGCGGCCCAACGTCGACCGCGGCGACTGGATCCGCGGCTGGCAGACCACGCCGCCCGTCCGGCGCAGGGAGATCGAGACCTACTTCGCGAAGCTGACCACCGGCATGCCGACCATCGTCGCCGGCGACTTCAACGAGCTCCCCTCCGGGCTCGCCGTCGCGTTCCTCGCCGACCGCGGCTTCGCGCGCATCGCGACCACCGGACCCACCACCTGGCACCACGTGATCGACGTCGCCGGTGCCAAGGTCAGCGCGCTCTCCCTCGACATCGACCACGTCGTCGTCGACCGCTCATTCATCTCCTCCGATGCCAGGGTCCTCGATGCCGGCGCGTCGGACCACCGGCCCGTCGTCGTGATCCTCGCGCGCGCATCACCAACACACCGATAGGGTAAGCTCGCCCGACATGCCGGAGTGGCGTGGGTCGTTCGACTTCTTCATCAGCCACCGCAGCGGCGACGGCGCGCGCCATGCCGCCGAGGTCCGCCAGGTGCTCGAAGACGCCGGCTTCCGCGTCGCCTCGCAGCACCCCGACATCGCCACCGGCGACAACTTCCTCGCCCGGATTCACGAGTTCCTCGAGCAGGCGCGCGACCTGATCGTCATCCTCACCCGCGACTACGACCAGTCGCGCTACACCCTGCTCGAGCTGACCAGCTTCCTGGCCATCGCCATGCAGGTCGGCGAGTCGCGGCGTCTGCTGGTGGTTCGCGTCGACGATTGCCGCCCCCCCGGACTCCTCGCGCCGTTCAGCTACGTCGACCTCGTCGCAGGAGGTCGCGCTCGAGCGACTCACGCGAGCTCCTTGGCGCGCCCCACGTCGCGCACCACGCGCGCGAGCCGCGCCTCGACTTCACGCGCGCGCGCCGGTCCGTTGACGCGGCGCTGCGTCACCGCCTCGTCCGCGAGTCGCCCGAGGCGTCGCCGCTGGCGCTGCTCGTCGGCGATGCCGCGCGCACGCGGCTGGTCAGCCTCGACTCGCACGCCGCTGGCGTCACCACCGACTTCGGCGCGAGCATCCGCGAGTTCATCGCGCTCGTACTCGCGGCCGTGATGGAGCTGCGTCGCCTCGTCCTCTTCGTCGATCTCGAAGTGCAGCGATGTCCGTGTCGTAGAAGATCACGTCGACGTCGGCGTTCATCAGGTCCGCCATCTTGAAGTAGATCGCCTTCCCAACTCCTCCTTGTGGTCCTCGAGGAAGTCCATCGAGAAGTACAGGTGGTGCAGCGACAACGTCTGTGCGCTCGGAAGGTAGACCTCCTCTCGCACCCACTGCTCCCAGCAGTACAGCTTCGAGTACGGGCTCAGCGCCCGGTTCGCGACCATCGCGAAGATCGCGCGCTCGAACGCGGTCGCGGTCACCTTCGATCGGGCGTGCGAGCGTACGACCTGGTCGAGCCCGAGCTCGGTCCACAACGCCTCGAGCACGTGCACCCCACCGAAGGGCCAGGCATCTCGAACGCGGAGGTCACCGTGTTCGACGGAGTCCTTAGCACGCGCGACGTCGCCGTCGACTGCACGCAGGACGCTCTTGGCCAGCCGCCGCAGCTGCTCGACGTCCACGCGGTCCGCGCGCCCGAAGTTGTAGATGATCTTGGCGACAGCGCAGCCGCGCATGGGGTCCCAGGCGTTCCCGGCAAGTTAGTAGTAGCGGACTCCGTGCCGTCGGCGTTACGGCGCTTGGTCGAGCGCAAGTACATGCCTAGCAACTACGATCCTAGGCTACGTAATATCAATGTCTTATGCCATAGTCGTGTGCCTATGATTTTGGAGCTCCGCGTCGTGCAATCCCGCGAAACTGCTCTATGCGTGTGCCCAACACGCTAAAAACGTTCAAAGTCGGGCGAACGCCGCTTGAATGTCCTTGGCGCACGCGGCCGCGATCTCACAACTCGCGGGACCGCAGCGATGCATGTCCGGTGATCTCCGGGCGCCGACCACACGCCACTGATGAAGCGACCCGCTGGGCTCCTCGCTGCGAGCTCGAGCTCAAGATCGGCGAACACAGCTCCACAGCTCCGCAAGATAGTCGTTGAATTTCTCCTTGGTGATATTGCCGGAATTTCGCTCTTCGTCCAGGAGCTTGTGTTTTCTGTGGTAGTCATCGATCGTGAGTTCCCCGGGCTTGCAGAGCTTACGAAGCTCGATGACGTCGAACGAGATATCCTGCCGTACTGTCGGGCCATCCGGCGCATTCGCCGTGACGGTGACCTGCACGGACCCGGGAGTAGCGTCATCCGGCAGTGTGACATCGACATCGAACTTGCTCGGTGCCGCATGCGGCTCTAGATCTATTGGGCCCGGTGCCAAGATCGGCGGAGCATTGGCGATCGAAACTTTGTAGGTAATGCCCTTCACTGGCTTGTCGTTGAGATTGCTGGCTTCACAGGGAACGCGAAGCCGCTGACCGGCAATTACCAGTTTCGCTGGCAGCCCACATGATAGCTGGGGCGGCGCAGGTGGTGGAGACGGTGGTGGAGGCTGTGAAGGCGGAGCCACATGCTTGGACCTCAACCGGATCCCGTGGGGAGCCAACGCGCGTGCAGCGTTCGCTGACATCACCTCCACATCGACCATCTCGTCAGTGCCGTGCGGCTTCTCGAGATCCTGGGTCTGCTTCTTGGTTTCTGAGGGATTGATTCGCCCAAACGGGATCTTGATTCCTGGCAGGGCTTTGGCTCGGCCCTTCAGCTGTGCTTTCACTCGATACGCGGGTGCAGGTCCGTGATTGGTCACCGCCACCACGACATGATTATTGTCACCATTATCGATGCTCGGCTCGGTCGACACCGTCACGGTAAGCGCTGCACGCTCGTCCCTAGGAGGTTCGCTGTAGTCATTGCCGGTCACCTCGCGGATCGCACCGAGCAGCGCGCGAACCTCGCCGTCGCCCAGCACCAGCTGTGCGTCGACATTCACCGCGCCATCGTCGGCTCGCACCACCCAGCTGGCGCGAAGCGCAACCCCATCGAACGCATCGACAGCCGCTGCCTTCCAATCGATCTTGACGTCGAGAACGCCCGCGGCAAGTGTACTCGGATACACCCCTCCCCACGGAGTGTGCAGCGAGAACCTACCCGGCATGACGCCTTGAGGACACGCCGCTGGCTCATCCTTGACGACTGTCGGATTGGGCCGGCATGCCGGATGACTTTCCGGACACCAGTGCTCAACGACAGAGACGTGACATTCCATTCCCGTAATGTTCACTCGCAAGCCCGACGCGTCGAATGTCGGTCGCGAAACCGCGATCGTCGACGTCACTGCACCCTTGAGTCTCAGATAAGGCTCGGGGACACATCCGTGTAGGCCTGCGACGAGCAGGAGCACGGGCGAAAAATACGGACGCTGCATCATGAGATTGCTCGCTAGTATATGTTGATCAGACGACGATGGATATCCTCGTACAACACGGAGTCCATCTTCGGTTTACAGCGTTTCAGACGATTCACCGCAGCCTTGACCGCTGTACGACTCGAGGTCTTCGCATTGAGCACCGCTACGAACGACTCCTCGGTGCACTCACTATCGGACGGACCAGTCGGAGCATTCGTGCTCGGTGACTCGCTCGGTCTCGGGGCAGCAGTCGCGTCGGCGGAAGGCCCGGGCTTGACAGCATCAGAAGTCTTTGTGGCATCGCGGACCTTCCCTCCCGTGGATTGACCAGAATCAGATCCGATCGGCGTCAACGTCTTGTTCCACTTCGGAAACTCGGTCGGATCCGTCGATTCACCTGGCGTCTTTGTCTCGCTCGACGTTGGCTCTACCTTCGGGTTCGCGGGAGGTGCCCGTTTGGCCGCCGTCGTCGTTTTCCGAGGTTGCTTGGATCCTTCGCGCGAGGTCGCGACACTCGGGCTCGTCGAGTCGTCTGGCAGGCCTCTTGCAGTCGATGTCGGCCGGGCGCCCGACACTTGGCGAGGGCTTGGCTCGACCGGTCCGCCGGGCGTTGCCACGCCGCTCGATGGTGCTACCGGAGCTGGATTAGACGGCGCGGTGGGCTTCGTAACGTCGGGTGGTGGTGTCGTCGCCGTGAGGTTCGGTCCTGCCGTACGGTTGCTGCCGGATCCGTCAGAATGCATGGCGGCGGCGGGAGCCGTCGCCGCCTCGCCCGAGGGTGTGACGGTGTCCTCGCCGGCTCTACTGGAATGAGCCTGGCTGGGAGTTGGCTGCGAGCCATCCACCGAAGACCGAGGATTGATAGATGGCTCCGCGGCTGCACCCGGCGCAACGGGCGGCATCGGCCCGGTTGTCTCCGGAGCCGCCGAATAAACGGCGCTCCCTGAGCCGC
>VBLP01000575.1:1608-8753 GCA_005887925.1 Deltaproteobacteria bacterium | reverse complement strand
GGCGCTCAAGGCGATCCTCGAGGGCCACCGCGTGATGCCGATGGACCAGGCCGCCCGGCTGGGCGACGTGTTCATCACCGCGACCGGCATGAAGGACGTGCTGGTCGGCCGCCACTTCGACGTGATGAAGGACGGCGCCGTGATCTGCAACACCGGCCACTACGACTGCGAGATCAACATCAAGGACCTCGAGGCCCGCGCCCGCGGCCGCCGCACCGTCCGGCCCAACTGCGAGGAGTTCACGCTCAAGGACGGCCGCCGGATCTACCTGCTCGCCCAGGGCCGCCTGGTCAACCTCGCCGCCGCCGAGGGCCACCCCAGCGAGGTGATGGACATGTCGTTCGCCAACCAGTACCTCGCGCTGTGCAAGCTCGCCCGGGACGGCAAGACGCTCGACAAGAAGGTCTACGAGCTGCCGCCCGAGCTCGATCAGGAGATCGCCGGCCTCAAGCTCGAGACCATGGGCATCTCGATCGACAAGCTCAGCGCGGAGCAGGTCGCCTACGCGAGCGACTACTCGGCCGGCACCTGATCGGCGACCACGGCCGTACTTCGGCCGGCTTCCGCCGCTCTTTGTATTCCGCCGATCCCTCGCTTCGCTGGTCCGCTCGGTCTCGGCTAGAAGCACGCCGGCTCGTCGCCGCACATCTGCGTCGTCAGATCGCAGAACAGGCTGTCGCACGCGGCGTTGCGCTGGCAGGCCATGCCGTTGGCCTTGGGCAGCGCGCACATCCCCATCGTCTGCCCCGCCGGCACGTCGCAGAACGCGCGGTCGTCGGCGCAGCGCTGGGCGCCGGTGCACGGTGCGCCGAGCGCCAGGCCGCCGCTGCAGTGCTTGCTCGCGTCGCAGAAGTACAGCGGCGAGCAGTCGCCGCTGACCGTGCACG
The DNA here is from genome assembly GCA_005887925.1 of Deltaproteobacteria bacterium. Classification (GTDB taxonomy): domain Bacteria; phylum Myxococcota_A; class Polyangia; order Haliangiales; family Haliangiaceae; genus JABFXX01. Next base: position 7,866 of record VBLP01000575.1, on the reverse strand, counting down.
TCGCGCCGCCGAGCGCGACCTTGACGCAGGTCCGGCTGGTCGCGCTGCACGTCGTGCCTTCGTCGCGGCAAGCGCCCGAGCACGACTCGCCGAGCTTGGGCAGCGAGGTGCACGTGCCGGTCGGATCGCAGTCGAGACCGTACTGGCACTCCGACGACGAGCCGCAGAACGCGCCGGACGCCTTGAGCGCGGTGCACACCAGCGTCACGTCGTCGCAGAACGAGTTGGCGTCGCAGTTCGCCAGCTCGCACGACTGGCCGAGCTTGGCGCGGGTCGGGGCGGTGTCGCCCGCGCAGGTGCCCATGCAGCACGCGCTGGGGCAGGCCGGCACGTCGCAGACCAGCGAGATGCACTCCGAGTCGAGCGCGCAGGTGGCGCTGGCGTGCACCGTGCCCGTGGTGATGTGCAGGCAGGCGTCGGGGAGGAAGCGGTTGGACTGGCTGGTCACGTCGCAGTTCCGCGAGGCGAACGCGTCGAGGCAGGCCGCGGCGTTGTCGCCGTGGTACCTGGACTTGCCGGCGTCGATCGCCTGCAGCTGGCTCTCGGAGACGTGGACGGTGAAGCCGATGTTGATCTTCTTGCAGGTGTCGACGCTCTCGACGTCACCGCACCTCGCGAGGTAGCGGCAGAACGTATCGCGCACCGCGACCGGGTAGCTGTCGATCGACACCGAGTCGGTTCCGCAAGCGGCTAGCAGCGCGAGGCTGATCGCGAGGTGACGCATGAGACCCCCTTGGCCCACAGGTCAACATGGCCCACGCGGGCAAGCAAGCCGTACCTGCCACGGCAAGCGGCAATCATCTTCTCGCGCGCACGCGACCGCATGGGTGATCAGATGTCGGGGGAAGCGCCACCGCTCGTGATGCGGGTCTCGCCGTGGGCAGCAGCCCGATGCCCGGGCTCCGTTCGGTCGCCACTCAGTCGTCGTGATGAGTGCGGCCGCGCTTGACCTCGGCGCGATGGCGCTTGTCGACGAGCCGGCGGCGCTTGGCCCCGCGCGAGGGCTGGGTCGCGCGGCGCGGTGTGGGCCGATGCAGCGCCGTGCGGACGATCAGCGCGAGCTTCTCGGTCGCGTCGTCGCGGTTCTTGCGCTGATCGCGGGTCGCGGTCGAGGTGACGATCAGCGTGCCGTCGCTGGTCAGCCGGCTGCGCAGCCGCTCGACCAGCCAGGCGCGATCGTCGGGGCCGAGCGCGGCCGACGTCGTCGGGTTCCACCGCAGCTCGACCTTGCTCGCGACCTTGTTGACGTTCTGGCCGCCGGGGCCGCCCGAGCGCGCGAACGCGATCGCCAGCTCCTCGCCGGGGATGACGAGCCGCGGCGTCACGACGATGTCGTCCATCGTCTGCCGCCGTCAGCTCTGCGCGTCGTCGCGCTTGCGCCGGCGCTTGGCCGGGCTCTTGTTGGCCTCGTCGTAGACCCGCATCTCGGTCTCGGCGGTGGTCTGCACGGCCTCGAGGTACAGCGAGGTCAGCCCGAGGTGATCGCCGCGCAGCGCCTCGTAGTAGCGCTGGCGATCGATCGAGTGGACGATCGCGATCGGATAGCCGCCCTCCTGCAGCAGCAGATTCGACGCGATCCGGATCGTCCGACCGCTCTCCTTGGCCCACGGAAAGATCGCCATGAACCGCGAGTGCAGCGTCGCGACCCGCTCGATCACGTGCAGGTGCTTGGTCGACGGATCCTCGATCCACTCGCCGAGCTTGCGCATCGACGGCAGGATCTTCTCGGGCGGCGCGATGTCGTGATAGTACAGCCGGTGCAGCGGGTTCTCCTTGCGGAACGGCAGGCCCTTGGCCTTCTCGTCGGGCGCGAGGATCGAGTACAGCTCGCGGATCGTGTCGAGCTTGAACGGCTTCTTCTTGTTCGCCGCCTGCTCCGCCGCGTAGTTGCATGCGTCGTCGAACCGCCGGATCTCCTCGTACGACGGGATCAGCGACGGATCGCTGATGATGCTCGGATCGACCGCCGCCTTGATCTCGCTGTACGACAGCACCTCGCCCTCGAGCGCCGCGTCGTGGTGAATGAGCGAGATCCGCAGACGGTTGTTGAACTCGGTGCGCGCGACAGGATTCGCCGTGGCAACGCGTGCACGCCACGCCGTCACGATGCGCTCGACCTCGCTAAAGCGCGCGTCGATATCCTCGGTTTCTTTGTACCTGAGCACGTGTTATCCTGTCGGATTGATTGAGCAAACGAATGATGGAGTCTACGAGACGCCATCCGGATCGTCAAGTAAATGTGGGGCGTCTGCCTACATCATAATTGCACATCAGTTGCGTACAGATCGCAAGATTTCTGCGTTCTTGCGACTGCGCATGATAGCTAGTCGGCGATGCCGCCATTCGCGCACGCCCCGGTGCTGGCGGCCGAGGTGCTGGATGCGCTAGCGCCCCGAGATCACGGGCTTTATGTCGACGGAACGATCGGCGGCGGCGGCCACGCACGGCTCCTGCTGCGCGCCCCGACCGCGCGGCTGATCGGCATCGATCGCGATCCCGCCGCGCTCGCCGCCAGCCGCGCCGCGCTCGCCGATCTCGCCGAACGCGTCGACCTGGTCCACGGCGCCTACGGCGACCTCGCCCGCATCCTCGCCGAGCGCGGCATCGAGCGCGTCGACGGCATCCTGCTCGACCTCGGCGTGTCGTCGCACCAGCTCGACACCGCCGCGCGCGGCTTCTCGTTCAGCCACGCCGGTCCGCTCGACATGCGGATGGATCCGACCGCGCCGCGCACCGCGCTCGACCTGATCCGCGGCACCTCGACGCCCCGGCTCGCCGATCTGCTCGACGAGCTCGGCGAGGAGCGCCACGCGAAGAGGATCGCCCGCGCGATCCACGACGCGCTCGGCGCCGGCCGGCTGCACACCACCACGGACCTCGCCGGCGTCGTCGCCTCGGTGATCCCGGCCCGCGAGCAGCGGACCTCGAAGATCCATCCCGCGACGCGGACCTTCCAGGCGCTGCGGATCGCCGTCAACGCCGAGCTCGATCAGCTCGCGCGCCTGCTCGCCGACTTCCCCGATCTGCTCGCGCCCGGCGGCCGCTGCGCGATCGTCAGCTTTCACTCGCTCGAGGATCGCCTGGTCAAGCACCGGTTTCGCGACCTGGCCTGGACGAGCTCCTTGCCGCCGCACCTGGCCGAACGCGCCGCCGAGCGCATCGCGCCGGTGTGCGAGCTCGTCACCCGCAAGGCGATCGTCGCCGGCGACGCCGAGGTCGCCGCCAACCCACGCGCCCGCTCGGCGCGCCTGCGCGTCTGCGAGCGAACCCGGGCGCCGAACCTGCCGTCGGGCCAGCCGGCCAGCTCGGTGACGCTGCGCGGTCGGGCCTAGCGGAGAGGGCCGCGGGCTCAGCGGCGCAGCGCGAGGCGGGCGAGGCCGAGGCAGACCAGCGCGTTGCCCAGCAGCCACAGCGCGGTGGTGCCCAGCACCGCCGGCACGTGGATCGGCGCGAGCGGAGCCACGGCGAAGAACGCCAGGTGTGCCGCGACGCCCACGGCGAGGCCGGCGAGCAGCACGCGCGCGCGCGGCGCGTGGTAGCCGATCGCGAGCAGCACGAGCGGCACCAGCGCACTGAAGAAGACGATGTTGCCGTGGCCGGCCGGGCCGAGCAGCGACAGGTCCCACGACGGCAGGCCGTGCGTCAGCGCGTGCAGCACCGGCAGGCTCGACGCGCCCGGCGCGACGAGGGGCAGGAAGAACAGCCCCGAGGCGCCCAGCAGCACGCCGACCAGGTACGACGGGCCGAGCGCGACGCCGAGGCCACCCCGCCGCCGCAGCGACGCGATGACCGCGCCGGCCATCAGGAGGCCGAGGCCGAACTGGTAGCCGCCCGTCGACGACCGCGCCTTGAGCACCGCGGCCGGCGCGTCGACGATACCGGCGCCGTACTTCTCGACCGAGTAGCCCTGGGTCGGCTTGCGCGCGCTGTCCTTGAGCACCTGCTCGACCCGGTCGGGATCGGTGATGCCCTCACCGACGACCAGCGCGGCGACGCCGGCGACGTGGGGCGACGCCATCGACGTGCCCATGTAGCCGTAGTAGTCGTCCTTGGTCGGATCGCCGAGCGCGATCGTGTTCTGCAGGACGCCGTCGGGCATGCCGTCGCCGTTCTGGTCGACCCGGGTGTTGCCGCCCGGCGCCGCGATGTCGATGTCCTTGCCGTAGTTGGAGTAGAACGTGATCGACTCGTCGAACTGCGTCGCGCTGACCGCGACCGCGCCGGGATAGGCCGCCGGATAGCCGACCTTGCCGCGGCTCTCGTTGCCCGCGGCGCACACGACCGTGACGCCCTTGCCGTGCGCGTAGGCCACCGCCTTCTTGAGGACCGTCGACGGGAACGCGCCGCCCAGGCTCATGTTGATCACCTTGGCGCCGTGGTCGGCGGCGTAGCGGATCGCGTCGGCGATGCCGGCGACCGAGCCCGAGCCCGAGCCCGACAGCACCTTGAGCGGCATGATCTTGACGTTGCGCGCGATGCCGGCGACGCCGATGCCGTTGTGGGTGACCTGCGCGATCGTGCCGGTCACGTGCGAGCCGTGGCCGTGGTCGTCGTTGGCGTGCCGCGTGTTGCTGACGAAGTCGTAGGGATCGACGAAGCTGATGCCCTTGAGGTCGGGCAGGAGGTGGAAGCTCTTGTAGTCCTCGTAGGCGACGCCGGTGTCGAGCACCGCGACGATCACGCCGTTGCCGTCGGCGAGCGGCCACGCCCTGGGCATGCCGATCTGGTCGAGGTGCCACTGGTACTTGTACTGCGGGTCGTTGGGGAAGCCGTCCTCGGCCGGCGCGGCCGGCGGGGTCTCCGGCACGGTCTCGAGGGGGAACAGCGACATCTGCGCGTCGGGCTCGGCGATCTCGACCTCGGGCCGGGCCTGGAGCTGGGCGAGGATCGCGTCGCGCCGCGCCGGGTCGACGTGGGCGCGGTACAGCTTGGTCGCCGCCGCGGTGTCGTCGACCAGGGCGAGCCGCACGCCGACGTCGCGCTCGATCGCGGCGATCGTCGCGGGGGTCGCGTCATCGCGCAGATCGACGAGGATGTCGTCGGGATCGGTCGCTGCAGCAACCGCATCGGCGCGCTGCGCTGCGAGCGTGGCACCCGGGTCGCCCTCCGGGCGGAAGTACCACCACAGCGCGACGATCGCGAGGAGTACCAGAAGCCACAGCACCCGCCCCGCGCCGCTGCGCTTGGATTGTTGCTCGTCCATGCCTCCAGTATAGGGCGCCCGGACCGCCGCCGCCCGCGGCTTGTCGCGAGGGATTCTCGCTACCTGCCCATCAGATGAGGACGCGCTCGTCGGCGGGGACGTCCTCGCCGAGGACCAGCTGGTTGTCGATCTCGCGGTCCTCGGCCAACGCTTCGAGATAGCTCTTGATTTCGGGCACCGCCGCGACGATGCGCGCGACGTACTCGCGCGCGAGGAACAGCACCGTCGCCGGGCGCACGGCGACCACCGTCGCGGTCGTGGCGGCGTTGCGCAGGATCGCCATCTCGCCGAACACGTCGCCGGTGCGCAGGCCGGCCAGCGGGATCGCGCTGCCGTCGGCGCCGCGCCGCGACACGTCGAGCTCGCCGGACAGCACCACGAACAGGCCGCGGCCCTGCTCGCCCTCGTGGATCACCACGGTGCCGGAGGCGACGTCGTGGCTGGTGAACCGGCGCAACAGCTCGCGCTGCTGCATGCGCTGGAACGGCCGGAACAGCGGGCTCGTCGCCATCAGGTTGCCGAGCAGGCGCTCGCGGGTGAAACCGTGGAGCGCCTCGGCGACCGCGCCGAGCTCGTCGGCGAGCTGGGCCAGCGCCTTCTGGCCGGCCTCGAGCAGGTCGACCTCGGTCGCGCACACCACACTCGCCGAGCGCGGCTGCGCCGACAGCAGCGCCATCTCGCCGAACACCGCCGTCTCGCCGAGCTCGGCGAGATCGGTCTGGCGGCCCAGGCCGTCGGTCGCGTAGACCCGCAGCCGGCCGCTCGCCACGAAGTAGAACGCGTTGCCCGGCTCGCCCTCGCGGATCACCAGCGCACCGGCGGGCAGCCGGCGCAGCACCAGCGTGCCGAGCACGCGGCGAAACGCGGCCTCCGACAGCGCGGACAGCAGCGGGATCGGGTGCAGCGCCGCCGGCAGCTCGGCGTCGGCGGCCGCGCGCTCGGCGCGGTCCAGCGCGGCGACCACGGCATCGGCCGGCGCCGCCAGGCGCACGTCGGGCACGGCGACCGGCAGGCTGTCGGGCGGCAGCGGGATCCGCGCAGCGCCCTTGCCCAGG
>VBLP01000575.1:0-1523 GCA_005887925.1 Deltaproteobacteria bacterium | reverse complement strand
GCCAGTGGCCCGGTACACGCGGGCCGCGCCGGCATCCCCGAGCGCGAGCGCCGCATCGGCGACCCGGATCCGCGCCTCGAAATCGGCGGGCGCCGCTGCGACGAGCGCGTCATACAGGCGCAAGGCGGCAAGGTGCTGACCTTGTGCGAACAGCGTGGCAGCACTGGCCTTCACGTCGCCGAGCGAGACCATGAGGGATACCGTACACGACTCACCGCGACGAGATCGCGCAACCTGCCGCGCGATGAGTCAACCACCGGCGAGCTCTGAGGCTATACTCGACCTTGCATGGGGGACCCGTGAAGAAATGCGCTAGCTGCACCAAGGACCTCCCGGACGCCGCGCTGCACTGCGTGTTCTGCGGTGCCAAGCAGCCGCCCGCGCCCGCGGTGCAGCCAGGGCTCGCGAAGACCGCCTTCGGCTACTCGGCCAACGATGTGCTCGACCGCATGGGCCGGCCGATCCCGCCGGTCGCGTCGGGCCCGACGCTCGCTGCCCCGCAGCGGCCCGCGGCGCCGCCCGCGCCCGCCCCGTCGGGGTTCGCGCCGACGGCCATGCACCAGGTCGGGCCGCCGCAGCCGCCGCGCCCGGCCCCGATGGCCCAGCCGATGCCACCGTATGCGCCGCCCGCGCTGCCGTACGCGCCGCCCGCACCCGCGCCGTAGGGGCCGCCGAACGCGTTCGTGCCGGCGAGCTCGGCCAACGCCAGGACGATGTTCGTCCAGGCACCGCCCGGCCAGCCGGCGCCCGTCCCGCCGGCCCAGCCGGCGTACCTCTCGCCCAGCGCGCCACCGCCGGCGATGCAGGCCACGTTCGTGCCGCCCGCGCCGCAGCAACCGATCGCGATGGCCGTGCCGATGCGCTCGCCGCAGGCGCCGATGATGGCGATCCCGGCCGCACAGCCGCCGCCGTACTTCTCGTCGTCGCAGACCTCGCGCGTGATCCGGCCGATCGATCCCTGGCGCGACAGCCTGCGCGCGATGATGTTCCTGTGGGGCGTCGCGCTGCTCGCCGCGTTCGCCACGCCGCTCACCACGTCGCCCGACCTGGTGTTCAACTGGAAGACGATCCTCGACGGCGCGGGGACCGCGCGGTTGCCGCCGCTGATGCTCGCCGCGGTCGGCTTCTTGAGCGTGGTCGTCGCGTTCATCCCGATGCCGTCGGCGCCGCGCGGCCTGATCGCCGGCCTGCTCGGCCTCGGCGGGATCGCGGTGCCGATCGCGCTGGTCGGCGTGCCGCCGTGGCAGGCGCTCGCGCAGATGATCGGCGTGATCGTGCTGATCCCGGCCCTGATCATCCGCAACGACTATCGCGACTCGATGCTGCCGCGGCTGATGGTCACGCTCGGCGTGATCGGCGTGCTGGCGCCGTACCTGGTGCCGCAGGGCGGCGCGATCCCGCTGGTCAACACGTTCAAGGCGCTGATCCACGTGTCCGGTACGGCGAGGGTCGCTCCGATCCTCCAGCTCGGGCTGATCCTCCTGGTGGTGATCTCGCTGCTCGCCTGGCTCCCCGCACCGGCG
>VBLP01000574.1:18045-39249 GCA_005887925.1 Deltaproteobacteria bacterium | reverse complement strand
GATCGCCCCGCAGATCGCGAACACGAGCGCCACGGCCAGGAGCCAGCGCTTGCGGGTCAGCGCGGTCACGCCGAACAGCGCGATCGCGAGCGACAGCAGCGCCTCGGCCATGTCGAACTGATCGTCGTGGCGGTTGAGCTCGTCGTACTCCTTCTGGAAGCCCTCGGCCTTGCGCTTGATGTCCTCCTTCTCGGTCTCGTACTTCTTCTCCTGCGCCGCATACTCGGCGATCCGCTTGTCGAACACCACGCGCGCCTCGGGCGGTGCATTCGGCGCGGTGTCGCGCATCAGCTCGATCTGCTCGCGCGCGGCGATCGCGAGGTTCTGCTTGGTCCCCTTGGCCTGGTAGTAGGCCCACGCGTCGACGCCGTTGGCCTGCGCCTGCTGCATCGCCTGGACGACGTTGCCGTCCTTGACGTTGTTCAGCGCCATCATCGTCGCCGAGATCGCGACGAGCGCGGCGATCGCGCCGTTGAGCCGGGACTCTTGTGCCTTGTCGATCGCTTCCGAGATCTTCTCGTCGATGTCACCCATGGCCGCAGCGTAGCGTGGGCCGGCTGCGCGACGAAGTGAAGAACGGTCTGCGGCGGGCGCCGTCGAGCCGCGAGCCGTCCTCAGCTCGCGGTCCTGCGCTCTGGGCCCGGTGGGCGCCATCGGGCTGGCCGGAGAGCTGCTGGATCCGGAGTCGCGGCGCCAGCTGCTCGCCCACATCGCCGACTTCACGCTCACCTGTCAGCACGTCGGGCCGAGCGACGGCGTCGTCGTGCTCTCGGTCCCACCGCAACAGCGCTTCGATTGATCTGCCGCGCGTCGAAAGGAGCGAGCCGTCCGGGACGGGTATCGGGAGGGTGTCCGGCGGAAGTGGCGCGTCAGGAACGGAGTTGCGTGCGGCGAAGATCAAACGCAATCAATACGGATACGGCAATCATGGCTGGACTTCGGTCAAACCGACCCGATGTCCTGAAGCCACGGAAACCGACAGGTCCGGCCATGGGTGCGCGGGCATGTCGTCCCGCGCACCCATCGCCGCGTCATGACTACTTGCAGACCTGGAGACTGAGAGCCGCGGCGCAGACGTTGTTGTCTTTCACGGTGATGTTGAACTTGTTCAGGAAGTCGTTCTTGGTCACGTCGACGACGTCGTTCAGCACGTTGATGTTGATGTCCCCGATGCTCAGGTTGTTCAGGTCGTTGTCGAGGATGCTGATCTTGTTGCCGTCCAGGACGTCGACGTCATTGCCATTCGCGACGTCCTTCACGGTGACGGTGATCGGGGCCACGATCGAGGACGTGAGGCACTGGACGCCGCTGATGCTGTGCTTGTTCTGGCAGTTGAAGCCGGCACCGTTGTGCTGCTCGACCGACGCGGTCTGGTCATCCTGGGCAACGCAGCCAGCGGCACCAGCGAGAGCTACGGCGAGAATCATAGAGCGAATCATGGTAACCTCCAGAGAATCGAGAGAAGTTGATACAGGCGAATTCCTGTATTCCGTTATCTGCAATTGCAGTATTCGCATGGATTCGATCGATTCCAATGCTGATTGCGGAGGATTAACGGCTCTCTAACCCTGACTCAAAGGCGGTATTGATGCGCTCGAGCGCTCATGCTGCCCCGCGCTACCCCGCCGCTACCCGTGCTGTCCCGACACGGTCCGATGACGACCATGCGGATTTGTCACAATGCAACCGCTTGATTTTATTTGCGCTCGGCGTTCAGTGCGCGACGTAGCCACGCCGCAGCACGATGAAGTATATTGAGTTACAGCGCATTCGACGTGATAAGAACGTTATGCCTACACTCGCATGCAGCAGATCGCTGCACCTGAGATCGGGAGTTCGAGTAGGTATCACGGGAGTATAACGTGATCGCGCGCGGTGGGGGCTTGCCATGATCCTCGATTGGCCGCCGATCGCGCTTGTCAATCGAACTTCGTCGTCCGCACCAAGGCGTCGAGCGCGGCGGCGTCGGCGGCGCCGTCGACGATGAATACCCGCGCGCCCGTCCGGCGAACAAAGACCTTGCCGCCGTCGGCGCGTGGGATGCCCGCCGCGGGATGGCTGATATCCGCGCCGGGGAACCGCGCCGCCAGGCTCGCCACGAAGGCGTCGGCGAACTCGGCGGCGTCGTCGGGCGTATCCCAGATCGTCGCGATCCGGCCGATCAGCCGGCCGTCCTTGCGCCGGGTCACCGAGAACCGATCGCCGCCCCAGCCGGCCGCCGCCTCGGCCGCACGCGGCGACTTCCAGCGCTCGAGGTAGACCTTCCACTGCAGCTCGCCGAGCACGTCGCCGGCGAGCTGCCGGTCGGCGCTGCGCGCCAGCGTGACGCGATGCGGGCGATCGCGGACCGGATACAGCTTGGTCTCGGGGTGCAGCACCTGCTCGGTCGACGCCGGCGGATCGCGATACAGCTGGTCGACCGCGGGCCAGCCGCCGTGCTCGTATGCGGTCAGCGCGACCAGCGCGCCCGTCATGTACGACTCGAGCAGCGGCACCAGCACCGCCGGCGGAATATCATCCATCGCGTCGATCGCCTTCCGGATCTCGGGATCCATCGCGCCGAACAGCCCCGACTGCGACCTGATCTGGGCCTTGAGCCCGGCGAGGTCCTGCCCGGCGAGCTTGGTGATCTGGCCGCGCAGCGTCGCGAGCACCGCGGGCGACAGCTTGTCGCCGAGCATGTTGCGCACGCCGTAGAGCAGCATGACGAACGTGGCATCCCCCTCGACCACGAAGTGCCGCGCGGTCTCCGCGTCGTCGTCGAGGCTGGTGTCGCTCGGCAGGTACTTCGCGAGATCGAAGTTCTGATCCTGCAGCGCGTGGGTCAGCTCGTGCGCGGAGATCGTGTCGAGCAGCAGGTCGCTGCTGGGCACCATGACCAGGAAGAACGCCTTGGCGGTCGGATCGTAGTAGGCCCCGGCCTGGGTCGTCATCGCCTGCTCCATCACCGCGGCGAGGTCGAGCGGCTTGTCGAGGAAGCCCAGGTGCGCGAGGGCCGCGCCCAGATCGCGCGACTGCTCTCCCGGCAGCTCCCGGGCGATCTCGCGGCGAACGAATGCGCGGAACTCGTCCGGCAGCTGGTAGCGGGTCGGGACCTCGTGCCGGAAGCTCAGGTGGCGCAGCCGGGCGACCGCAGGCTCGATCGAGGCGACGCGCCCGAGCGCGGCCTGGGCGCGCTGCGCGCGGGTCGCGGGCGTATCGGGCGGCGGTGGTGGCGGCGGTGCCCACGGATCGGCCGCCGCGTCGGCCGTGGTTGCCGGCCGCGCCGCCAGCGCGCTCCCCGTGCTACCGGACCCGGCCGCGGTCGTGCCGGCCTCGACGACACCGCTCGAGCCGCGGGTGGTACCGGACGGACCATGGCACGCGGCGAGCGCCAACCCGACCACGAACAGCTGTCGCATGCCCCAGCTGTAGCATCGATGGCCCCGGCTGACCTACTCCATGATCGCGATCGGCGCGGTGCAGTCGCCGTCGCCGCGATGGCCGGCCGCGTCGACGAGCACCACGCAGAACACCGCGGTGCCCGCGGCGAGCGGCACGACCCCGAGCCGGGCGCACGCCTGGGGCAGCGCGGTCGGCGCGACATCGCCGATGTCGTTGACGTGGAGATCGAGCGCGCCGGTGATGTGCTGTCCGGCGTCGGCGGCGATCGCCGGGATCGCGAGCTCGATCATCACGCCGTCGGCACGGCAGTCGTAGACGTCGGCGACCCCGCCGCCGAGATCGCCGTCGCCGTCGTCGTAGCGCAGCGTGATCGTGAGGTCGTCGAGCGCGTCGTCCGCCGGCGTCAGCTGCTCGGGCGTCACGGACTTGATCGCGGCGCTCGGCGTCGGGTCGGCTGCGCACGCGCCGGCGAGCAGGAGGAAGGCGAGGGCGGGCTTCATCGTGGTCCTCACTGGATCTGGATCTGCGACGCGCTGGTGTCGAAGGCGGCCATGCCGCCGGGCAGCGCATCGAGGTAGACCGCGAACACGGCGAGCGTCAGGCCGTGCGCGGACACGTCGAAGCGGTTCTCCTTGTGCCTGGGATCGATCACGGTCAGCGTCGTGCCGATCGTCCAGCTCCGCAGGTAGTCGAGCCGATCGCCGCGGCTCATCGGCCCGGCCGCGTCGTAGCTGGTGCGCCCGGTCTGCGGATCGCTCGCGGTCGGCTCGAGCACGACGTTCAGGCCGTCGGCGATCTTGTTGGGGCTGGACACCACGCCGAGGATCACCGCGGCGAACGGGATCGCCGCGTCGGCGGTCTCGAAGTCCTGCACGCTGTGGCGCAACACCAGCGTCGTGCCGGGGTTGACCTTGACCGGGCCGGCGCCGTCGAGCCGCGCGCCGCCGGCGTCGAAGATCGCGACCTCGGGCCGGTGCGGCGGGTTGTCGAGCACGGGCGGCGGCGCGGCCCCCGGCGCACGCAGCGCTCCGCCGTCGATCCAGGCCTCGAGCGCCTGGATGTCGGCCTCCGCGAGCGGATCGGCGCCGAGCGGCATCTGGGTCGACACCCCGTTGCGGTTGCGCAGCTTGTCGATCAGCACGCTGCGCGCCGCGTCGCCGGGCCGGACCCTCAGCCGGTCGAGCTTCTCGATCGACGGCCGGCCGACCACGTACGCATACGTCAGCGCCGGCGTCGACAGGTTGGGCTCGAACTGGCCGTTGTGGCACAGCCCGGGCTGCCCCGAGCACCGCTTGGCGAGGATCCGCGGGTGCAGGTCGTCGAGGCTGCCGGGCGGCGGCGCGTCGCTGACCGCCAGCGGATCGTCGTCGCTCCCCGGGTCGTCGCCGACCGGCGCGGCGCGGTCGTTGCCGCACGCGGCGCAGGCGGCGAGCAGCCACACCGCCCTCATCGCATCACCTCGGGGATCACCAGGCCCGGCCGCGCGCCGAAGTCGGTGAGCTCCGACGTCATCGCCGCGTCGTGCCCGAGCAGGTGCATCGCGGTCATGATCACGTCGATGGTCTCGTAGCGCCCCGAGCCGCGCCCGGTCTGGCTGATGCCAGTCGGCGCGACCACGTTGCCGGGCCGGATGTCGGGGCCGAGCGCGAGCATCCACACGTTGCGGTCGCCGTCGTCGCCCAGGCCGTGATCGATCCCGGAGCGGCCGAGGCTGTCGGGGTTGTTGCCGTTCATCACCAGGTGGCGGCCGTGCTCGGGCAGCACGAGCATCGTCGTCGTCGCGCGCAGCTCCGGGTCGGCCTGGATGAAGTCCCACAGGTGAGCGACCGCGGCGTCGGCGAGCTGCTGGTTGCGCAGGTAGCCGTTGAAGTCGGCGTGGCAGGTGTCGACGTCGAGCAGCGTGATCGCCATGACCGACGGGCGGAACCGCGCCAGCACGCGCTCGGCGTGATAGATCGTCCGCGTGTCTCCGGTGGCGTCGATCCCGCTCGGGTCCTTGTGCAGGCCGATCCCGAAGCTCTGCGCGAAGAACTTGTCGTAGGTCGGGTCGGCGTAGATCTCGGCGAGGTGCGCCTGGATCCGGGCGTTGTCGTCGGCGGCGAGGTGCACGGTCGCGTCGCTGGTGAACGGTGGGGTGTTGCCGTCGAGCACCGCGGTCAGCCGCGCCGCGGCCTGGTCCTCGGCCGGGTCCGACGGGATCGTCGGCAGCACGACCGGCGCGGTGACGTTCAGCGTGTGCTTGCCGCTGACGATGATCGGCGCCAGCGGCTGCATCACGCCGGGCGGCTGCAGGTACACGCCGGCGAACCGCGGGCCGTAGTCGGCGTGATCGCTCGAGATCAGCGCGCGGTAGAACCCGCCGATCGCCGAGACGTACCAGGCGTCGGTCGCCGGCGCGTTCGCCGCCTTGCGATGGAGCTCGAACACCGTCGGCACCGGCAGGTGCGCATCGGCGCGGTTCTCGAGCTTGTTGTAGTACCCCGACAGGAGGCAGCCGTGGCCCTGGAGGTGGCCCGGCGGACCGTCGGCGTAGCGCAGGTTGGTGATCAGCGTGCCCTGGGCGTAGAGCGGCGTCGCGCGCGGCGCCGGCAGCACCAGCGCCGGCATGCGCGCGGCGTACTCCGGCGCGATCTTCGGCGCGCCGGCCGACGTGCCGAACCCCGAGATCAGCGGGGCGGTGCCGAGCAGGTTGGGCATCGTGGCGCCCTCGGCCATGCCGAGCGACTCGCGGAGCCGCAGGCCACCGCCGATGCCGACGATGACGACCCGCTTGCCGGTGGTCGCGGCCGAACCCGTGCGGACCTTGATCAGCGGCGCGAGGGCGGCGGCACCGGCCCCGGCGAGCCCGGTCTTGAGAAACGTGCGTCGATTCACGGCATCCTCCGGCTACTGGCTCTGGTACTCGCGCGACGCGACGATCGCGCGGATGACGGTGCGTGGGTTGACCGCGGGATCGCGGGCCCACGCGTCGGTGAACGCCTGCAGCTCGTAGACGTTGGGGTCGCGGCCGAGCAGGCCCGTGAACTGCTTGCGGACATACGCCGCCGGATCGGCGACGCTGGCCTTGTCGGGGATCGCGACCTCGGTCGAGTGCAACAGGCCGTTCACCAGCAAGTTGCGCATCGGCAGCGGGTCGCCGATCCCGTCGAGCACCGTCACCAGCTGGGCCTGCTCGTCGAGCGGCAGCGTGAACTGGGTCACCCCGTTGACCTGCAGCGTGAAGTCGTAGGTCTGCGGCGTGCGGCCCAGGAGGTCCGCGTAGACCCCGCGCAGGAACTGGCTCGAGCTCTTGCTGCGCGGTGCGCGGTCGCCGCCCTCGGCGTCGCCGACCGACGTCGGATCGTAGTCGTAGGTCGTCGTGCACGCCGCGGCGAGCGCGCACAGAAGGAGGAGGCGGGTCATTGCGCGAAGTACTCCCGCGACGACACCACCGCGCGCACCAGGTCGCGCGCGTCGGGATCGGTCGCATCGTTGTGGTTCAGGGATGCCACGAAGTGCGCGAGCTCGACCGAGCTCGGCCCCCGCGCGAGGTAGCGATCGAACACCCGCCGCACCATCGCCTCGCGATACACCTCGCTGTGAAACACGATGTCGATCAGATCGGCGTAGCTCGCGCCGAGCCGGTGGAACAGCAGGCCCGCCGGCGAGCCGGTCAGCAGCGAGCCGATCACCATCGCGCGGCCGTTCTCGGCCTCGTCGGCCTCGGGCGAGCGCGCCAGGAAGTCATCGAACAGCGCCTTGACCCGGGTCTCGGGCGCGCCGGCGAGCGCGAAGTAGCCGGTCGCCATCGCGTAGCGCCGCTCGATCGCCGCGGTCGTGGTCCCGCTGCGGAGGTCGGCCGCCGTGGTGCGCAGCTGGGCGCGCTCGGTCGCGAGCGCCTGGAGCTGCGGGCACGAGCACGCACACGAGTCCTGCAGGGTGCACGACATGCAGACCGGCTGGGTGCCGCGGATGATGCCGCACACCAGCGCGTACTGCTGCTCGAGCGAGGTGCCGCCGAAGATCGCGTTCTCGAGCTCGCCGATCCACACGGCGGTGAACGCGTCCTTGGCCGTCAGGTCGCCGACCAGCTCGCCGCGCGCGGTGGCCGTGTTGCCGGCGTCGCGCAGCCGCGCGGTGCCATCGGCGAGCTCGCCGTCGCTCGGCGCGTGGCCGGACAGGTCGAGGTAGGTGCGACGCAGGAAGCGCTGCAGCTGCGCGTCGCTGTCGACGGCCTTGCCGATCGGCTTGTTGCCGCCGACCGTGTCACCGCATGCGGCGACGGCGAGCCAGATGATCGGGATGGCCGCACGCCATCGTGCCCATCGCGTTGGTTGCACGAGAACCTCCGCGGATGGCCATTAGCAATGACAGGGCCATCACCGCGGTTCGGGGATTTCCCGGGGTTAGCCGAGCGCCGGCCACACGCGCGGCGGCCGCTGCTGTCGGATCCGTCGAATGCCGCGCCGCGAACCGTGGTGTTTCACGGCGCCAGCCGGTCGCGCCGCCAGGCCTGCCCATCGCGCCGGTAGCGCACGCGGTCGTGCAGCCGCGACGGCTGGCCCTGCCAGAACTCGACCATGTCGGGGATGACGCGATAGCCGCCCCAGTGCGCCGGGCGAATCGGCGCGGCGCCGCCGATCGCGCGCTCGACCTCGGCGATCCATTGCGCGAGCACCTCGCGGCTGGCGATCGCCTGCGACTGCGGCGACGCGATCGCGCCGATCTGGCTGCCGCGCGGCCGCGAGGCGAAGTACGCGTCGCTGTCGGCCGGCGCGACCTGCTCGACCGCGCCCTCGATCCGCACCTGGCGATGCATCGGCTCCCAGAACGCGACCAGCGCCGCGAAGGGATGCTGCGCGAGATCGCTGCCCTTGCGGCTCTGATAGTTGGTGAAGAACACGAAGCCGCGGTCGTCGACCTCCTTGAGCAGCACGATCCGCGCCGCCGGCCTGCCGCGCGCGTCGACCGTCGCGAGCGTCATCGCGTTGACCGTCGGGATCTGTGCGTCGACCGCGAGCTGAAACCAGCCGCGGAACTCGACGAGGGGATCGGCATCGCAGTCGGCCGGATCGAGCGGCACCCCCTGATACTGCGCACCCAGCCGCCACAGTTCTTTGGTCATGCGGTTGATTAGCACGACGCGCCCCGCGGTCGTATCGATCGATAGGGGACGTTCCCGCTCCCTCTCTCGCGGCAAAGCCGCGAGATTCACCCCTCCGCGCGTCGCGTCGCGCGGCCCTGCACCTGCCGGTTCTGCGCTCATCCACCTCGCCCGCTTCGGAGATCACCCGTGCCAGCTGATCGATCGCGGGCGATGTCCCGCGGGCCGGCGGCTGCTCCGGCAAAGCCGGGCATCCACGCTCCGCGTCGCGTGCGCGGCTGCACCGGTCCGTGCGCGTCCGTCCCTTGTCTACATCAGTGTGCGTGGTCGTCGTGCTCGCCGCTGGCCGCGGACATCAGGCCGTGAAACCGCTCGTGGACCTCGGTGAGCGCGGCCTCGAACGCCGTCGCGTCGCTGGCCTTGCAGGTCCCGTCGAGCGCGGCCACGGCCTGGGCGAGCTGCTTGGCCCCCGCCGACCACGCCGCGGAGTCCGCCCGGTCCGGCGGAGGCGCGGCGACGACCTCGTCGGCCCCGGCGCGCAGCTGGCCGATCGCGGCGCAGGTATCGGCCATGCGCTTGGGGCCCTGCTGGGCGTGCCAGTACGGGGCCAGCGTGGCGTGGAACTTCGACACCGCCGGCGGCATCGCGGCCATCTCGTCGACCTCACCCTTCTTGTGATCCATGCCGTCGCCCGTGTGGCTCCCGTGCGTGTCGTGTCTCTGATGCGTGCGCGCCGTCTCCAGCGGCTCGGTCGCATCGGGCCGGGCCGAGCCGGCGCACGCGACCGCCGCTGCCAGCGCAGCCAACAGCACAGTGTTCGGCGCAGTCTTCATCCCGGCGCTTTCGCATGCGCGGCGCCGGGTGTCAAATACCGTCATGCAACTGTGGATGATCCGCCATGCCGTCGCCGAGACCGCCGGACCGGGTGTCGAGGATGCGGCGCGCGAGCTGACCGAGGATGGCAAGGCCAAGCTGCGCCGGGCGGTCCGCGGCCTGCGCGCGCTCGACATCCGGTTCGATCGGATCCTGACCAGCCCGTGGAAGCGCGCCGTGCAGACCGCCAGGCAGCTCGCCCCCGTCGCGGCCGGCCCTCCGATCACCACCGATCTGCTGACCCAGTCGCCGCGCGCCGAGCTGCTGGCGCTGATCGCCGAGCGCAGCGACCCCACTGCCGTGGTCGGCCACGAGCCGTGGCTCGGCGAGCTCGCCAGCTGGCTCGCGTTCGGCGACACCCGCCACGGCGAGGCGCTGATCATCAAGAAGAGCGGCATGCTGTGGCTCGAGGGCACCGCCGTGCCCGGCGGCATGCAGCTGCGCGCCGCGATCCCGCCGCGGCTGCTCCGCGCGATCGGCTGACCGCGCGGTCGCGTCGTCTCTTCGAGCGACCCGGTCTGGCCGGTGGCGCGGCGCCGGCCGCCGCGAACGTGGCCTCGGGCGATAACGCTTCGCGTCGCCGCGGCCACCGCCGGACCGCATCGCGGCGCGATCGCGCTGTAATGCGCGTTGCAGGAGATCCGTGCAGAACACCGTCGCTGCCGCGGAACGTGCGACGCTGTCACGGAACCACGCGGAACGAGCGGTGTTGTAGTTTTCTACGCGACTTGAGAATCTGCC
Organism: Deltaproteobacteria bacterium; assembly: GCA_005887925.1. Classification (GTDB taxonomy): domain Bacteria; phylum Myxococcota_A; class Polyangia; order Haliangiales; family Haliangiaceae; genus JABFXX01. The sequence continues at coordinate 29,168 of VBLP01000574.1, read as the reverse complement.
AGATCGATCCGATCGTTGAACTTGTAGCGAGCTCGTCGACGTTTCATGACTGTTCGAGCGTTCAAGGGAACACGATGCAGATCTCGACCTACAACGACGTGGTATCGCGCGCCAGGGAGCTCAGTCGGGACCTCGATCTCGACTTGCTGTTTCGCACGTACCTGTTCATTCCGCGAAAGATCCTGCGAGACGCCATCCGCGAGTTCGGCGGCCAGCTCGACGGAAAGCTCCTGGACGTCGGCTGCGGAAGGCAGCAGTACCGCCGGTTCCTCAACTGCGATCAGTACTTCGGCATCGAGTGGTGCCTCGAGAAGCGCCCGCCGGTGGTGGCCGACGTCACACAGATCCCGTTCCGGGATCGCGCGTTTGATTCTGCGCTGTGCACCGAGGTCCTCGAGCACCTGCCCGAGCCCGGGCGCTGCCTCGACGAGATCCGGCGCGTCGTGAAGCCCGGCGGCTCGGTGTTCTTCACCGTGCCGATGACCGTGCACACGCACTCCGAGCCGCATGACTTCTATCGCTACACGGAGTACGGACTGCGGTATCTGCTCGAGAAGCACGGCTTCGAGATCGTGACGCTGCGCCGCCTCGGTGGTGTGGTCAGCGTCATGGCGTCGCGCGGCATCAACCTCGGCTGCGAGGCGATGTCCGAGCGGCTCGACCGCAGCGCGCTGCGCGGGCTGCGGCGGCTGCTGGTGACGCCGCTGGCCGCCGGTGGCTCGCTCGCGCTGTACGGGCTGAGCCGGCTGATGGACGGCGTCGAGCAGCGCGACGCGATCGGCTGGGCGGCGATGTGCCGGCGGGTCGCGAACTGAACGGCTCCCCGAAGCATCCGGATCCGGCGGGCCGCCCCGCCCCGCCCCGTGCGGCGTGCGCGGCACCCGCGAATAACCCGGCCTGCCGCGGCGTTACCCGCGTCATGCGCAAGCTCGGGATCCTTGCCATCGCAGCCTTTCGTGCGGCGATCGAACCCCGTCACCGCCGCGGTCGCCGACGGCGCCGAGCGCTCCGCCGACCGCGTCCCCGGCGCGCCACGCCGCGCCCGGCTGTCCGCTGGCCAGGAGTTCGAGAGCTACGTCATGACGCTCTGCAAGTAGGTGACGGTGCCTGTCCGGATCTCGGGTTTGTCCGGCCGAATCCGGACGTGGGACCATCGACGGCGCAGCATTGTTTGTATTTCCGATTCAGGGCTCGTTTGAGAGCTATCGAGACACTTGCCAGTGTCAGATCCTGCGAATAGGGTGCACGGCGATCGCCATGGTGTCGTTGAAGCATGAGGGTTTGATCAAGCTGGTACGCGACCGTCCGGCATTCGCCGCCGACCTGCTCGGCGAGTTGCTCGCCGTCAAGGTGCCGCAGTTCAGCAAGGCGCGACTGGTCGACGTGACACTGAACCAGGTGAAGCCCGCTGAGTATCGGGCCGACGCGGTCGTGCTGTTCACGCGGGGCAAGCCGGTGTTCGGGGCGATCGTGGAGGTCCAGCTCCGGCCCAAGAAGCGCAAGCGGTACACCTGGCCGCTCTACGCGGTAGGGGCACGCGCGAGGGAGCGATGCCCGTTCGTGGTGCTGGTGGTGACGCCGAGCGCGGCGACTGCGAAGTGGGCTGCCAGGCCGATCGAGCTAGGCGGGGGCAACCAGTTCCGCCCGCACGTCGTCGGGCCGGACGGTGTCCCGAAGCTGACCGATCCCACACGCGCGCGCCGCGAACCGCAGCTGGCGGTGCTGTCGGTGATGGCGCATGGGAAGGGCGAAACGACGACCGCGGTGGCGATCGGCGTCGCCGCTGCCAAGGCGATCTCGCGGCTCCCCGAGGAGCAACGGCTGCTATACTCGCTGCTGATCGAAACGAACCTGAGCGAAGCGGCACGAAAGGCGATCGAAATGCAACCCGGGCTCGTGAACTTCTTCAGCGCAGCACAACGTCGAAACTTCGAGCGCGGACGAGCCGAAGGAAAGGCCGAAGGAAAGACTGAGGGAAAGGCCGAGGCCACGGCGGCGGCGTTGCTGAAGATCCTGACGCGACGCGGGCTGACGCCCACGGCGGAGCAGCGACGTCGCATCATCAAGTGCGCAGATGTCGCGATGCTCGAGCGCTGGCTGGATCGCTCCCTTTCGGTGAGCTCGGTGGACGAGCTGTTTGCGTCGCCGGGGAAGGCGTCGCGCAGCGTTCATCGACGCCGTCAACCTGCAGCGGCGAACGGCCGGCGCAGGTCGCGTTGACGCTGTCCCGCCTTCGATGGTTTCGTCGCGCGTCGCGCTGTCGCAGACCTCGACCCTGCGCCGAACCGTCAGCGCAGCGGGCGCAGGTTGCGGGCGCGGCGCAGGTCGTTGACCGTGCGCGCGACCTGGTCATCGTGCAGCAGCAGCTTGGACAGCGCCCCGGTGGTGATGCCGAGCCGCTGCGCGGTCGCAGCGATCTCGAGCTCGCCGGCGACCAGCAGATCGAGCAGCTCGGCGATCGCGGCCCAGTAGTCGCCCGTCAACCGCGTCCGCGCACCCAGCGGCGCCGTGCCGCCGGCGACCAGCACGGCCAGCCGCGGCGACGGCGCCCAGCCATCGAGCGCGACCGGCTCGCGGACCCCGAGCGCGATCGCGGCGCGCAACCGGCGCACCGCGTGCAGCTTGTTCTCCGCCTGCGACCGGCTGTCCTCGCCGATCGCGCTCGTGCCCGACGCCTTGTGGCGCAGCCGCACCGCGCTCTCGGTCTTGTTGCGGTGCTGGCCCCCCGGCCCCGACGCACGGTAGCGGTCGACCTCGCTCTGCGCGATCAGCGCCTCGTCGCTCGCGAGCAGATAGTCGATGCGCGGCACTGGCCGCATTATTCACCGCGACGCCGAGCGAAACCAGGCGGCGCGCGTCGATATCGATGCGCGTACTGACCGCGCACCGGCTGAGGTCAGAAGTATCGGGTCATGACACTCAGCGAATTGCCATGGGGACTCCGGGTGAGCCGGACGCGCCCACCATCGGAACCGGCGTATAGATGTAGGCAAAAATGTAGCGATTCTCATTATTTAGCATCGCGAGATCATTGGATAGCTCGCGCAACGATAGATTCTCCTGCTGAGGCAGACCGGCGACGGTCAAGTTGAACTCGTGAACAGGCACGAAGCCACCGTCGACCGATGGTTGGACTTCGACGGGCCAGTTATCCGCGCCGACGTTTCCGACGCAGCGGGAGGCGAAGAACTTTGCTACCTCGAGGTTGATTCCAGGAGTACTGCCGTAATAGTCGCCGAGGTCCGGGCGCTTCCAGAGCTCCTCCTGCCCGGTGCGGACGAGCACGACGTCGCCCTCGCGGATATCGGCGATCGTCAGGTGCTCGGCGGCCATCGTCTGGATGATCATTTCCAGCGTGATCGCCGTGCCCGGCGCGAAGCGCTTGTTTCTGTTCACGTATCGCTGCGCGTCGAGCAGGATTCCGCGCGTGAAATAGGGCTTGATGTGCTCCACGCCGAGCGCGAGGAGCCCTTTGGGATCGTAGATGTCGCGCTCCTTGTACCCGCCGTAACAGTCGGCTTCGTCCGGATCAACCGCTCCGCCGTGAAGAAAGCACATATGTCCGAGAGCATCGATCTCGGTGCCCACCTGGCCGATCTCGGAGGTGACGAGCTCCTCATGCCCGACGAGCGTGCCGAGCGCCACCCTGTGTGTACCGTCCGGTATGTCGAGGTGATAGCCGGAGAGTGCCGGGGAGTGGAACGTCGGCATGTCCTCGTCATAGCTGTGACCGAGGGCTATCGACTTGCTCGATGATCTGATGAACGCGGCAGCCTCGAGCAGCTTTCTGCTGTTCTGGGTGTTCGACTGACCCGCTTGATCGAACCTCCCCCAGCGCTGGATCCCGTAGGCGCAGCTCGGATGCGCCATCGCCGCGCGCGCCTCGTCGACCGTGGGCGAATCCATGGCAGTGAGGGCCCTCACCTGGGCTTGCGTCTCTTCGATATCCATCGGGGGCTCAGCCGCGCTGCAACCGATTCCGAAGATGCCCAGCGACGCCATCATGAACACGTACTTCATCTTGTTTCTGTTCCCGGCCGCAACAGACATCGTTAGCGACGCCTAATTGCACATATGGGTCAACTGTTAATATTGTCTAATGTGAACCGCCAACCAGTCAGCGGGGCAATATAAAGCAAGCCGCGCACCAGGCAATCCGCGCAGCCGAATCAGCAAATAATATGGATATAGAGATGGGTGATCTGAAGACCCCTGGTTCATGGGTCCACCGCCTGGACATGATGCGTACCTGTGTGGCCGTGGTTCGTGCAATTCACCACAAGCCGAGCACGCCTGGGGCGACCCTGCCTGACCATCGAGCCGACGACGGCGAACCGGTCGCCAGGGGAAGCTCGTCCGTGCGCGACCCATCGTGGCCCTCCGCACGCTCGCGCCTCCACAACCCCGGCCGTAGACCACTCCCGTAGACCGGTCTCCACCCATCCCGGCGAGATTCTCGCGGGTTACCTCCACCGTGACGGAATTCAGGTGCCCACCGTCTTCTCTACACAGGGACGCACTGACCTTCGGTCAGCGTCCCTGCTCCGCCTCGATCGAGAGGGGGCTTTCCCGCCCCGCTGCCCGGCAAAGCCGGTCGGATCATTCACGACTGGCGACCGCGCGTCGCGTCGCGCGGTTCTTCTTGGCCATCAACCTACGCGACCATGTTTAGCTCAGAAGGAGCATGAACACGTGGAACTCGAAGCAATGATGTCGATCGCTCTGGGCACGAGGACAGCCGGCCGCAAGGTCGCCGCGCGTACCTCGGCGCATGTGCGCGCGTCGCGCAGGTGGAGCGACCGTCGAGAAGCTGGTGGGATATGATGACCATGTTGGGCGACCCGGACCTTGCAACCCTCGCAGCGCACGTTCCGCTTGTCATCGGCGGCGATGGTTCGGCCTGGAAGGAGCTCGTAGCCCAGCTCGAGCCGCTCCTTATCCAATTGCTGCGCCGTAGCCGAACCCTCGGAGCCATGCGTCACAACGTCGACGATTGTCGTGCGGTGATGATCAACGTGCTGGAACGACTCAAGAGGGATGACTACCGCGGCCTCCGCCTGTTCCAGCCCTGGGCCGCTGCCAATCCAGGAAAGGACTTCGGCGACTGGATCCGGATCGTCACCGTCAACCTCGCACGCGACCACGTGTCGTCGCGGCTGGGTTTCGCGGAGCGGGCCGGTGACGAGGCACCGCTCAACAAGCGCATGCTTCACACACTCGCTTCGCTGCTGCCCGGTGACGATGACCACAGGCTCGCGTTTCGACCGTTGATGACCGATGCGCAGCTCGCGCGCGAGCTCCTCGAATACGCCGCGCGCTCCCTCGATCCCGCCCAGCTTCGGGCGCTGCGCCGCTGGCTGGCTGGTGCGAGCTTCGACGAGATCGCTGCCGAGCTCGGCCTCGCGGCACCCCGGGATGCGGACAAGCTCGTGCGCGCCGCGCTTGCGAGACTGCGCAGGCACTTCGGAGGGCAGACCGATGAATGATACCTGCCGCCGCTTCGACGCGCTGATCGCGCGTTCTGGCCAGTTGACGACGGAAGAGGCTGCGGAGCTCGACGCACATCTTGCCGGCTGTGGTTCGTGTCGTGAGCTCGCTCGAGCGCCCAAGCCGGTGAATGACGACGCGGCATTTGCTGCCACGCGCGTGACCGAGACGGCCGACGACACGCTCGCGAGCGGCACGAGTGCGCGAGGGGCCGTCGCCGCGGACCGTGCGCGGCCCCGTCGGTCCGCAATCTCCGCAAGATCTGACAAGTCGCGCCTCCGCGGGCTCGGGTAACGTGCGATCCGTCTCGGCGAGCTCGCCCAGATCGGCGCGCCGAATCGGCTCGCTCCGCCGGCGTGCGGCGATCCGGTGTGCAACGCCGCAGGATCGCGAGCGGCCGCGCCGGCACGGCGGTTGCGTTGCGTGTGGCTGCACCACGAGGTGCAGGAGGTGGTCATGACAGAACTGGAACGTGAGCGACGCGGCCGTTACCGCGTCCCGATCGCCGCGGCGTGCGCCGCGGCCGCGCTCGTATTGGGAACCGCAAGTGCCGGCGCGATCGATCGCGACGCGCACATCTACTATGTCGAGGACTTCGATGGGGCGGGCGCGTGCGGTGGCGACGATCTGAGCTGGGGCTACGACAGCACCGACTACCTGCGCGACGCGACCGTGTCGTGGGGCTGGGCGTCGTCGGTGCTGTACGGCAACCAGGGCACCGACTTCCAGGACATCGCCGATGTCGACGAGGACGCGAACGGCGCCGACCACCTGAGCGGCGGGTTCGACGCCGCCGACGTGGCGATGCTGTACTCGCACGGCGGCTACGGCGGCTGCTCGACCGACGATGCGTGGAGCAGCTTCAAGATGGGCGCCGCGAACGGCAACTCCGCTGCGTTCTGCACGGCGTTCCTGGGGACATCGAACGCGGGCAACGACATCCACTGGGGCGATACCCAGCTCAACATGGTGATCGTCGATACCTGCAACTCGCTGCGCAAGTGCGTGGCCAACGACGCGTCGTACTACATGGGCGAGGGCAACTTCAGCTTGTACCTCGGCTATCACGGCATCTCGTGGGACGGCAGCGGCCACACCAACCGGTTCGAGAACTACGTCGATAGCTCCGAGCTCGACGGCGCGGGCGACAACTGGGTCGATGAGATGACCTCGCGGCCGATCGGCTGGGACAACGACGAGTGCGCCACGGCGATCTCCTATGGCGCGAACGAATCCGACGCCGACTACACCTACGACTTCGGCGGTCTCGGCGACTGGAAGGTCCCGAGCAGTCACACCTCGTCGTGGTTCTATTACATCGGCGGCTGCAACGCCGAGGGAGCGGAGGAGCTATGACCCGGCGCACCAACCACGCCCGCCCGCGAGCCGCGACTCGGCGACGAGACCGGCGTACCCGACGACGGACAGCCGGTCCGGCGCGCCGGGGTCTACCGCACGCCCAAGCCGCACGGCGCGAACCCCGTCGCGGCGCCGATGACGACGACCCAGGCGCAGCTCGCGTCGCAGATCATGTCGACCGGCGCGCTGCAGGCATTCGCCGGCCTCGCCCAGGCCAGCTACACGCACCCCGGCATCACCGGGGCCGGCACCGGACTGATCGAGACCCTCACCGGCGAGCACGCCACGGTGGCCGAGTCGTCGCCCGTCGTGCTGGCCGGCACCACGGCGTCGTACCGGTTCGCGGTGCATCGCGCGCGCGGCGTACTCGAGCTCCATCACCGCTCGCGCGGCTACCTCGCCGGCAACCCCGCCGACATCGGCACGGCGTCGGTGAAGGCGATCGCGCTCGGCCACCTGGCGGCGCTCGGCATCACGCCCGAGGCCGGCGCAACCGTCGAGGTCCGACCGCTCGAGCGATCGCGAGTCGGCGACCCCGGCGACGTGCACCGCCTGGCCTACAAGGTCTACGCGCACCTCACCGTGCACGGCGTTCCGGTCGACGGCCCGAGCGCGATCCTCAGCTACTACGTCGATGGCAGCCTCCACAAGGTCGTCGTCGCGTGGCCCGCGATCCACACCGACGCCGGTGTGCTGGGCGCGCCGCTCACCGTGACCGCCGCGGCCACCGCCGCGTTCAGCAAGCTCACCGGCCACCCGCTGGGCTCGATCGGCACGCCGCTCACGCTCACGCCGGGCCTGGTCGTCGACGGCGATGTCCTTCGCCGCGCGCTGTTCGTGCGCGGCCGGCTCGCCAATCCCGGCGGCGACGACCGCCGCGGCGAGCTGATCGTGCCGCTGTAGATCGATCGCGGCATCGACTACATCGGAGCCACCGTGCCGCGGCTCGGCGTGTTCGTCGTCGACACCGGCGGGCCCCCGCGCCTCATGGTCGGCCCGGTCGCGCGCGCCTACCAGTACCAGGGCCCGGTCGCGCACCGGCTCGACGACGCCGATCGCCGCGATCCGTGGGCCGCGAGCTACACCGTACCGCGCCCCGCCGAGCCCCGGCTACAGTTCGGCTGGTCCGCAACGACGAGGGCCGCGACCCGCCGGTCACCCTCGAGACCGACGCCGCGCTCGGTCCGGTGTGCGCGCTTCGAGATACGGCTCGATCTCGCGAACGATCTCGCGCGTGACACCAGCGAATGCCGGCCCAAGGAAGTAGAAATGTCCCCCTTCGAACAGGCGCAGATGAAAGTCGCTGCGCGTCTCGCGTGCCCAGGGGCGCATCGTGGTCGGGGGAGCCCATACGTCGCTCGTACCAGCGAACGCGGTCACCGGGCAACCGAGCGCTGCACGATCGGGCGCAGGCTGGTACGACTCGAGCACCGCGATGTCGGCGCGCACGATGCGCAGGAAGTGCGCGCGAAGCTCGGGAATCTCGTCGATGCGCTCGGGCGTTCCGCCGAGCGCGCGCACCTCGGCGAGAAGCGACGCATCGTCCAGGTTGTTCAGCCGACGCGTCTGCGCCTGGAGGGACGGTGCCACGCGTCCCGAGACGCCCACCCAGACCGGCGGCGCGCCAAGCCCTTCGCACACGCGCCCCACTTCAGCAGCAAGAATGGCGCCGAGGCTGTGGCCGAACAACGCGACCGGTACGTCGAGCCACGGGCGCACGTCCTCTACGACGCGCGCAACGAGCGCCGGCAAGGTGCTGATAGGATCTTCGGCGTACCGCTTGCCGCGCCCTGGAAGGTCAAGAATGAGCAGCTCCCAATCGGCCGGCAGCTCGGCGCTCATCGGGTGGTACATCGCGGCCGACCCGCCTGCGTGGTGGAACGCGATCATGCGAACGGACGAGCTCGCCTGCGGACGCGGCCTTACGAAGAAGCTCATGCCACCCTCGGCTCGCCGGCGCGGCCGGTGTCGGCCACCGCCCTCGCGATATAGGCAACCAGCTGGTCAAGCAGCGCCGAGAGCGGCAGCTTCGTCGTGATCGCGTCCAGCGGGGCCTTGATCGCGTAGCGTTGCTCGATTGCCTGCTGAACAAGCATCGCGGTGGACAAGTCGCCGCCGATCTCGAGAAGCGACTTCGTGCAATCGAGCTCGGCTCCAGCGCCCAGCGCGGTGATCAGTTCGGTGACAAGGCCGTCTCTGATTGCTTCGGGGGGCCGTCTGGACTCGAGGCTCGCTGTCTCGCCAGCGCCACCCGCAGACGCGTGGCTGCCCGGTCCATCGGCGGCTACGATCTTCTCGGATCCGAGGGCGCGGAAGTACGGAGAGCGTAGCTCGTGCCCCGAGTGGTTCGCCCGCGTGGGGACCGACGACATATGCAGCACACGTGGCTTCACCTTCGTCTGGGAGTGCGTCGGCGCAAACGGATAGAGCGTGACCGCACCGCGCGTCTGGCTCGAAGCCGCCAGCACGTCGCTCCACGCGAGCTCCTGGCCTTGCTCGTAGAGCGCCTTGGCGGCGCCGAGGATGCTCGCGCGGTCCTTGGCCCCGCGCCGGAGGGAGGCCACGCCGCCGCCGGCAGGTAGAAGCCCGGCGGCCATGACGAGGTTGATGAGCGTGCGATCCGGGCCGATCTCCAGACCCACGTCGATGTCGAGCGCTCGGAGCGCCTGTGCCCCTTCGTGGAAACGCACCGGCTCGCGCACGTGGCGGCACCAGTAGCGCGCGTCGTACTCGTCTGCAGCGGCGAGTCGACCGGTCAGGTTCGTGATGATGGGCAGACTCGGTGCGTGGAATGTAAGATTCGCGATCACGTCGTTCAACGCGCGCAGCATCGGATCCATCACGTGCGAGTGGGAGGCGTGCGAGACGACGAGTGACCGCGCTGTCACCCCCTCTGTATGCAGGCGGGCGGTGAGTGCGTCGATCGCACTGTGCGCGCCCGAGACGACGATGGCTTCCGGCCCGTTGATCGCGGCGACGTCGATGCCCGTTCCTTCGAGCCACACCGTGACGCGCGCCAGCGGCGCCCTCACGGCCAACATTGCCCCGCGCGCCGTCGACTGCATGAGGCGTGCGCGATGCGCGGTGAGCGTGAGCCCCGACTCGATGTCCATGACACCGGCGTGAATCGCGGCGGCAATTTCTCCAACACTGTGGCCCATGACGACTGACGCTCTTACCCCCCACGACTTCCACAGATCGGCCAGCGCGAGCTCGAGCGCGACGAGTGCCGGCTGCATCACGCGCATCTGATGGATCGCGTCCTTGTCGTCACCGTGCATCATCAAGTCTTTGAGCGAAGCGCCGAGCAGCGGGGCGAGGATGCGGTCACAGGCATCGATTCGTGCCCGGAAGACTGGCTCGGTGTCATAGAGCTCGCGGCCCATGCCGAAGTACTGGCTTCCCCCGCCGGAGAACAAGAATGCAACGCGCGGGGGACGCGTCGTGCCGGTGGTCTTTCGCGGAGAGCGCAGCTCGGTGAGGGGGTCAGCGCGCGCAGGGATCGCCGCCGGAGGGATCTCGTTCGATTCGGCGGTCGGGGTCACCGTGCTTTTCGCTGTGATCGCGGTGGCCGGGAGGTGCGCGATTACCACGGCTGCGAGATCGTTCACCGTTGGGTTCTCGAAGACGTGCGTGAAGGACAGGTCGAGACCGAATGCCAAGGACAGCTCGCGCGCCAGGTCGACCGCCATGAGCGAGTCGAGTCCGAGGTCGAAGAAGCTCGCATCCTCGGGCACCGCGTTCTCATCCCGATGGCCGAGGATGGTCGCCACGTGGCGGCGCACCTGGCTGCGCGTGGTGCCGATCTGGGCGCGCTCGGGCCGTTTGGACCAGAATGCCTCCTGCGCGATGTCGCCGTTCGGGACCGGGGCCTGGGGGGCATAGTGCTCCCGCTCCCACGGATAGTGCGGAAGCACCACGACGCATCGCCGAAGCTCGTCGAAGGGCTCCTCGCTTGCGCCGAGCGTCACGGCTGCCGATGGCGCGTTGCTCGCGATCGCGTCGAGGGCCGTCATCGCCGTGACCTTGTTCGCCGCCGCGATCCGCGCACGAACGCCGTGCCGTGCCCGGCCCGATGTCGCGGTGTACGCGAAGGCGCCGTACGCGTCGTCGGGAAGTGCGGCGAGGCGCTCGCGGAAGCGCGCGGCGAGCGCACGCAGCGCCTCCGGTGTCCTCGCCGTGAGCTCGAAGCCGCTCGCTGCCTGATCCGGGCGAGCCTCGCCCGGTTCAGCGGGCCCGACGATCATGTGCGCGTTGGTACCGCTGATCCCGAACGA
>VBLP01000574.1:0-17988 GCA_005887925.1 Deltaproteobacteria bacterium | reverse complement strand
TGTAGTGAACGAGCGCCGGAACGGCGCGGCGTGCGCAGCACGCGATGGCCTTGAGGAGTCCGGCGACGCCAGCGGCGGCCTCCAGGTGCCCGAAGTTCGTCTTCACCGATCCGACGTACAGCCTGGCGCCTCCATTCTTCCGTCCGAGCGCCGCGACGAGCGCCTCCATCTCGATCGGATCGCCCAGGGCGGTCCCGGTCCCGTGCGCCTCGACGAGCCCGATGTCGGCCGCCGTGAGCCCGGCGTCCGCCAGCGCAGCTTCGATGAGCGCGGTCTGCGCGAGAACGTTCGGCGCGGTGAAGCCCGACGATCGACCATCCTGGTTCACCGCTGAGCCGCGGATCACCGCGTGCACGTGGTCGCCATCGCGCAGCGCGTGATCGAGGCGCTTCAGGACGACGATGCCGCAGCCCTCGCCGCGCGTGAAGCCGTTCGCGCGCGCGTCGAACGTCTTGCATAACCCGTCGGGGGCAAGCGCGCGCGTCTCCTTGACGAGGCGTGTCGAGCGCGGCGACAGGATCAGATTTACGCCGCCGGCCACCGCGACGTCGCACTCGCCGAGGCGGAGCGCCTGGCTTGCGAGGTGAACGGCGACGAGCGACGACGAGCACGCGGTGTCGACCGCGACGGCCGGTCCGGTGAAGCCCATCGCATACGCGATACGCCCCGCCGCGAAGCAGTGACCGTTCCCGGTCGCCCAGTAGGCATCGGGCTCGCCGATCTGCCAGTCGCGATAGTCCTGCCCGGTGATGCCGACGTAGAGACCTGTGCGCATCCTCTTCAGACGATCCGGTGGCAGCGCCGCGTTCTCGAGCGCCTCCCACGCGACCTCGAGCAGCAGGCGGTGCTGTGGATCGAGTGCACGGGCCTCGCGCGTGCTGATGCCGAAGAACGCGGCGTCGAAGCTCGTGACGTCGTCGAGAAATCCGCCCTTGTGGGGGAGTGCGTCCCACTCTGCGGCGAACGGCGCCTTGCGCGCCGCCGGCATCGGGCGGATCAGATCGCGTCCATCGGCCAACGCCTGCCAGTATGTATCGAGGCTGTCGATTGCCTCCGGAAAGCGCAGACCGACGCCTACGACGGCCAGCAGCTGGTTGTTCCGCTGACGGTCGAGCTGCGCCCTCAAGCGCTTGATCGTTTCGAGCGCGCGGCTCAAGGGGGTCGGAGGCGTGGTGTGGGAGGTTTCCATGGTGCGATGATCCTCGTGGCCAGAAGGAAGGGGTCAGGACGCAGGCGCGCTGAACACGCGCTCGCAAAGCACGCCGGCCAGGGCGTGTGAGCTGCCGTACGTCCACAGCAGCGTCGGAGATAGCTTGAGACCGAAGGCGGACTCGAGGCGGTTTCGGAGCTCCAGGCCCATCAGCGAATCGAGGCCGAGTGCCTTGAACGGCGTCTCGCGGTCGATCTCTGTCAGATCGAGGTGGAGGACCCGGCTCGCGAGCTCGCGCACCTTCGCCTCGGCGAGATCGCGCCGTGTGGGTTCGGGGCTCGCTTCGAGCTGCGCGCGGAACGTGTCGCCAGCGACGACGGTGCAGCCTTGCTGCGACGCCTGGCGGAGCATTTGCCAGGTGTTTTGCGCCGCGGTCTCGGGGTAGGCGTCGAACCAACGGCGCAGATCGAGTGGTACATAGCCCACGACCGCCTCGTCGCGGTGAAGGAAGCGGACGAGCGCACTCCACGCCTCGCCCGGTGTGAATCCGACCATTCCGCGCTCGGCGAGACGCGCGCCGCGGTCGCCGTCGTGCGCGGCGAGGCCGATCTCGGTGAACGGCCCCCATTGCACGCTGAGGCCCGGGCGCCCGTGCCGGCGGCGGGCCACGGCGAGCGCGTCGAGGAAGGCGTTTCCAGCGGCGTACGCGGCCTGGCCGGTGTTGCCGACGAGCGCCGCTGCCGACGAGAACATGACGAACAGATCGAGCGGATCTCCGGCCGTGGCCGCATCGAGGTACCGCGCGCCATCGATCTTCGGCGCAAGCACACGTTCGAGCTGCAGCGCGGTGAGGTTCGCTATCGTCGCATCGTCGAGCAGGCCGGCGGCGTGCACGACGCCGCGAAGCGCGGGCATCGTGCAGCGCACCCCAGCGAGCGCACGGTCGACGGCGTGCGCGTCGGCGACATCGAGCGCGATCGCTTCGACGCGCACGCCCCGCGCGCGGAGCGCTGCGATCCGCCGGCTCGCCTCCACGCTCGGCACCGATCGACCGGCAAGCGCTAGCGCCCCAGCGCCCCGCTCCGCCATGAACTCGGCAAGCGAGAGACCGAGCGCACCGAGACCACCGGTGATGAGGTAGGTAGCGTCGCCACGGAACCGCCCCTGCGGCATCGCTTCGGGGGCGATGTTGTGCACCGTGTCGGGTGCGGTCAGGACGAGCTTCCCGATGTGGTTGCCGCGGGCCATCGTGCGAAGCGCGTCGGCCACCTCGGCGAACGGGTACGCCGTCGTTGGAAGCGGGCGGATCGCGGCCGAGCGAACGTGCGCCCAGGCTGCGGCGAACAAGCGCGCAAAGCGCTCCGGGCGGCGTTCCATGAGCCCCGCGAGGTCGACCGCGGCGAGGCTGATGCCCTTCTTGAACGCGGCCAGGTGCAGCATCCGGCCGCCGTAGATGTCCTGCTTTCCGACCTCGATGAAGCGACCGCCTTCGGCGAGGACGTCGAGGCCGAGCGGAATGGCGGCGCCGGCCAGCGAGTTGAGGACGACATCGACCCCTTTGCCGTTCGTCGCTGCGGCTACGCCATCGACCCACGACAGGTCGCGCGAGTCGAAGACCTCGGCGATGCCGAGCGTGTGCAGGTAGCTGCGCTTCGGTTCGCTGCCGGCGGTGGCGAGGATGCGCGCACCGAGTACCCTCGCCACCTGGATCGCGGCGAGCCCCAGGCCGCCGGTGGCCGAGTGGATCAGGACCGACTCGCCGGCCGCGAGCTGCGCGAGATCATGCAGCCCGTACCACGCGGTCGAAAGCACCAGCGGCAGACCGGCGGCGGCCTGATCTTCGATATCGCCCGGGATCAGCTGCGCGTGGTCGGCGCGCACCGTAACGTGCGACGCGAAGCTGCCGAACGTGCAGGCGACGACGCGGTCGCCCACGGCCATCGTGGTCAGCTCTGGGCCGACGGCGACGACGCGCCCGGCGCACTCGCCGCCGAGCAGCGCGGCGCGGCCCTCGAGCCCAGGGTAGGTGCCCATCGCCTTCATCACGTCGATGAAGTTGAGGCCCGAGGCGGTGACCTCGACTTCGATCTCGCCTGCAGCCGGCGAGCGGCGGCAAAGCGGCCGGTATTCGAGCCCGTCCCAGGAGCCCGGTCTGGCCGCGCGAAGGCGAAACGGCTGGCGCGGCGTCGTCCATGCGCGCGCGCACTTCTCGGTGCCCGCCGCGACTTCGCCACGCACGAGGCGGCCGACGAAGCGCCGCCCGGTGCGAAGTGCGACCTGATCTTCACCGTCGATCGCGAGCAGCTCGGCGGCGCAGTCGGCTGCCCAGCCCTCGTCGGCCGACGCGACATCGACAACCAGCGGCTGTAGCTCTGCATGCTCACGGCGGATGACGCGAGCGAAGCCCCAATAGAGCGCGGCGCCGGGGTCCGGCTGATCGTCGTCGAGCGCCGCCTGCGCCTCCGCCGTCACGACGACCAGGCGGGGAGGCGTCGCGAGCGCCGCGCACGCTTTGACGAGCGCGGTCAACGCGAGCAGACCACGGCGCTGCGCCACGATTCCCGCCGAAGCGCGCGGCGCCACGAAGACGATCCCCGCGGGAGTACTACAGTCGCGGATCGTATCGAGCCATGCGCTCGCATGCGGATCTTCGCCGCGGCTCGTGTGCTGGGCGAGGCGTGCACGACCGCCGCCGAGCGCAGTGTTCAGCGCTTCGTTCAGCGCTTGCGCGCCGTCGGTCGCTTCACCGCACACGACCCACGCCGCTTCGTGCGCGGCCGCCGTGGCGCGCACTTCCTCGTGGAATTGCAGTCGGTGCACGCGATCGGTGTCCGACACTGCCAACGCGACCGCCAGAGGCTCGAGGGCCAGGCCTTGGAGCGCCATCAGCGGCTGCTCGTCGGCGTCGAACAACACGAGATCAAAGCGCGTCGCGTCGCGTCGCACGACATGCGACCACAGCGTCGTGACCGGCTTCGAAACATCCTGTAATATCGCGATCCGCGTCACCGCCGTCGGTACGACGGTGCGGCCTCCCTGGCACAGCGCCAGACAGACCTGGAGCGCCGCGTCCCACAAGGCGGGATGGAGGCCGTGCGAACGCACGCCGCTACGGCAGACCTCGGGCAAGCGCACCTCGCCGAGCGCCGCGTCGCCGTCGACGAAAACGCGCACGACCCCTTGAAATGCCGGCCCGTAGTGTAAGCCGCGCGCGGCGCAGCCACTGTAGAATGCATCGGCGTTCTCTGCATGCGTCGCCCTGAGGTGCTCGGGGAATGCGGCGTGTGGTGTTGCTTGCGCGCCCTGGTAGACGCGCGCCGTCGCGTGCTCGGTCCACGACGTTGCCCCGGCCGCGAGTGACATGAGCGCAAAGCTTCCGCCACAGGTCACGTCATCGCGCCACGAGGCGCTCACCCGGGCTGGCTCGTCGCCGAGCGTGAGGTCATGGAGAAAGCGAACATCGACCAGGGTGCGCGGCACCGATCCGGTCCGACTGCGCGCAGCGCTGAGCGCAAGCGCCAGCATCGCGGCTCCGGGCAGAACGACTGCGTCGTGCACCTTGTGATCCTTGAGCCACGGCTGCTCGTCGAGCCCGACATCGAGCGTCCCTTGCCACGCGTCCTGGTCCCCCGCCGCAGGAAGCAGCGCGATCTCGAGCCCCGGCTTGGGCGAGCCGCGGCGCTTGCTCGGGGTCACCCAGTACTTCTTGCGCTGCCACGGATACGCCGGGAGCCTCACCGAGGCGTTCTTCCGCAGGCGATGGAACGGTGCGAGCCCGGCCACGAACGCACGGGCCATCGCCTGCGCGAAGTCCTTCTGGGCCCCAGCGTTGCGGTGAAGCGTGGACAGCACGCTCACCGGCTCGTGCTGCAACGCCACGATCTGCTCGATCGCCGGCGTGAGGACCGGATGCGGGCTGATCTCGACGACGTGGGTGACCCCTTCGTCGAACAGCCTTCCTATCACATCGGCGAACAGCACCGGCTCGCGGAGGTTTCGTACCCAGTAGGACGCGTCCATCTCCGCGCCCCCGAGCTGCTTCACGAGCACGGTCGACACGAGGGCGATCTTCGCCGCCTGTGGCGCGATACCGTCGAGCGCAGCCAACAGCTCCGCTTTGAGCTCGTCCATCTGGTGGCTGTGCGACGCATAATCCACCTGCACGAGGCGGCAGAACGAGCCATCCGCCTCGATGAGCTCCTTGAGTGTCGTAACCGCGTCGGCGTCACCGGACAGGACGCACGAGGTCGGGCCGTTGTTTACCGCCAGCGACACGCGGTCCTCGAAGCCTGCGAGCGCGGCGCGGGCCCCTGCGACGTCGAGATCGACGGCGAGCATCAACCCATGGCCCGATTTGCGGCGGATGATCGCGCTCCGGCGCGCAACAACGCGCGCGGCATCCTCGTAGCTCAAGATGCCGGCGATTGTCGCTGCGGCGACCTCTCCCTGACTGTGGCCCACCACGACGTCGGGCTCGACACCGGCTTCGCGCCAGAGCTCCGCCAGCGCCACCGACGTGGCCCACAGCATCGGCTGCAGCATGTCGACCCGCGTCGACCATTCGGGCCCTGCTTCGCCCGAAATGCACGCGACGAGGTCCCACGCGATGTAAGGTGCCAGTGCGGCGGCGCAGCGACGGATCACCGCGGCGAAGGTCGGGCTCGTGGCGAACAGGTCGCGTCCCATCCCGAGCCACTGCGAGCCTTGCCCGGCGAAGATAAAGGCCGTCCGCCCACGCGCTTGGGATACGCCACTGACCACCCCTGCGATCTCATCGGCTGGATTCGCCGTGAACGACGCGAGGCGCGACTCGAGCTCCGCTGCGCTTTCGACCACGAAGGCTGCGCGGCGCTGGAACTGATCGCGCTTGCACGCCAGCGTCGCCGCGAGATCCGCGATCGGAACGGCAGCACTCGCGATGACAGCCTGCACGTCCGCCGCGCGTTGGCGAAGCGATTCATCGTTGTGCGCCGAGAGTGGCACGACGACAAGCGCCCCGGTCGAACGCTCGGCACCCGCTCCGACGTCGGTCGCAACCGCCGACGGCGCACTGCGCAGAATAACGTGCGCGTTCGTGCCGCCCCACCCGAACGAGTTGACGCCTGCGTAGATCGGCCCATCTGCCGGCAACATTAGCGGTTCGCGGACGACGCGCAGGTTGAGGGCATCGAAGGGAATCGCCGGGTTCAGCAAGTCACCATGGAGGTTGGGGGGGACAACGCGGTGTGCGAGCGAGAGCACGGTCTTCACCAGCCCGGCCAGGCCGGCCGTCGCTTCGAGGTGGCCGATGTTCGTCTTGACCGAGCCGATCGCCAGCGGACCACGCGCGCGATCCCGGAGCTGCCCGAGCGTGCGACCGATGACCCCCGCCTCGATCGGATCGCCGACTGCGGTGCCGGTGCCATGCGCCTCCACGTAGGCGACCTCGTCGACGGAAATCCGCGCCTCAGCATATGCGCGCGTCAGGAGATCCTCTTGCCCCGCCGGGTTCGGTGTGACGAGGCTGTCGCCGCCGCCGTCGTTGTTCACCGCGGTGCCAACGACGACGCCGTGGATCCGGTCGCCGTCGGCGAGCGCGCGAGCGAGCGTCTTCACGTAGACAGCGATGACGCCCTCACCTCGTACGAAGCCGTTGGCCGAAGCGGCGAACGTCTTGCAGCGACCGTCGGGTGACAAGCCGCCGAAGCGCGTGAGGGCGACCGACACGTCGGGGGCGAGGATCAGATTGACCCCGCCCACGAGCGCTCCTTCGATCTCACCGCTCCTCAGCGCCTGGCAAGCCAGGTGGAGCGCGACCAGTGATGACGAGCACCCGGTCTCGACCGTGAGGCTCGGGCCTTTCAGCTTGAGGAAGTACGACACGCGCGCGGCGATCACGTCGAGCGCGTTGCCGACGGCGGTGTGCTGCGTCGCGAGCGCGCCGCGCTCCTTGCGCAGGATCTCGTAGTCGTGCCACGAAGCGCCGACGTAGACGCCGGTGCGCGAGCCGCGCAGCGACGCGGCCGGCCGATCGGCGTCCTCTACCGCTTGCCAGGTCACCTCGAGCATGAGGCGGTGCTGTGGGTCGATGTCCTCCGCCTCGCGCGGCGAGATGCCGAAGAACGTCGGGTCGAACTCGTCGATCCCGTCGATGAAGCCGCCGACGGCCTGCACCGTATTCTCGGGATCGAGCTGCGCGGTCGCATCCCGGCGATCGGCCGGTACCGGGCGAATCGCGTCGCCGCGCGCCACGAGCAGGCGCCAGAAGGCGTCGACGTCGGCCGCGCCCGGGAAGCGCCCAGCCATTCCGACGATGGCGATGGGCTCCTGCGGATCAGTCGTCGAGTCTTGCGCGGACATGGCGAACCTCAGGTAAAGCACTGGCGGATCGATAGTGGTGAGATGCACAGCGTCGAGCGGCCGGCGCGGTCGACCCGGCGCGCCAGAGCGCCCGGCCGGCGTAGCCCGGAGTACAAACATGGAATGTGCACCTGACGACATGGTCGGCTCGCGAACGGCTTGCAGACGCTGCGAGGTGCAGCGATCGGGCCGAGAGTCAATGGACGCCGATGTCCGCGTAGCCTGGGTCGCGATGGCAGCCTCGAGGCTTAGCCGCGAACCGGTTGCGCTTTGCAGACTGCGCGGCCTGCGCAACCTGCGCACTACACGGCCCGCGGAGGCCGCGCAGCATCGTCGGCCGTCGAAGCACCGGAGATCAGGTTAGCGCCCGGGCTCGATTTACTCACCGGCGACAAACGGGCGCGCAATGTGTGGGTCGCTTGCGGTATACTCGTCCCATGGTGGGTCCTCAAAAGCAGCCGGATCCGGTGGCGGCGGCGATCCAGCGGGTCGGGGCACCGTCCGCCCAGGCGCTGCAGCGCCAAGGAAGTAAGGTCTAGCAATGGATGTCGAGGCGGAGGTGGCACGGCTGCGAGCAGCGGGGCACATGCAGGAGGTCGCGACTCTTGTGATCGAGAGTTATGGCCCCGAGGTACTTAATTTCCTCACGGCGATGCTATGCGATCATGCGGATTCGGGAGACGCGTTCGCCCAGGCGTGCGAAGACTTGTGGAAAGGCTTGCCTCGATTCGAGGGGCGCGCTTCCATGAAGACGTGGTTCTACACGCTGGCGCGACACGCCGCGTCACGGCTGCGGCGTTCGTCACGTCATCAGCGGTTCGCAACGATCAGCGAGATCTCCGACGTAGCGGACCGCGTACGTAGCCGCACGCGGCCGCACCTGAAAACGGAGGTCAAGCTCGGGTTTGCAGCGATTCGAGCCGCGCTAGATGATGATGATCGCATGTTGCTCGTCTTGAGAGTCGATCGCGGTATGAGCTGGAATGATGTCGCACGCGTGATGTCCGATGAGGGAGACACATCAGAGGCAGAGATCTCGCGTAGCGCGGCACGGCTACGAAAGCGGTTTCAGTCGGTCAAGAAGACCATACGCGAGCGCGCCATCGCGGCCGGATTGGTCGGGAGTCAGGACTCCGATGCGGAGTCCTGATGTTCTACGGGGCGAGCTCCAATCGGCGACAGGCAGCAAGTACTTCGCGAAGCTCTGGAACGAGCTGATAATTCTCGATCGCCGCTGCGTACGGTGAATCGTGCGCCAAGATGGCGGGCAACTCGCGGCCTAGTTCCGCAATGCCAGCGCCGTGGCGCCGTGCCACGCACAGACAGTAGAGATAGTGCACGCCGGAGATCGGGCGAAATGGATCCTCGGGAACAACTTGCTGAACCTCGAGCAATGCCATCTGAACCGAGCGATGCTCGACGAGGAACCGAGGACCGCCTTCCGTGGTCGAACACATCATCGCCAACACCGCGCGCTCGGCGTTGTCGTCGAGCCCAGGCCAATCATCAGTCACCAATGGACCGCCGAAGCGCTGCGAGTACGCCCTCCAGTAGCACCAGGCAACGCTCCGCATCACTCCGAGATCGTCGCCTGCGACCGCAGTGGAGAGGTAATCTCGAAACACGCGCACCAGCCGATGACGCAGATCTTGCGCCGACGCATCATCGCCGCGCAGCGTGCGATAGCCAAGACCGATCAAGGTAATGCAGCGTGCAATTGCCGGCATCGTGTGGACAGCCGAAAGAAAGGCATCAATGGCCGGGCCTTCCATCAGAACTCGCGAGTTGGTAAGAAGCGCGGAGAAGTTCGCGGTAATGAGGCGCGCTCCCGTATCGTGGGCGCGCTGCAACAGCGCGAAGATCAGGGCCTCGTCAATGCACACGCCAGCCTGGCAGAGCAGATCGCCGGCCATCTGGGATATTCGCGCCGTGTTGCCGACATGGCGAAACTCATCAACGTGGCGATAAACGACAACCTGCGCAAGGTAGCGGGCAGCAAGAAAGTCCTGCCACTCGCGATGAATGAACCGGACCTCTCCACGCCCGGTCGGGTACAGGATGGTCCTGTGTAACAGCGCGTCGCACGCACGATCCTCGCATAATAGATGAAATCCAGACAGCAGCCGCTGTCCTTGCGCCTGTTGCTGTGTGTTCTCGAGATGCTTCTCCCACGAGCGATAAAGATCATCCCCGTCAAACTTGAGCGTGGTCGTAGCGATCTCGCCACGCAGGCGCCGGAACAGACACCATGCGACGGCCATCAGTGCGTCGATCCAGCGTTGCGCGTCGATCGGCTGCCCTTTCCCATCTAGTCTACCACACAGGTCACTCTGCTCGATGATTGTTGTCAAAGCGAGCAAGATAACCTCACCGTTCGTGCTCGGCCTGAGCATAGAAGGTGGCCGGCGCGTATTCAGCTGCGCGAGAATAAGCGGCGTGAATAGAAGCTTCTTGATCGCCGCGTCATTGCCAGCGCTTAACCAGATCGAGGCCGCTGGGAACTGGCGCATTGCCTGCGCTGTGGTGAGTCGAAGAATTTCGTGAACGTTGCTGGAAGTCAACAATGGAAGGCCGGGCTGGGTGCTGCGCACACCGAATACGACCGTGAGCCAGCCGTTCTGGTGATATTCGGATCCAACAAATGCGAGCATTTGTTGGAAGTCTGAAATGCTTAGAGTCGGATGGTTCGTGATGAACTCGTCGATACCATCAAGGATGAGCATCACCGGTTCGGATCGCAGCCGCGCTCTTATCCAGTCGATTTCGATCGCTTTCGTATAGGTAATGTCATTGAACCACTCACACCACCAGTCTAACAAGAGGTCGTGGAAAACGCGGCCGCGCCTTTCTTCGGATGCTTCCGTGTCAAGGACCGCGAGTCGTTCGGGGGTCAAGCTAGCAAAGTAAAGTGGGATCAGTATTGGAAGTACGGCGCCGTTGTCCGTAATGAATTCACTGCATAGATGGCGCGCTGTCATCCGTAGTACCGTAGACTTGCCAACTCCTGCATCTCCAGCAATGACGATCGCCAGAGGGCGTTGATGCTGCGAGCGCGCGAGCGTGAGTAGTTCCTCGAACACCTCGGCCTGTGTCGCCGCATCGGCGTCAGGCACAGTTGAGTATACATCATCGGTTCCGCTGCCGTCAATTGGCCCCACAAGAGACGTAATCTTGGCGCTGCAATCTAGCTCGAATGTCCGCGCGATCGTCTCTCGTGCAAGTATCATTTCGGGTCGTGTGAGAGCCGCTGCGAGCGATTTCACTGGCAGCGAATTGGAATGCATTGATGAGTTGTTGTCGCCGATGCCAAAGTAATGGATCGCCGGCGTCGGTAGAGTAGCTTCCAGGAAGTGCTGTGCCTCCGAAACCAGCTCCGCTACGAGTGGCGCGGTGTCCAGGTTCGCGTGCGGGCCGCCAACGTGGTGCGCGGTCGCGATGCCCCGCCCGGGCCCCAGGATAGCAACATGGCGAGTTCGGTAAAACAGTGAGCGAACGTCGAATTCGATCTTTCCACCGTTGCGCGGCCGCAGCCGCCTTGCTTCATCCAGCAGCATGCGGAGGACGATGTTGGTCCCTTCACCTTGCGTGATGAAGAAGATGTGGCGCGGGCGCTTGATATGCGCGTTGAGATGTCCTCTCAAGCGTATGGCGCCCTCACCGAGGTCGCCAGTTTGCGACGGCGGGCAATGCAATACGTCGCAGGTGACGTCCGCATTGTTAAGTATCCACGTCGGAAAATGTTCCGGGAATATGTCAACCCCGGAGTCCGAGCCAGAAACGAGAACGAGCAACAGCTTTTCCCAATAGCGAAGAGGGCGATCAGGCTCACTCCCATGGGCCAGGTGGTGGTCCATGCGACGAGTTGACCAGGTCTCGGAAGACCGGACGGACGAGCGCGATGTGAGTACGACGGGATCCTGTTGTGCTTCGTTCGATATCTTGCGGAGCGCCGATTCAAGTACTGCGATGACCTCGGAGATGTTGCGCGGCCGCTCCGATCTCTCGAAGCGCAGTAGTCGCTCGATCAGCTCACAGACCTCTGTGGGCGCCTCCGGGCAAAGGTTGGTAAGTGACGCCGGCGGCTCACCGGAGAGGAGCAGCCGATACAGGATCGCACCCATTGCCCACAGGTCGGTCGCCGTGTCCGCATCCTCGCCCCGCCATTGTTCGGGTGCCATGTAAGCGGGCGTTCCCGCGTTGGCTAGCGGGGGAACAGACGGAATGTTAACAAATCTATCCTTGGTCGTCGAAGTCTCGAAAAGATGACTCCGTATGCGTGCCAATCCAAAGTCGAGTAATTTGACTCGTCCGGTCTTCTGAACAAAGATATTACTTGGCTTGAGGTCGCGATGACACACGCCCTTCGAGTGAGCCTCACCCAATCCGCGCGCGGCTGCGATCATGACATGGAGTACTGTTTGCAGGTCGATCGGGCCACGCCTGAGCATTTTCTCAAGGGATTGACCATCGAGATACTCCATGACGATAAACGGCGGATAGGTCGAGCGATCCACATCGAGTATCCGCACAATGTTGTCGTGCTGGTCGAGACGAGCTATGATGTGCGCTTCCTGCCAGAACAGCGCCATGAAATCATCGTAGTTCATGCCTTCGGGACGAAGGATGAACTTGATGGCTACATCACGTAGCAAGTACCGATCAAGAGCGCGATAAACGCGCCCCATCGCTCCACTGCCAATTTCTTGTTGAAGAACGAATTTTCGGTGCGGGCCAACCTCGGCATCTATTCGGACACTCGAGGTTCCGGCGGCGACGCCACGAAGCAGCGAATCGTAGAGGCTCGACGTCTCGAGCTCGCCGAGCGAAGAGGCGGTCACGGTGGTCGGATCGTTGCCCTCGATTCCCGCGACGTCGTCCTCGTCTCTATGCTCGCCATGTTCGCGCATGCGTCGCTCGTTGTTAACACACAGCGGCGGGGCACGAGGATTCGGAGTTCTGGTGCGTGCAACTCGACGGGCAATGGCTCGCTATGTTCTCACGCGCGCAATCTTCGAATGTTATGGATTTCTTGGGCTAACGATGTGCGAGTAATAAGGAGGAGACCGATAATGTACAGAGATATCGCACATCGGATCTGGTGTGGTCCCTGCGCTCGGACGCTTGGGCTTATAAGTCGACGAAATCCGCCGCAGTGTTACGAGCTGCGCTTTTTTTCAGAATCGGCGCGCGAAGTCGCTCACAAAGATGGCGTGTTGTCTCTATTTCTCGAGCGCATCAGACAATGAGACGTACCAGGATCGTCACAAGCGCACTCAACGACATTCGAGGTGATGAATATGTGGAAGGTCTCAATGGTCTGTTGGATATCGGTGCTGTTCCTTGGATGTGGAGAGCCGCCAGCAACGTCCACGCAGGTGGACACGCGCGTTCATCTGTATCTCACCGACTTTCCCGTCGATGATGCAGAGGTCACCAGGGTGCTGGTGACGTTCACGCACATCGATGTGTATGCGGATGCCACGCAGAACTGGATCACCGTCGTCGACTACGGTAGCGCCGGTCGGCAGTTCGATCTATTGACCTTGCAAGGCGGCCACGCCGAGGAGCTGGGTGCCTTCGATCTCGAGCCGGGCTCGTATAGCCAGATCCGGCTCCACATGACGCCCGATCATGTGATCGAGGTGAACGATGGAACCGGTGTCCATCAGTTCCCATTGAAGATCCCGTCCGGAGATGAAACGGGTATCAAGCTCGTGGGTGGGTTCACGGTATCGGGCGACGGGCCGACGATGCTCACGCTCGATTTCGATGCCAGAAAGTCGATACATCGCAACCGCGGGCAGGGATACATGCTGAAGCCCACGATCAAGATCGTGGAGGTGGTGACCTCGGAGTTCGCTGCCAAGGAGATCCACGCGGTGCAGGGCGGAGAGGTACACCTGCTTGGCAAGGCCGAGCTACGCATCCCGCCAGGTGCGCTGGCGGTGGACACCATGATCGAGATCCGCAAGCTCGTGCTCGGTGCGCCGTATACGCAGAAGACGGGCCTGTTGTCGGGGAGCGTCATCCAGCTCGAGCCGAGCGGCCTGGTGTTCCTGACGCCTGCGCAGCTCAGCGTGTTCTATGACCCGGCACAGATCCCGGCGGGCTTGCGCCGCAGAATCTGACGCTCGTCAGTCGCAACCGGGGTGAAGCCTGGCAGGAGCACCCCAGCGTGGTCTCCACGAATCCGTTCACGATCACGGCGTCGGTCTCGCACTTCACCGAGTGGGCGGGGGCGACACAGGCGACGCAGATCTGCCCTCCGGAAACGACGCTGGCGGCTGGACACTGTACGCCGGCCAAGGTGCTGACGTTCCGCTGCCAGCCGACGCTGAACGTTTCGGCCGAGATCTATGCGGGCAGCGCAATCAGCGATCGCATCTCGCTTCGCCGCGTGCGCTGGGACAGCAGCGCAACGTCGGTGGCCGCGGCGGTTCCGCGAAGCGTCAACTGCGAAGCGCTTTCGTTGGATCCGGTCGCATGTGACCATCAAGCGGGTTGTGGGTCCGTCTCGTCCTCTGAATGCGTCGCAGATCCTGCCTACATGACGATGACGCGCCCCGGCTGCGACGATGCAAACATCACGGTCACCGTCGTCGGCGGCCGTGATGTCACGGCCAGCTTTCCAGTTCATACACCCGATCCGTACCACTTCACGCTGGACAGCATCGATATCCACGATGACGCCGACGACTTCGGTGCCGGTGAGATGTACTGGCGACTCGTGATCGGCGATGTCGTGTTTGATCATCCCACGGAGAGGTCCGCCAGCAGCGGCGATACGATTCCCGTCGGTGATTTCATCGACCGCGAGGAGTGCGGCCGGTCGTTTCACATCTCTGGATTCCTGGCAGACGAGGACGGGGGGGCGACCGGGGCGGACGACGTCACCGATTTCGACTTCGGCAATCGCGGTCCCGGGGCGGAAGCGGGTCGAACGGGTGGCGAACCCGATGGTACGTTCCACTGGAGCATCCAGGCCTGTCCATGAGCTGAGCGGCGACAGCGGTCGATTGCTTCCGGGATCTGTGAGGTATCATGACCACGTCAAGTTCTCGTTCGACCGTTGGCCTGGCTGCGATTGCCTTGCTGCTCGGGGCGTGCGCGCCGGGCGGCGGCAATGGCCAGGCAGTCGATTCGACCCACAAGCTGGCGCCGCGCGCCGAGGCTGCCGGCCTGCGCGATCCGCAATCGCCTCGGGATCTGCAAGACGAGACTCCGGATCAGGCGCTGATGTCGAATCGCGTCAACCTCACCGGTCTGGCGTCGTATCAGCTGCTCGCGGCGCCGCTACCCGGGCGTGATCCGGGCGCGCTGGTCTGGTACGTCGATCACGGGGAGCAACGGCTGGCGTTCATGCGCCTCGCCAACCAGGACGCGCGCGAGGAGATCTTCTACGTCACCAGGAAGGACGGAGACTGGTCCTCGCCGATCGCCGCGCAGTTTTCGGGATTTCGCATTCGCGGGCTCGCGGACATCGCGTCGCTGTCCACCGGGCGGCCGATGCTGTTGATGCTCGGCGACAACACGGATTACGCGCAGGTGTACGGGCCCGGCCAGGCACAGCACGCCGACCCGGAGCTGCTCAACTTGCAGAACCAGAACCGGCGGCTGTTCTCGAGCTTCGCGGGAACGGACGGCTGGAGCCGCCCGCAGCCGCTCGGCGGCTCGCTGGGCGCGCTGTTCGCGTCGTTGCAGGCAGGCCCCGATCAGCGTGCGCTCGCGATCTTCGCGCGCGACGCCGACAACGACTTCGCAACCACGACGGATCGCGACCTGTATGTCAGCGCGTTCGATGGGCTGGCCTGGCATGCGGCGGTGCGGCTCACCGAGGACCCCGGTCGCGAATATGCAGTGGAGACCGCCTTCATCCACGGCGAGTTCGTGGCCGTGTGGACGCGCGACGCGGATGGCGATCTGGCCACGGCCGGCGACCGCACGCTACAGTTCGCCACGTTCGCGCTCGACGGCACGGTGACCCGCGGCCCGGCGCCCGTCACCACCACCGCGTACGACCGCCCGCGCGCGGTGCTGGGACAGCGCGCCGGGCAGGCGTTCGTGCTGTTCGCGGGCAACCCGGTCGCCGGCACCGCGACGCGGCCGCTGCTGGAGACCCGGCTCGACGGGGCGTGGAGCACGCCGCAGCCGACCGGGCTGCAGGTCGGGAACGTCTCGCGCGGGACCATCTACGCGCACGGCGACGCGACGCTGGTCGTGTACGAGGACGACAACAACCTCGTCGCCGCCGTGAACCGACGCGGGGTCTGGCATTCCAGCGGCGTGGTGCAGAGCTACAGCGCCAGCGACTTCCGTCTCGGCGAGGCGGCGCATACGCTGGATGATCGGGCGAACCTGTCGATCGCAGCGACGGGAACTCCCCGGACCGCGGACGCCGAGACCGCGCTCGCGCTCTATCAGGTGCAGCTGCCGCTGCTCGCCGATCTGAGCGTGGGTGACATCGTGCCGCGCCCCCGGCAGCTGAAGGTCGGCGACACGATCACGCTGTCGGTGCCGGTCAGCAACCGCGGATACCTGCCGTCCGGTGCGTTCGATGTCTCGGTATCCGACGGCGGCGTGCCGCTCGCCGCCGCGCACGACGAGGGCCTCTACCCGGGGGAGAGCCGCACGGTGGACCTGCGCTTCACGCTCGCGCGCGTGCAGCACAACCTCACGGTGGCTGTCGCGCCCAGCGGGGACGACCTCGATCCGGCGAACAACACGCAGCGCGTGACGGTGAGCGTGCGCCCGGACTTCGCGGTGACGTCGGTGACGCGGACGGGGACCACGCTTGTCGCCAAGGTGAGCGACCTCAAGGCGGTGGCCACGACGCCGGTCAACGTCGACTTTGTCCTCATCGAGGGCGCGACCAGCACGGTGATCGGCCAGCAGACGTTCGATCCCAACGTGGCGCTCCCGGTGCGCCTGGACTACCCGCCGCTGGCGACCAAGACCACACCGTTCGTGATCGCCGTTCGCGTCAATGACCGAACACAGGTGATCGAAGACGACTATTCCAACAACCTCTCTTCGTATGTCTTCCAGCCCGCGGTGGATTTCCTGCTGGCAGAGCTCGTGGCGACGTCCGACAACGTGCGCGTGGTGGTT
Source organism: Deltaproteobacteria bacterium (assembly GCA_005887925.1). Classification (GTDB taxonomy): domain Bacteria; phylum Myxococcota_A; class Polyangia; order Haliangiales; family Haliangiaceae; genus JABFXX01. The sequence goes on along the minus strand of VBLP01000574.1, from coordinate 1,391 downwards.
CGCAACATCGGCGACCTGGCTGCCGATCGCGTGACCGTGCTGCTCACCACCGATCCCGAGCTGTCGGCGAGCCCGGCGCCGATACCCGGCGTGACGCCGATCGTCTTGCAGGAGATCGCGATGCGGGATGGCCGCGCCGTCCTGGAGCTGCCGCGCTCGGTGCTCGACGGACATGACGGGTACTACCTCTATGCCGTCGCCAATCCGTATGGCGCGGTCCCCGAACGCGATCGCAACAACAACGCCGCGCGCGCCTCGCGGCGGCCGGCGCTCGATCGTCCCACGCTCTATGCATTCCGGCGGATCGCGCTCGATCCGCGTAGCCAGGTCGTCGGCGACCTCGCCGTGCGCGATGCGGGGACGCCGGACGACCCGTCGCTGGACGTCGGCCCGGACGCTCGCATCGAGGGCGCCGTCCGCGCCGATCGCATCCAGCTCGAGCCACGCGCTGCGGTGACAGGCACGGTCGCGTACAACAGCCTGGTCTCGCGTCCCGGCGCGCACATCGACGGTCCGCTGGTCACGCCGCTGACCGTGCCGGTCGCTGGCGACGTTCCGTCGCTCCCGGCGATCGTGCCGGGCCAAGGCCGCGTGACGGTCGCGCGCGGTACCGCGAAGACGCTCGCGGCCGGCGCGTACGGCGATGTCTGCGTCGGGTGCGGCGGGGGCGGCAATGACAGCCACGGCAACGGCCCGCCCGAAGCCCGCCTGGTGCTCGATGGCGGCACGTACCAGTTCGCGTCGGTCACGCTCGCTGCGAACAGCCATCTCGACTGCGCGGCCGCCTGCGAGCTGCGCGTGGCGGGCGACGTGACGATCGCGCACGCGGGCTCGCTGGGCCCGGCGACGGCCGCGATGGAGGCGCTGAGCGTCCGGCTGCTCGTGGCGGGCGAGGTGACCCTGGCCAGCCACTCCGCGCTGTCCGCCGACGCGATCGCGAGCGGGAGCGTGAAGGTCGGCGTCGACGGGCACGCCAGCGGCCGCATCGCGGCGGCCGAGATCGAGCTCGGCCCGGGTGCGCAGTTCGCGGGCGATCCGCGCAAGCGCGCCTCGCGTACGCCGCTGCAAGCCACGATTCGCAACCAGAGCTCTCACCGCGGCCAGGGCCGCCCGAGGTGATCGTGCGCACATCGATCCTGGTCCTCGCTGTCTGCGCAGGCGTGCTCGGCACCGGTCACGCCGGCCACGCCGACCGCGTCGCGCCGACGCTGCTCATCGACACGCCGTTCCTGCTTGACGGCGAGCTGGTCACACCCGAGTTCTACTTCGGCAGGATCAGCATCGCCGCGCGCACCAACGACCCGGCGTTCGGCACCGGCCGCATCGCCGAGCTCTCGCTCGATGGCGGGCTCACGTTCTCGCCCGCGCAGATCGAGCGCGGCTCCGCGGTC
>VBLP01000120.1 GCA_005887925.1 Deltaproteobacteria bacterium | reverse complement strand
CGGCGGCGCAGAAGGACTTCGTCGACGGGCTCCGCGCCGGCGCCAAGATCGAGGTCAACGAGGCCAACCTCGCCAAGGTCCGCATCGACACCTCGCAGGCGGTCGACGACGGTCACGGCAAGGACCTCCCGCCGCTCCCGATGTCCGGGTCACCCCCCGTCCCCATGGAGGCTCCCGAGAAGACGGGAACGCCCTGACCGCATGCTCGATTGCATCCCCTGGCACATCCCCTGGCGGCCAACCTGCCCCTGGTAGACAACCAGGCCTACCCACCCGAGGTCTCATCCCCGTGCGTAGCTCTCGTCTCCTGCTTGCCCTGACCGTGTGCGCCGCCGCGCCGCTGCTCGCGACCGCCGACGACAAGAAGCCGCCCGCCGGCGACGCCGGCAAGTCGGATGCCAAGCCCGATGCCAAGGCCGACGCCAAGGCCGACGCCAAGGATGCCAAGCCCGACGCCAAGGATGCCAAGCCCAACGCCAACCCCGCCGGCAGCTGGTCCACCGGGACCGCGTCGCCCAACCGCGGCGTCAAGGTCAAGCTCGACTACGTCGTCGCGGTGGTCAACGACGCGATCATCCTCAACAGCGAGCTCGAGGCGCGCCGCATCCCGGTGCTCGCCGAGGCCCAGCAGATCGCCGATCCCAAGGAGCGCGAGCGCCGGATCGCCAAGCTGACCAGCCAGGTGCTCGACGAGATGGTCAACGAGGAGGTGATCGTCCAGGCGGCCGAGGCGGCCAAGATCGACGTCGAGTCGACCGAGGTCCAGGCCGCGCTCGACGAGATCAAGCAGCAGAACAACCTCGACGATACCGGCCTGGCGGCGGCGCTCTCGGCCCAGGGCTTCACGCTGGCCAATTACAAGCAGGAGCTGCGCCGCCAGCTCTTGCGGCTGCGCGCGGTCAACCAGCTCGTCGCGCCCAAGGTCTCCGTCACCGAGGAGGACGTCCGCGCGCGCTACGACCAGATGGCGCGGCGCACCGAGCAGATCCAGGCCGTCAAGCTGTCGCACATGCTGTTCAAGCTGCCCGAGCACGCCACCGAGCAGCAGATCTCCGAGGCCAAGGACAAGGCGAGCAAGGCGATCAACCGGGTCAAGAACGGCGAGGAGTTCGGCAAGGTCGCCACCGCCGAGTCGGAGGACGACACCACCAAGGCCACCGGCGGCGAGCTAGGCTGGTTCCAGCGCGGCAGCATGGCCAACCCCGACTGGGAGCCGGTGGTGTTCTCGATGGACAAGGGCGACGTGCGCGGCCCGGTCAGCGGACCTCAGGGTTTCCACGTCTTCCAGGTCACCGAGATCAAGCGCTCCGATCTGAAGCCGTTTGCCGAGATGAAGGAGCAGCTGATGCGCGAGCTGCGCCGCCGCGAGATGGACAAGCAGACCCAGACCTGGGTCGAAGAGCTCCGCAAGAAAGCGTACATCGACATCAAGCTGCAGTAGCGCCGGTCACGGGGCCGCGGCCGACCCCCCGACTGGGTAGGTGCGCACCCCTGATTCGGATCCATCCTTCTGAGATGGTTTCTGGGTCCACCGCGCCGCGATTCCCTAACCCGCGGGCACCCCTGCCCGCTGGCGCAGCGCATACAATGAGGTGCACCCGGAGAATTTGTGGCCGACAATCGCCGTACCCAGACCCGTCACGACGTCTCGCTTCCAGCCACGCTCAGCATCGACGGAACACCGAAAGATTGCACGATGTTGAACTTGTCCCTCGGAGGCACGCTGGTGTCGGCGACGAGCAAGTACGCGATGGGTCAACGGGTCCGGATCGCGTTTGCCGTGCCCATGCTCAACCACGCGATCGAGATCGGTGGCACCGTGCGTTGGTCGAACAGCGATGGGGTTGGCGTACAGTTCGATGGACTGCGCGCGCGTGACGTATGGGCCCTCAACGAGTACTTCAAGCAACTCTTGCCCTAGGCGCCCTAGGCCTGGCCGTCGCCGCCGGGCCGGCCGCCGCCGCGCCGCGCGCCCAGCGCGTGTCCCTCCACGAGCGCATCGCGGTGATCGATCTCGGAGCGGGAGCCGCGCACCCCGCCGCCGACGTCCCGCGCAAGCTCGCGACCGCGATCGTCGCCGCGGGCTTCGACCCGGTGATCGGTGATGGCGTCGAGGACGCGCTCGCCGGACACGACCAGGAGCGCGACGAGGTCACGCTCGCGGCGGCGATGGCCACGGCCGCGCGCGCGTTCGGCGCGCTCGCATGCGGCGAGGTGCTGCCGGCGGCGCGGCAGGCGATCGGTCTCGCGGCGGCCCGCCAGGCCGCAGGGCACCCGGCGCCCGAGCTGGTCCGCGCGTGGGCCTACGTGCTGCTGTGCACGGACCGCGACGGCCAGCGCGACGCGGCGCAGGCCGCGGCTACCCAGCTCCGCGCGCTCGGCGGCTCGTCCGACGTGCCGGCCGCGGTATGGGCGAAGTACCCCGAGATCGATGCGATCGCGGGTCGCGAGCTCGTCCCGGTCGACATCGATGCCGACGTCGCGGGCGCGGCGATCTGGATCGACTTCCAGCTGGCCGGCGCGTCGCCGGTCCACGTCGAGCTGCCGGCCGGCGAGCACGTGATCGCCGGCGCGTCGGGCACCCGGCGGGGCTGGGCCGCCGGCACGGCGACGCGCACGCAGAAGGCGGTGCACCTGGCGCTGACCGACATGGCCGGGCCGTGGGCCGACGTCGCGCAGCGGGTCGCCGGCTGGAGCGGCAAGATGCCCCCGCCGGCCGAGCTGGCCGTCGTGCTCTCCCGCGTCCACGCCCGCATCGCGATCATCCGCCACGGCGACGCGATCGAGGCCTGGGGCCAGGTCGGGCCCTCCGAGGCGCCGCACCTGCTGGGCGAGGACGACGGCGTCGCGCCGATCGCCGAGGTCGGCCGCATGCTCGACATGATCGCGGATCGCATCCAGAGCTGGAACGAGCACGCCCCCGATCCGGATCGACCGCTGCTCGTCGAGGACACCGCGCGCCGGCGCCGCAAGGACGAGCCGGAGAAGCCGACCAAGTGGTGGGTGTACGCCGCGATCGGCGGCGCGGTGGCGATCGGCGCGGTGATCATCATCGCCCACGAGAACGCGAGCGATCGCCAGCGCGTGGAGCTGCACTACCTATGACGTGGAGGGCCCGCGCGGGTCGCGCACACGGGCCGGATCGCCGTGCTCGCCGAGCCTGGCCTCGAGCGCATCGCACAGCAGCTCGCCGACGGCGGCGAGCGCGCGCTCCGCGACATCGCGGCTGATCTGACCGACCTGCCGACGCCGCGCGCGATCGAGGTCCACCTGGTCCGCGACGCCGAGGATCTCGCCAGCGTCGCGCCGGCCGGTCGCGGCGCACCGCGCTGGGCGGTCGGCGTCGCCTACCCGGACCTCGGCGTGATCGGCATCGCCGCGCGGCGCGGCGCGCAGATCATCGACACCGAGAGCACCCTGCGCCTCGAGCTCGCGCACATCGCGCTCGGCGCCGCGCTCGGCGCGCGCGCGCCGCACTGGCTGCACGAGGGCTTTGCCTACCAGCATTCCGCCGAGCTGTCGTGGGACCGCATGGAGACCCTGACCGGCATGGCGTGGTCGCACAACATCATCCCGCTCGACGAGCTCGATGCCACGTTCCCACGGGACGAGCTGCCGGCGAGCCGCGCGTACGCCGAGGCCTACGACTTCGTCGGCTACCTGTCGCGGCGCGGCCGCTGGGAGGACCCGAGCGACGACGGCGACCGCTGGCCATTCCGGCGGTTCCTGCGCGAGATTCGGCAAGCTGCTCCACGCGCTGTTCGACGAGTGGCGCGGCGATCTCGGCGGCCGCTACCTGCTGATGCCGCTCGGGCTGCTCGGGGCGTTCGCGTGGATCCTGTGCGCGCTGCTCCTGGGACTGGCGTGGTGGCGGCGGCGGCGGCAGAACCGGCGCCGCCTCGCGCAGTGGGATCTCGAGGAGCGGCTGCGGCGATCGAGCGAGCCCGGATCGCAGGTCAACGTCCCGCCCTACGTACCGTGGCCGGGCGAGGATCCGCTCGGCCACGAGCCCGAAGACGACGATCGGCCGACCGGCGGCCCGCGCTGGATCAACTGACGATCTCGGTTGTACTCCCACATACAACAACTGCAGCGACTGAGGCCCGATAACGCGACACGCGGCCTCCGGCAGATCGCCGATTCACTCATTGGATTGGCGTCATGAAGTGGCGTTTCGATCGCCACCGGAATTCACTTGTGCCAGTATCCGCGCCGCCTGCCCCCCGGGGGTAGGGCAGCGATAGGGTACCGCTGCAACACGATCCCGCCCTGCGGGACAGGAGCTGACCGATGACTATGAAGACGACCGGTATTCTCGCTTGCTGCATCTCCATGGGCCTTCTGGCCGCGCTCGCCCCGACGGAGGCGCGCGCCGACGGAACCAGCCTGCACCCCGGCATCGGCGGCCACGTCGGCGTCGCGATCCCGCTGGTGTTCCTCAAGAGCAACACCCAGACGATCGGCGATCAGTTCACGCTGGCATACCCGATCGGGATCGGCTTCAAGATCACCGAGAAGGCCGCGATCGACTTCGAGACCGTGGTTGCCAATCCGATCAGCCCGCGCGGCACCACCTCGTTCACGGTCGATCCCGGCATCGTCTACGACACCGGCTCGTTCGTGCTCGGCCTCCGGCTCGGCTGGGACGTGAATGCAGCAACCAATTTCAAAGTGATCCCCCTGATCCACAAGGGAGTTGCCGATATCGGCGCCGGCGCGAGCTGGTTCGTCGAGGCCGCGTTCCCGGCCACGCTGTCGTTCTCGAAGGACATCGCCGGCGTGAACAAGACCGACGGCGAGCTCGACATCGTCTTCCACACCGGCATCGGGTTCTGAACGCGCGTCTTGCGCGATTTCGGCGTCGCAGAGTGCTCATAGGATTTCTGGGCCGGGCGGCTCGCCCCCGTCGCCTATCGTTCGACATCTTGGTGTTTTCGCCCACGGTTTCGGGCTGCAGACACCCCCGTCCCGAACCTCGCGGAGCCGGCCAACACCTGCGGTTTTCTGTCGCGGTTACCCCGGCCTTAATGGTCATTAAGACGGTGTCGCGGTGCGCATCGAGCGGACCCTGTGCGCCCTTGCCCCATGCGATCGCGTGCGTCTGCGATCGCGTTCGGCTCGTTCGATCGAGAGAGTTTCACAGGCGTTAGCTCGTGCGCGGCGGGGGATCGCACGAGACATGCTCTGCATGCGCTGCACCGCGCCGACGGTGCTCGCCTATCAGATTACTGATGCGAGTGGGTGTTTCTGAGCCGATACCTAGACAGACAGTTTGAAATATCAGCTTGCGGCTCCAGAACCGATCTGACTAAATCGCGCCGCGTCGGGACTCCCGACACACGAAGACCGCGATCCACTCCACCGGAGGGGCCTATCGTGATGTTTGATCGGCTACTGATTCATGCCCGTGCATTGCGCCTGACCGCCGCCCTGGCGTTCGGCATTTCGCTCGGCGCTTCCACATTGCTGTTGTCCGGACGTGCAAGCGCCGATACAGCAGAAGCCAAGAAGATCTTCACCACGCGGTGCATGGCGTGCCACACGTTCGGCAAGGGCGTGAAGATCGGCCCCGACCTGAAGGGCGTGACCGAGCGCCGCCAGCGGCCCTGGCTGCTCAAGTTCGTGCGCTCGTCCTCGACGGTGATCGCGTCGGGCGATCCGACGGCGACCGGCCTGTTCCAGCAGTTCAACCAGCAGCGCATGCCCGACTGGGTCGACCTCAGCGAGCCGCAGGTCACCAGCATCTTCGACTGGCTCGCCGCCAACGGCCCTGACCAGCAGGAGCCGGACGCGCGGTCCGCGGACGCGGCAACGCTTGCCGAGATCGAGATCGGCCGCCACCTGTTCCATGGCCAGCGCGAGATGTCGCGCGGCGGCATCGCCTGCGCCAGCTGCCACAGCATCCGCGATGCCGCCGGCGCAAGCGGCGGTGTCCTGGCGCGCGATCTCACCACTGTGTATTCGCAATATCAGGATGGCGCAATGACGCAGTTCCTGAAGCACCCGTGCATGCTGCGTTATCCTGAATCGACTTTATCGGCATTCCTCTCACCGGAGGAGTCATTTGCCGTCAAGGCGTACCTGCGCTACGCCGCGCTGACCAACCAGCCGGACGATCAGAACGGCCGGCCCGCCAACCAGCCGCCGATGGTTGCCAAGACGGTTGACAGCGGCGGCTCGGGCGCGGCGCCGAGTGGCCAGGGCTCGGCCGCGGCGCTGCCGGCCGGCAAGCGCGTGACGTGGGCCCCCATGACGGCGGGCGCCAACCCCGTTCTGCGCCAGGCCACGCTGCCCAGCGAGCTCCTGTTCCAGGTGTTCCCCTACGTTGCGCTCGCGATCCTGATCCTCGGCCTGGGGATCCGGCATGCCCTGGCGCGGCGCCGTCCCGAGGCGATCCGGCCGGCCGCGGACGCCGCCTGGCAGCTATTCCGCGGGTCGGTCGCGTGGCGGATCGGCCTGGCGATCACCGCGGCGCTGCACCTGGTGTCGCTGATCATCCCGGGCGCGATCCGGGCGTGGAACGGCGTCCCGCTGCGGCTGTACCTCCTCGAGGGCACCGGCTTCGTGTTCGGGGTGGTCGCCCTGATCGGCCTGATCCAGCTGATGTGGCGCCATGTCGGCCGCAGCGTGGCCTCGACGCATCCCCGCGTACCCGAGGTCGCCGATTATGCGCTGCTGTCGCTCCTGTGCGTGGCGACCATCTCGGGGCTGGCGACCGCCGTGCTGTACCGCTGGGGCAGCTCGTGGGCGGTCGGCACGGTGACCCCGTACATCGCTTCCTTCGTGCGCGGCGAGCCGGCGACCGGGCTGGTCGAGCAGATGCCATTCCTGATCCGGCTCCACGTGTTCTCGTGGTTCGCGGTGCTCGCGGTCGTGCCGTTCACCAGCGCCGCGATGGTCCTCGTCGCGGCCGGCGACCGCGTGGTCCTGTTTGCGGGGCGACCGATCGCGGCCGTGGCGCACACCGGACGGCGCGTGCTGGCCAAGCTCAGCCCCGCGCGCTGGCTATGGCCGGACGAGGATCTCCCGGGCGACGGCGGCAACGCAGAACCGAGCTGACAGGCGGCAACACCCACCATGCGACCATTGATTATTCTCATCGGACTGGTCATCGCGGTCCTGCTCGTCGCGACCGGCGTCAAGCGGCTGTTCCGTATGGGTATGCAACAGGGCTATGCGCCCGCGCAACCGATCGCGTTCTCCCACAAGCTGCATGCCGGCGATAACAAGATACCGTGTCTGTATTGCCACTATGGCGCACGCACGAGTCGCCATGCCGGGATTCCATCATCGAGCGTGTGCATGAACTGCCACGGCCTGCTCGAGAAGCAGACCGTCGAGATCGAGCAGTTCAAGGAGGCCGCCCAGCTCGACCGCCCGCTGGTCGCGTGGACCAAGGTCCATAACCTCCCCGACTTCGTCTACTTCAACCACAGCCGGCACGTGCTGTCGCGCGCCCCCGAGTTTCCTTCCGGCGTCCCCTGCCAGAGCTGCCACGGCCCGGTCGAGACCATGGCGCGCATCGAGCAGGTCACCGAGCTGACGATGGGCTGGTGCTTGACCTGCCATCGCGAGCACGCCGGCGTTCCGACCAACACCCTCGAGCGCGCGGCCAAGCGGTTCTCCGAGCGCCCCAAGCCGGCGACCGGCCTGGACTGCGCGAGCTGCCACTACTGAGGAGCCCGAGAAAGCCTATGAGCGATCACTGCAAAGGCGCCAAGAACGAGCTGGTGACGCTGGGAGGGCGGCGTGCTCCCGAGTACTGGAAGACCCTCGAGCACCGCGATCATGGACCGCCGTCACGCGGCGAGTTCCCCGGCGGTCTGCCCGCGCCGGGTCGCGACGACCGCGACGACCGCGACGGCGACACCACGCGCCGCGACTTCCTGACGCTGATGGGGTTCGGCGCCGCCGCGGCCTCGGTGGCGGCGTGCCGCGCCCCCGAGCAGAAGGCGGTCCCGATCCCGGTGGCGTCCGACGAGATGGTCCCGGGCGTGCCGAACTTCTACGCCACGACCTGCGGCGGCTGCGCCTCGGCGTGCAGCCTCGTCGTCAAGCAGCGCGACGGCCGGCCGATCAAGATCGAGGGCAACGAGCTGTCGACCCTGTTCGGCGGCGCGACCTGCGCCACCGGGCAGGCGACCGTGCTGTCGCTCTACGACGAGGGCCGCCTGCGCGGTCCCTTGTGGAAGGGCGAGCCGGCGCCGTGGCACGTGGTCGACGACCAGATCGCCGAGGGCCTCGCGGCCGTGCGCGCCAAGCAGGGCAAGGTCGTGCTGGTGTCGCCGACGATCGCCAGCCCGTCGTTCCGCTCGGTGGTCGACCGCTGGCGCAAGGCGTTCCCCGGCTTCCGCCACGTCGTCTACGACGCGATCTCGGCGAGCGCGCTGCGCGCCGCCACGGCCCAGGCGTTCGGTCACGCCGTCGTGCCGCACTACGCGTTCGATCGCGCGCGCGTCATCGTCAGCATCGACGCCGACTTCCTCGGCACCTGGCTGTCGCCGGTCGAGTTCGCGCGCCAGTACGCGCGCGGCCGCAGCGCCGAGCAGCCGGCCTCGCTCCACATCCAGTTCGAGCCCACGCTGTCGGTCACCGGCGGCAACGCCGACCAGCGCGTCCCGGTGGCGCCGTCCCAGCTCGGCGCGGTCGCGGCCGCCCTGCTGTCGCGGATCGCCCGGCGCGCCGGCGAGTCCGGGCTCGCCTCGCCCCCCGATCCGATCGACGCCGCGGTCCTCGACGGCGTGGCCGGCGAGCTGTGGCAGCACCGCGGCGACTCGCTCGTCGTCACCGGCTGCAACGACACCGCGATCCAGCTGGTCGTCCACACGATCAACCGCCTGCTCGGCAACATCGGCAAGACGGTCGATATCGATCGCCCGTCGCTGCAGCGCCAGGGCGACGACGCCGACTTCGCCAAGCTGGTCGGCGAGATGCAGGCCGGTGAGATCCAGGCGGTGATCCTGCACGGCGTCAACCCGGGCTACGACTACTCCGACGCCGCCGGCTTCCTCGCCGGCCTGGCCAAGGTAGACAAGGTAGGGCTGTCGATCTCCACCGCCGACCGCCGCGACGAGACCGCCGCCGCCGTCCAGGCGGTATGCCCCGATCACCACTTCCTGGAGTCGTGGGGCGACGCCGAACCGGTGGTCGGCTACCTCAGCCTGACCCAGCCGGTGATCGCGCCGCTGTTCGACACCCGCGCCGCGGTCGAGAGCCTGATGGGCTGGATCGGCGAGCCGACCACGCACTACGCGCTGCTCCGCGAGTTCTGGCGCAGCGACGTCATGCCGCGGGTCCAGGACGCGCGCGACTTCGACATGTTCTGGGACAAGACCCTCGAGCGCGGCGTGCTCGAGCTCGCCGAGGTCGGCAAGGTCGCGATGCCGGACGCGCCCACCGGCGGCGACTGGCGCGCGGCGCTGACCGCGATCCAGGGCGACACCCTGCGCGCCGGCGGCGAGCATTTCGAGCTCGCGATGTACGAGAGCGTCGCGATGCGCGACGGCAAGAACGCCAACAACCCGTGGCTGCTCGAGCTCCCCGATCCGGTCACCGGCGTGACCTGGGGCAACGTCGCGCTGATCGCACCGTCGCTCGCCGGAAAGCTCGGGATCCGCGACGGCGACGTCGTGGCCCTCGGGGCGCCGGGCGGCACCGTCGAGCTGCCGATCTTCACCCAGCCCGGGCAGCACCCGCGCACCGTGTCGGTCGCGCTGGGCCACGGCCGCAAGCAGGCCGGCAAGGCCGCCAACGGCGTCGGCGCGAATGTATTTTCGCTCGTGCCCAGCGTGCGCGGCGCGCGCCGGCTGTGGACCGACGTCACCGTGACCGTGACCGGGCGCCGCGAGAAGATCGCCGACACCCAGCGCCACTTCTCGATGGAGGGCCGGCCGATCGTGCTCGAGACCACCCGCGCCGAGCTCGCGCGCGGCGGCGAGAAGCCCGAGACGCAGGCCAACCTGTGGAACGAGCGGCTGCACGGCGACCGCTCGTGGGGCATGACGATCGACCTCAACGCCTGCACCGGGTGCTCGGCGTGCGTCGTCGCGTGCCAGGCCGAGAACAACGTGCCGGTGATCGGCAAGGACCAGGTGCAGCGCAGCCGCATCATGCACTGGCTGCGCCTCGATCATTACTACGGCGGCTCGGAGGACGATCCCTCCAGCGTCCACCAGCCGATGATGTGCCAGCACTGCCTGCACGCGCCGTGCGAGACGGTCTGCCCGGTGCTGGCCACCACCACCAGCTCGGAGGGCCTCAACCAGCAGGTCTACAATCGCTGCATCGGAACGCGGTACTGCGCCAACAACTGTCCGTACAAGGTCCGCCGGTTCAACTGGTACAACTACACGGACAACCCGCGGTTCGACTACAACATGGCCAATCCGGTCGGGCGGCTCGTGCTCAACCCCGATGTCACGGTGCGGTCGCGCGGCGTGATGGAGAAGTGCAGCCTGTGCGTGCAGCGCATCCACGCCGTCAAGAACGCGTCGGCCAAGTCCGGCGAGCCGATCAAGGACGGCCAGATCAAGACCGCGTGCCAGCAGGTGTGCCCGACCGACGCGATCGTGTTCGGTGACCTCAACGACACGCACAGCCGAGCCCATCAGCTGATGCATGGAGAGCGCGCCTACAAGGTCCTCGACGACCTCGGCACGCGACCCAACGTCGCCTACCTCAAGAAGGTTCGCCATGGACAAGCTACCTGAAGGCGTCACCGAGCCGCGGTGGATCGCCGGATCCCCGACGCTCAAGCAAGTCACGGCGGACATCGCCCAGCCGATCGAGGGCAAGCCGACCAAGCTATGGTACGCGTGCTTCGCGATCGCCGCGCTGTGCCTGCTCGATCTGCTCGGCATGGCGACCTACCTGATCGCGCGCGGCATCGGGGTCTGGGGCCTCAACAACAGCGTCGGCTGGGCCTTCGACATCACCAACTTCGTGTTCTGGATCGGTATCGGCCACGCCGGCACGCTGATCTCGCGATGACGATCTTCGCCGTCATGTGCGCCGGTCTGTTCCCGCTCCTGCACATGGGCCGGCCGTGGGACGCGTTCTTCATCTTCCCGTACTTCCCCAACCAGCACGGCCCGCTGTGGGTCAACTTCCGCTCGCCGCTGGTCTGGGACGTGTTCGCGATCTCGACCTACTTCACGATCTCGCTGGTGTTCTGGTACCTCGGCCTGGTGCCGGACCTCGCGTCGATGCGCGACCGCGCGGTCGGCAAGATCAAGAAGCTGGTGTTCGGCACGCTCAGCCTGGGCTGGAACGGCTCGCACCGGACCTGGGCGCGCTACGAGATCGTCAGCCTGATCCTCGCCGGCCTGGCGACCCCGCTGGTGCTCTCGGTGCACAGCATCGTCTCGATGGACTTCGCGACGTCGCTCCTGCCCGGCTGGCACACCACGATCTTCCCGCCCTACTTCGTCGCCGGCGCGATCTACTCCGGGTTCGGCATGGTGCTGATGCTGCTGATCCTGACCCGGCAGACCATGAACCTGCACCGCTACATCACGGTCCGCCACCTCGACTCGATGGCCAAGGTGCTGCTGCTCACCGGCTCGATCGTCGGGTTCGCCTACGCCACCGAGTTCTTCAGCGCGTGGTACGGCGGCAACCTCTACGAGCGCTACCACTTCATCAACCGCGCCACCGGGCCGTATGCGTGGTGCTTCTACCTGATGGTGCTGTGCAACGTGCTCACGCCGCAGCTGTACTGGTTCAAGAAGGTGCGCAACCACGTCGGCCTCCTGTTCATCACCTCGATCCTGGTGAACGTCGGCATGTGGTTCGAGCGCTTCGTCATCATCGTGGTCTCGCTCCACCGCGCGTTCCTGCCGTCGGGCTGGGGCATGTTCTATCCGACGCTGGTCGACGTCGGCATCCTGGTCGGCAGCTTCGGCCTGTTCTTCACCCTGTTCCTGTTGTTCATCCGGTTCCTGCCGATGGTCGCGATGTGGGAGGTCAAGGGCGTGGTGACCGAGCAGTCCGGTCACGGCCACGGCGATGGAGGCCATCATGCGGGCTAAGATCCTGGTCGCGACTTTCCCGCAGGTCGACAACCTGCTGCGCGCGGTGCGCAAGGCGCGGCGCGAGCTGTTCCGCGTCTACGACGTGTTCGCGCCGTTCCCGGTCCACGGGCTCGACGAGGCCATGGGCATCCGGCGGACCAAGCTGCCCTACGTCACGCTGCTCTGCGCGCTCACCGGCCTGGCCACCGCGCTGACCCTGCAGTTCTACACCAACGTCCTGGACTGGCCGCTCGACGTCGGCGGCAAGCCGGACAACTCCATGCTCGCGTTCGTCCCGATCTGCTTCGAGCTCAGCGTGCTGTTCGGCGGCCTCGGCACCGTCGCGGCGCTGTTCCTGCGCGCCAAGCTCTACCCGGGCAAGAAGGTGTGGCTGGTCCACCCCGGGGTCACCGACGACGTGATCGCCCTGGTGCTGCGCAAGCCGAGCGACGACGAGTCCCACCAGCGCGCGCTGTCGCTGCTCAAGGAATGCGGCGCGGCCAACATCACCGAGAGCGAGGCCGACCTATGACCAGAGCGACCCTGCTCGCGGCGCTCGCCGCGGCCGCGATCGCGGCATGCCAGCCCGGCGACCAGCCCGGCTCGGAGTACATGCCCGACATGGCGCGCAGCCCGCGGTACAACGCATTCGCGCCCAACCGCGCGACCCGCAGCGGCATCACGCTGCAGCGCCCGGTCCCCGGCACGATCGCGCGCGGCTACCACCCGCTCCACTACGCCAGGGGCGACGCCGAGGGCGAGCGCGCCGGCCGCGAGCTGACCAACCCGTTCCACCCCACGCAGGCGACGCTCGACAAGGGCAAGGTGCTGTACGAGACCTACTGCCTGGTGTGCCACGGCGCCGAGGGCAAGGGCGATGGCCCGATCGCCACGAAGATCCCGCCGCCGTCATCCTACAAGTCCGACCGCGTGCTGGGCTTCCTGCCCGGGCGGATCTTCCACGTCGTCACGCTCGGCTCGAACAAGATGCCGTCGTACGCCGCCCAGCTCTCGCCCGACGATCGCTGGCTGATCATCACCTATGTCCGCGCAACGCTGCAGGGGCTGCCCGAGGCCGGGCCCGGCATGCCGGACGCGCCGCCTGCGCCGGCCCCCGGTGCCACGCCGCCCGCCGACCCCGCCGCGCCCGTGCCGGGAGCCACTCCACCCCCCGCCACTGGATCGGGAGGTAGCCGATGACCGCCGATACCCATCTCACCGTCACCCCGCGGATGCGCCAGGTGCCGATCGCGCTGTGCGCCGTGGGCGTGATCGCATTCGCCGTCGGCCTGATCCTGTCGCCCGAGCGGACCTGGCTCAACCTCCTGGTCGACGGGTTCCTCGTCCTGGCGCTCGGCGTGATCGGCATCTTCTTCATGGCGAGCCAGCGGCTGGCCAGCTCGAAGTGGTGGGCGCCGATCCGGCGCATCCCCGAGGCGTTCTCGCTGCTGCTGCCGGTCGCGGCGGTCCTGATGATCGTGCTCGCCTTCGGGTTCCACAAGCTGTACCCGTGGGTCGATCCGAGCTCGCCGGAGCTGGTCGACGAGCACCCGCTGATCCGCGCCGGCCGGCTGACCTATCTATCACCCGCGTTCGTGTACGTCCGCATGGTCGTCATCGTCGGGCTGTGGACGTTCTTCGCGCTGCGCATGCGCAAGATCTCGCTCGGCGGCGACGCCAGCGCCGAGGCCGGGCTGTCGGCCCACGCGCGGCTGTATCGCTACTCGGGGGCGTTCGCGCCGCTGTTCGCGCTCACGTTCGCGATGGCGTCCTACGACTGGGTCATCTCGCTCGAGCCCAAGTGGTTCAGCACGATGTTCTCCGTCTACGTGTTCGCCGGCGCATTCGTCGAGGGCATCGCCGCGGTCGCGCTCGTCACCGTGATCCTCAAGCGCAAGCAGCTGTTCGGTCCCGAGGGCAAGGTGGTCGATACCCACGTCGTCCAGACCCTGGGCACGATGATCCTCGCGTTCTCCACGTTCTGGGGGTACATCTGGATCGCCCAGTACCTCCTCGTCTGGTACGGCAACATCCCCGAGGAAGCGTTCTGGTACCTGGAGCGCAACAACGGCGGCTGGCTGCCGCTCCTGCTCGGGAGCTTCGCCGTCAGCTGGGTCATCCCGTTCTTCACGCTCCTGCCGATCGGCTCCAAGCGCAGCCTGAAGATGATGATGGGGATGTCGATCTTCGTCCTGGCCGGGCGCTGGCTCGACCTCTACATCCTGGTCATGCCGTCCAAGGAGAGCTCGCCGCAGTTCGGGCCGCTCGAGATCGGCATGGCGGCCGGCGCGGTCGGGCTGGTCTGGCTGGTTGTCATTCGTGGTCTATCGCGTGCGCCCTTGATCCCGCCGCACGAGCCGGTGATCGCCGCTCGTCGTCGGCTCGATTCTGGGCACGCGTAAGGAGAAGCGCCGTGAAGCTCATCAAGCTGGGAACACTCATCGCTACCCTTCTCCTCGTCGGGTTCCTCGCGCGCCAGCCCGAGCCCGTCCTGGCGGACCTGCCCAACCGGATGCCCGAGGCCGCGCCGTACATCACCGCCGAGGCCGCGGTGTTCCCGCCGCCCTACGAGGAGTACTGGAAGACCCAGAACCACCCCGGGCAGTGCCAGACCTGCCACCAGAAGATCTTCGACGAGTGGAACGGGTCGATGATGTCCAACTCGTGGCGCGACCCGGTGTGGCGCGGCGCGTTCCTCCTGCTCGCGCGCGGGCTCTCGACCCACGGCAACTGCGACGCGCCGGACCCGCCCGACGGCACCGAGCGGGCGCACCACAATCCGTTCGCCAAGCCCGGCGAGTGCGCCTCGGAGTTCGACATCGGCACCGACCGCGTCACGCTGTCGCGCCCCGGCTCGCTGCTCGACGGCTTCTGCTCGCGCTGCCACATGCCGACCAACTACCTGGACAACGTCCCGCTGCGCAACGTCTCGGTCAATCCCAGGACCGGCCTCGAGATGGCGATGGTCGACACCCGGTTCAACCCGACCGGCGACAACCACACCGGCATCGCGTTCGCGACCGTCGAGGAGCAGTTCCGCAACACCGAGTCCGGCAAGACCGGCATCTTCTGCGCGATCTGCCACAGCTACGCCGCGACCCGCGACACGCCGTTCCACAACTACTCGCGCGGCGGCACCGAGTACTCCCCCGCGCTCGGCGCCGAGGCGCGGTCCGATCTCCTGCCGCAGGCGCAGGACATCTTCGCCGTCGCCGACCCGACCAAGCGCAACCTCGGCTACAGCATCGGCGCCGGCGCGTACCGGCTGTCGCCGCACGCGATCGTGTTCCCCGAGCGGTTCGGCCCGATGGCCGCGACCCAGTCGCCCGCGCCGAGCGACACCAACACCAGCACCGTGTTCGGCGAGAACATCGGCTACCAGCAGGTCGATTCGTCCAAGCACAAGAGCTACCACCAGGCGATGTTCGTGCGCTCCGAGATGTGCGCGGCGTGCCACGACGTGACCAACGCCCTGCCGATCCGCAACAAGCTCGGCAAGTTCGCCGGCGGATTCCCGATCGAGCGCACCTATACGGAATGGGTCAATAGCCGCTATGCCGATCGCCCCGGCAACAAGTTCTTCGATCCGAAGTTCAAGCGCGATTGCCAGTCCTGCCACATGCAGCAGGACTACGGCCAGCCCGGCACGGCGCAGACGCTGTACCAGGGCGGCCATCCGCTGCCGATCCTCAAGGAGGCGGTCGCGACCGACGGCAAGGAGCGCCCGTTCTTCACCCACCACTTCGTCGGCGGCAACGCGTTCGTGCCGCGCCTGATCGGCAAGGACGTCGACACGAGCGGCAACGTGTCGCCGTACCCCGAGCTCTCCGTGTTCAGCTACACCTCCGAGGACCACAGCAGCCCGTACTCGCGCGCCGTGTGGACGCACACCGAGCGCAAGGGCGTCTACGCCCAGCAGGCCCGCCTGGCCTGGGACCGCCTGCGCCACGTGCTCAGCCTCGACGCCAGCGGCCCGCAGACCGCCGCCGCCGGCACCAGCGCGCCGATCTCGCTCAGCGTGTCCAACACCGGCAGCGGCCACGACTTCCCGAGCGGCTTCCCCGAGGGCCGCATCGGCTGGATCGCGGTCCACGCCTACGACCTCGCCACCGGCAAGGAACTGCCGATCAAGGACGCCGGCCCCGAGTAGGGCCTGTGGAAGGACCGCGTGACGATCGGCGTCGGTAACCTCACCACCGAGGAGGTCGTCGACCCGAACTATCCCAAGTGCACGGCAGCGGGCAAGCCGTGGATGCTGCCGCCCGGCTCGCCCGATCCGTGGTCGATCCAGTTCAAGGCGGTCGCGTCGCTCGGCGACGGCTGCCCGACGCTCGATCTGCCCTACGCCACCCCGCTCAACCTCAAGACCAACGACCAGGGCATGCCGATCGACGCCAGCGGCAAGGTGATCGACGCCGCCCACAACCCGACCGGCCTCGAGCAGTTCGCCGATCGCGACGGCGACGGTGAGGTGTTCGACGACTCGTTCCTCGTCGACAGCCGGCTCCGTCCGCTGCCCCACGCGGGCGCGACCAGGAAGACCGATCGCTACTCGGTCGTCATCCCGCCCGGCACGCGCGGCCCCGTCGCCGTCTCCGTCGCGGTCTACTACCAGTCGATGGAGGCGATCGTCGGCCAGAAGTTCCTCGGCAACATGACCGACACCAACAACAACATGGTGCTCGAGCCGTGCGTGCTCGGCGGCCGCTGCGACGGCCGCAAGCCGCAGACCGAGCCCGCCGTGGTCGAGGGCGCGCCGCCGGTGCCGATGGCCGTCCGCAACTTCACCATCGCGATCAACGGCGCCACCGCCGACGGCGCGCCACCGCGGCTCGGCGTCTATCCGCAGCCCGGCGCCCCGCGCGCCCACCTCGACACCGTCGCCAAGGTGTTCTTCTCGCGCCCGGTCACCGGCATCAACACCACCACGTTCACGCTCACCGACGCCAGCGGCGCCGTGCTGCCGGCGTGGGTCGATCAGATCGGCGACGGCGTCTGGGGCCTGTTCCCCAACCAGATCCAGCTCAAGCCCGGCGCGACGTACACCGCGCACCTGGCCGCCGGGATCTGCGACGCGACCGTCGCGACCAGCTGTACCCAGGACGGCGCCGAGTGGAGCTTCACCGTCGCCGCCGATGCCGAGTCCTCCGACGGCAACTCGGCCGTTCCCCCGGGCTTCTCCGGCGCCAACGGCCCGCCGCCGCCGCACGCCGCGGCCCCGGCTCCCGCCCCGGCGGCTCCCGCCGCGACCAGGGCTGCGAAGACCGCAGCCGCCCCCAGAGCTCCGGCAGCGGCGCCGGCGGCTGTGACCACCGCTCCAGCCCCGGCGCCTGCTGCCGCGACCAAGGGCGCCGCCCCCAAGGGCGCCGCGGGCAAGGTCCCCGCGCCCAAGCGGATCCGCTGACCCGCGCGCGGGCGTTCGCCTCGAATGCCTTCGGGCAGTCAGGGCAGCAGAAGTAATACGTCTTGCCGTTGTACTCGGCGTGCGGCGAGTCTGCTTTGACGACGAACTCGTGTCCGGAGACGATGCACTTGGTGCGATCTCCGATCTTGGCTTCGCCCGGCGCGACCAGGGGGCTCGACGGCGCGCCGGCGCTGGCGGCGGCCGGGCTGGGGGCAGCCGGCGGCGGCGCGGAGCCTCCGCACGCAACGGCGAAGAGGAAGCAGAAGAGGAGCGTGCTCTTGATTCGCATGCGCCGGAGTGTACCTGCGGCCGATCGCGCGCGATCATCCGCGCGCAGCAAATCGTCGGCGGCCTGACGTCAGCCCAGCGCGGCGGCGAAGTCGTCGATCAGGTCCTGGGTCGACTCGAGGCCGACGGACAGGCGGATCAGGCCGTCGGTGATGCCCTGGCGGCGGCGGATATCGGCGGGCAGGCCGGCGTGCGACGTCGTCGCCGGCCGGGTGATCAAGGTCTCGGGGCCGCCGAGGCTGGGCGCGACGAGCGGCAGGGTCAGGCGCCGGAACATCTGCTCGGCGGCCGCGGCGCCCCCGGTGAGCTCGAAGCTGAGCAGGCCGCCCGCGCCGGCGAACCACTGCCGCGCCCGCGCGTGGTGCGGGTGACGCTCGAGGCCGGGGTAGTGGACCGCGGCGACCTGAGGATGGCGCGCGAGGTAGCCGGCGAGTTCGAGCGCGCTCTGGCACTGGTGGCGCACGCGCACCGCGAGGGTCTTGAGGCCGCGGTGGAGCAGGAAGCACGCGTGCGGATCGAGCGAGCCGCCGAGGTGATCGAGCTTGTGCTTGACCGCCGAGACCAGCTCGGCGCGCCCGGCGACCGCGCCCGCGACGATGTCGTTGTGGCCGTTCAGGTACTTGGTCGCGCTGTGGACGACGAGATCGAAGCCGTGCTCGGCCGGCCGGTAGTTGATCGGCGTCGCGACCGTGTTGTCGATGACCGAGGTGATGCCGCGCTCGCGGGCGAACCGCGCGACCTCGTCGAGCGCGACGACCTGGACCAGCGGGTTGGTGATGGTCTCGACGTAGAACACGCGCGTCCGGGGCGTCGCGTGCGCGGCCCAGGTCTCGGGGCGGCTCGCGTCGACGAACGTGCAGGTGATGCCGAGCCGCGGCAGGTCCTGGGTCAGGAGGTCGAACGTGCCGCCGTACAGCCCGTCGTGCGCGAGCACGTGGTCGCCGGCGGACAGCAGCGACAGCAGCGTCGACGAGATCGCCGCCATGCCGCTCGCGGCGACCAGCGCCTGCTCGGTGCCCTCGAGCGCCGCGATCTTGGCGTGGAGCGCCACGTGGTTGGGGGTGTTGTTGAGCCGGATGTACTGGATATCGTGGTAGTCGGTCGCGCCGGCGTACTCGAACGTCGACGACTGATAGATCGGCATCGTCACCGCTCGCTCGTGGCGGGGCCGCGGCTCGCCGGCATGGACCAGCTTGGTTTCGACTCGCATCCCGAGACGATGCGCCAACCCGGGCCGTAGTCAACCCGCGGCGCGCTGATCGGCCGTTCAGCCGGGCAACTGATCAGGCTGAGCGCCCGCCCACAAATGTGTTACACTTGCTCGGTGAGGTTCGAATGGGACCCCAGCAAGGCGCAGATCAACCGGCGCAAGCACGAGGTCAGCTTCGAGGAGGCGGCGGAGTGCTTCGCCGACTCGCTGGGGATGATCCTGACCGATCACGTCCACGCCGATCGGCTGATCCTGATCGGCCAGTCGCAATCGCGCCGGCTGATCTTCACCGTCTATGCCGAGCGGGACGCGGACGTCATCCGCATCATCAGCGCTCGCAAAGCGACCCGCGCAGAACGGAGGACATATGAAGAAGGCGAGTTCTAGGTCAGTCAATCCCTCGGCGGTGTCGCTGCGCGAGATGCCCGAGATCGACTTCCGCCGCTATCACGTCCGGAAGAATCCCTACGCGGCGGTGATCGCCAGGAAGGGGATCTCGGTGGTCCACGATGGGCCCTCGCTGCGCTCGCTGGCCGAGATACCGGAGGTCGACTTCTCGCGGGTGCAGGCGCACCGGAGCGCCCATGCCGGCCGCGCCAGACAGGCACTGCTCCAGCTCCGGGCCGGGCGAGGCCGGCCGCGGCGAGGTCAGGAGGTCGGCCCGACGCCGGCGCGATCGATCCGGCTGCCGCTGACGTTGTGGGAGGCGCTCGAGACCGCCGCGCGCGAGGCCGGCACCACGGTGCATGGTCTGCTGCGGCTCGCGGTGACGCATCTGCTCGAACAACCGCCCTTCCTCGAGCATGTTCACGCGGCCAGCAGCGCGCGTCGGCGCGGCCAGCGTGTTCCAGCGCGAGCACGTTCCACCGCCCCCAAGCGCCGGGCCGGCCGGGCCCGGCCTCGTCGCTGAGCGAGCTCAGCGGGTCGGCGTGAGGCTGCCGAAGATGATGACTAATGGAACATCCGGATCGGCATCACGATCATGGGCAGTCCGGCGAACTGCAGCCGGCGCTCGACCGCGGCGGCGGTTTCGTTGTGGAGGAGCCGCTGGTACCAGCGATCGCGCTGGAAGATCAGCTTGCCGGCGAAGAACACCGAGCGCGGGAACCGCAGCGCGATCTCGCGGCACAGATGATCCAGCTCGGCCACCGCGTCGGTGCCGATGGCATGATCGCTATCGGCCGCCCAGCCCAGGTGCGTGCGCGCGAAGGCGACGTACTTGTCGAGGTCGGCGCGGAGCTTGGCGTCGAGCGCGTCGACCTCGTCGCGGCCCTTGAACACGCCCGCGTCGATCACGCCGGACGACACGAACACGACCTGCTGGAACTGGCGCGGAAACACGCGCGGGATCTGGAGAACCGTGTGCAGGCCCAGCCCGCCGTAGCCACCTGCCAGCACGACTGCTGTCGGCTTCTCGGGATCGAGCTCCTCCGGCGCGGGCTCGATATCCGGCGGGGGAATGTCGAACTGGAGCTGCTTCGACAGCTCGGTGACCTTCGTGCCGACGAGACGGTAGTGGCGGCGGATCAAGAAGCACAGCACGACGAGCGTCGCGGTGATCAGCGTGGTCAGCCAGCCACCCTCGGTGAACTTCTCGACAATGACGACCGCCAGGATCATTCCGCACACGCCGGCGGCGAGCCCGTGCACGAATACGGCGCGCCACCACTTGCCTTGCTTGACGTGGAACGCGTGCCGGATCATCGCCACATTCGAAAGTGTGAACGTGATGAACACGTTGATGCTGTACATCACGACCAGTGCGTCGACCGAGCCGTGGGTGTACAGGAGCACGAGCCCTGCCGCGGCGGCCATCAGGTAGACGCCGTTGCGCATGGTCAGCTGCTCGGACAGTGCCGCCATCCAGTGCGGCATCCACTGGTCGAGCGCCATGTTCGCCATCACACGAGGCCCGTCGACAAAGCCGGCTTGCGCTGCGACAAACAGCAGCGCACCCTCGGACACCATCGTCACGACGATGAACCCGGTCGCGAGCGCACTGCTGCCGACAAACTTCGCCGACAGCAGGCCATTCATCGTGGGCGCGCTGCCGCCGACGACCTCCGGCTTCTGCGGCAGCACGCCGAGCAAGAGGTACGCGAGCAGGATACCGCTCGCGGTGATCGCCAGCGACGTCGCCATCATGATCATCGTACGCTTGGCCGTGCGCACGCGCGGCTCGCGCATGATCGCGATACCGTTCGACACCGCCTCGATCCCGGTGAACGTGCCGCCGCCGAGCGAGAACGCGCGCAGGAACACCAGGATCACGCCGAGCAGACCTGCCGCGCTGATGTGCGTCGATCCCTCCGAGCCGACCAGGCTTGCGACCTCGCCCGCGTTGCCGATGTTCGACCCGACCGCGCCGAAGATCAGGATCGCGTGCGTGACGATGAACACCAGGAAGATCGGCGTCAGGATCGTGACCGACTCCTTGATGCCACGCAGGTTCATCAGTGTCAGGAGCCCGAGGACGGACACCACGGCCGGAAGCTTCGCCACGCCCCACGCTGCAGGCAGGAAGTTGAACACGGCATCGCCGCCGGCCGCGAGCGAGATCGCGATCGTCAGCACGTAGTCGACGAGCAATGCGCAACCGGAGACCGCGCCGACGTAGGGGCCGAGGTGCTTGGTCGCGACGACGTACCCGCCGCCGCCGTGTGGGAACTCCTCGATGATCCGGCTATAGCCCCACGAGATGATGAACACGGTTGCGGCGATCGCCACGGCCAGGAAGATGGCGAGATAACCGAACGCGGGGACGAACTGGCAGGTCTTGACGGTGGCGTCGGAACCGCAACCGCCGGGCACGAGCTCGTGCCAGCTGCCGAGCGCCTTGAACGCCTCCTCTGGCCCGTACGCCGACGACGATAGGCCATCGGCCCCGAGCCCGACCCACGCCAGGAAGGCGATCAGGCTCATGTGATGGAACGTGTGTGGATCCCGAAGGTTCTTGGCAGCGCCGAAGATCCAGGGCACGACGTTTCGCACCTTCGATGCATACCGGCCCCGCCGTAAAGATTGTGTAAAGGCCGCGTATAGAGGGCGCTCAGGTGTCGCGCAAGCAGTAGCCGGTACCCGCCTCGGTGATCAGCCACCGCGGACGCGCGGGATCTTTCTCGAGCCTGCGCCGGAGTGCCGCGGCGTGCACGCGCAGGTACTGGTTCTGCTCGACCCCAGAAGCTGCCGACCGTGTCGGCGTGCGACGAGATCGAGCACGCTCACCTCCGCACGAGCAGGTGAATCGCTGCGGGGATCATCAACGCCGCGATCGTCGCCTCGCCCCCCCACGGCTCTCCGGTGGCGATCACAACCGCCGTCCGCACGCCGCCCAGGATCACGAGCGCCCAGCCAAGCACGATCTCCTCCTGCGGCGGCCCCTCGTTGTCGATTCGCTGCGGCTGCGGAGGCGTACGGTACGGTCCGAACACGGCAGCTCTTGGTTACCGCTGGTCGTATAAAAATCGTCTCAAGGCGCCGCTAGGCTTCCGTAAATACTCCGTCAGAACCACGCAACCGCGCCCAGTGTGATGGTATCCCGGCTGCGCCGATCGGGAACGTACGGAGTCATCACGCCGTCGCCCGCAACCTCGCCGCCGTAGAACACGCGAGCCTTCGCCTGGTCATGCCGGACCTCGAGACGGAAGGACAGCCCGCAGGAAGCACGGTCTCCCGGCGGACTCGATCCGCTGCGCCGAGTTTACGCCCGGTCCGGTGGAACACCGCGATCCGACGAGCGTTTCCGACGGCACGGACGCTGCAAGACTCGCGGTCAACTCAGGAAGGAGTCCCGATGCACGCAATCGTCCTCGATGTCCTCGACCACGTCACCGGTGGCGCGGTGTCCGCGCGCACCACGTCGACCAACGACACGCTCACGCAGTCGCTCACGTCGCTGCAGAGCACGATCTCGACGCTGGCGAACAACAACAACAACAACCAGAGCAACCTGCTGCTCCCGATGGTGATGATGTTCGCGATGAACCGCCGTCCTGCGGTCGTCGGGCCGGGCTACTACGTGGGCTGAGCCGCACTACATCTTTCGACGAGACGGCCGAGCTGTGGTGACTCGGTCGAGGGTGTGGCCCGGTCTGGGCCCCGGGCCACACCCGCCTCGTTGATCCCACGATCAGATCCAGCCGCCGAGCTGCGCACGCGCGGCCTCGACGGTGAGCTCCGCCGCGGCACGCGCGACGTCGTCGGGAACCCAGTCCGGAAACGGCGTGACCAGGTTGCGATGCTCGCCGGTCGGCATGTGCTCCTGCTGGATCGAGGCGGCGCGGCCGGCATCGATCACGCCGTTGTGAGCGAGGCACGCCAGCGCCGGCCAGACCCGGCGGTGGACGAAGGTGACCTTGCCGTCGACCAGCTTGAAGCAGCGCACGTCGTCGGCGTCATCGAGCTCGGACAGCGCCGCGAAGATCGCCTTGCCCCTGGGGTGCGCCCACCAGCTACCGACGATCGGCTGGCCGGCCACCGCCTCGGCGACCGACGGCACCGGGCCGCGCGCCGAGGCCAGCACCACGCCGTGCTCCTCGACGAAGCGCAGCCAGCGACTGGCCGGCGACCGGCGAGCCGGTCGGGCTCGCGCTCGCGGCGCCGCCCGCTTGGCCGAGGCACGCCGCTCGGTGCGGCGGACGCGCTTGGCGGACGCCGGCTTGCGGGCGAGGTGGCGGCCGGCGGGCTTGGCCGCAGCTCGACGGGGAGTGGACTTCGCGGTCGGCCGCTTGGCCGGTCGGTTCTTCGCGGGGCGCGCCTTGGTCTTCACCGGGGGATGACGAAGAGGAAATCACGAGGCGGGACAAAACGGTAGCCGTCTTCGGTCACACGAATGATCTCCGAGCCATCCTCGCCGAGCAGGCGGCGGATCCGCATGATGTTGGTGAACAGCGCGGCGTCGTGGCGCAGCGGATGGTAGTCGACGTTCCACACCGCCTGGACGATCGCCTCCTTGGAGAACACCTTGCCGGGGGCGGACGCGAACAGGAACAAGAGGCGCTTGAGCAGCGAGCGGCGGCGCAGGTCGGCGAGCTCCTGGCCGTGGCGCCAGATCACCTCGCGGACGCCGTCGACCGCGAGCGCACGCCCGGACAGCCGCAGGATCTCGGGGTTGGCGTCGGCGACATCGCTCGGCACGCCCTCGGCGTCGATCACCCGGAACGGCCGCTGCGCGGTGAGGCCGAGGTCCGTGAGCAGGCGAGCGGCGCCCTCGATCGCGGTCGGCGCCATGGTCGCGGCGCTCGGCGCCGACGGATCGGCCACGGCCTCCTGGCCGGCGATCGCGTCGAGCGCGGCGTGCGCGACCAGCCGCTCGACCGGCAGGCCGGCGGCGAGCGCGAGCTCGGAGGCGTCGCGCGCGTAGGACACCGCCGACGAGGGATCGTCGTCGTCGCGCGCCAGCGCGCACAGCGCGAGCAGCGCGTGGACCCGGGCCCGGATCAGGCCGGCGGCCGCGGCCTCGCGGGCGGCGCGGCTGGCGGCCGCACGCGCGTTGCCGCGATCGCCGCGCGCCAGCTCGAGCCGCGCGACCACGACCAGCGCCGACGCGAGCTCGATCGTGCGGTGCGAGCGCTCGGCGAGCACCGCGGTGTCGCGCGCCAGCTCGAGCGCCAGGCCGACGTCGCCGGCGGCGAGCGCGACCTCCGCGGCCGCGAGCCGGCGATCGAGCTCATCGCGCGATTCGGCGCCCGCGTTCTGCGCCAGCTCGACCGCGCCGGCGCGCTGGCCGCTCAGCGCGCGCGCCGTCGCGAGCAGCACCGCGACCTGCGCGGCGGACGCGGCGTCGAGCGCCGGTGAGCCGTTGAGCTCCTCGAGCCGCGGCAGGGCGGCCTCGAGCCGGAGCTCGATCAGATCGATCGCCGCGACCACGGCGCCGCCACGCGCGGCGAGGTGGCCGAGCTCGCGCCGCACGCTCGAGGCCATCGCGGCGCTCGCCAGCTCGGCGGCGATCGCGGGCTGGCCGCGCACGATCTCGAGCTCGGCGAGATCGAGCTCCGCACGCAGCGCGCCGAGCTCGTCGCCGCGCTCGCGCCGGGCGCGCACCACGTCCTGCAGCAGGGACGCGGCGGTGGCGCTGTCGCCGCGCCGCCGTGCGACCAGCGCGCGCGCCGCGAGCACCTCGTCGGCGACCGCGACCGCGTCGAGATCGCGCGCCGCGGCATCGGCGGCGTCGAGCGCGGTCGCCGCCTCGACCAGCCGGCCCTCGCGCGCCAGGCCGATCGCGCGGCGCGCATCGACGATCGCGGACAGCTCGCTCGACTCGAGGCAGATCGGCACGCTCTTGCAGGCCCCGTGGGCGCGGGCCAGCGCCGAGCGCATCGCGGCGACCCGGCCCTCGTACTCGTCGAGCCGCGCCGCCGCGAGGTGGAGGCGCGCGCGCGAGAGCGGCTCGGCGGTCGACAGATCCCCGAGCGTCGCGAGCTAGGCCGCGGCGGCCTCGGGCTTGCCGGCCAGGAGCTCGAGCTCGGCGAGCATCGCCACCGCGCGGACGCGATCGCTGGGATCGGCGGTGCCGACCAGCCCGGTCAGCGCGCGGCGCGCCGCCGCGGCATCGCCCGAGGCCAGCGTCAGCTCGGCGTGGAGCAGCGGCGACACCGCACCCGGCGCCGCGCTCGCGCGCTCGAACGCCTCGGTGTAGCGGCCGCCGCGCACCGCGATCTCGACCCGCAGCGCGGCGAGCATGCGGGCGCGCTCGGGATCGAGCGGCGGGCGCTCGGCGGTGGCGAGCTCGGACCGGCTATCGGCGCGGCGCCGCGGCGGATCGCCGAGCGCGTCGAGCAGCGACTCGAACTCGCCGGCTCCGCCGCTGCGCGCGGCGAGCTCGCGGTCGGCGAGCAGGGCGTCGGCCGCCGCGTCGCGGTTTCCGGACGCGAGCCAGTGCCACACCACCTCGCGGACCCGCGTGATCTGGTCCATCGCGCCGAACGCGCCGTCATCGCCGGCCTGCCACGCCAGGCGTGGGCCGGTCGACGCCGCCGCCGTGCTCGCGACCAGCTGCGCCGCGGCGCTCGACAGCCGGTGGCGGTCCTCGATCGCCATGTGGCCGAGCACGTCGACCCGCACGACCTCGTGGAGGACGACGCGGCCATCGCCGATCGAGTCGACCAGCTGCCGCGCGATCAGCCCAGTCAGCGCGGCCTCGATGTCGACGCCCGGCGCGAGCGCGGCCACCGCGGCCGGCGCCACCGCCGCCCGCAGGATCGCCAGCGCCTCGATCGCCGCCCGGGCCGCGGGCTCGAGCGTCGTCACGTCCCACGCGCCGGCGCCGAACCGCGCGCGCGCATACTCGCGGCGCAGCGCGAGCGGCACACCGCGGGTCCGCGCCAGCGCGGCGTCGAAACCCTGGGCCTCGCCGTAGGTGTCCTCGAAGTGGCCCCACAGCTGCGCCGCGGCCTCGCCGTCGAGCCCGTGGAGCTCGACCTCCGCGATCGCCGAGCCCACCGCGGCCGCCAGCGGATCGCGGCCGACCACGACGATGCGGCCGAGCGCGGTCGGCCCGAGCAACAGCGGCGCGAGCAGGCTGGTCGCCTCGTCGGTCCGCAGGTGCTGGATGTCGTCGATCACCAGCACGCGCGACTGCTGCGACAGGGTCTGCGCCAGCGTCCCCGGCACGCAGCGCAGCGCGCGCTCGGCCCGCGACCGCAGCGCGGAGGCGCGGTCGCCGGGATGGCACTCGATGACGGTGCACGGCGCGCCCAGCCCCGGCGCCAGCTCCCCCACCAGCCGGGTCTTGCCCGATCCCAGGGCACCATGCAGCGACACCAGCGAAACGATCGCCAGATGTTGCTTGAGCTCGGCGAGCTCGGGCTGACGGCCGACGAACGGCACCGGACCGATGGGGATCATGGGATTCGTGATCTTGGAAGTGCGCCGGCGCATGACTGTAAGCGACAAGACAGCAAGGCGTGCGCCACTGCGCGGAACAACGGCTAGTTAATGGAGTCGAGCACAACTCTTCGAAGTCAGGTGCGTTTTGTAGCCTTGCTTCCACTCCTGGGGAAGAGTGATCGGCAAGGACTGGTGAATCGAGGTCGCGCTGAGGGGGAAAACTGGGGGGCGAGGTCCCAAGTCAGCCGTGTCCCGGTCCTCGACGTCGTCGCGCCCCTGCCGGACCTGCCGGACCTGCCGGACCTGCCGGACCTTGGCCGCCTCGCCGCGCGACGCCGCGCGCAGCCCCTCGGCCTCCCCGCACGCCTCGTCGACGATCTGGTTCCGCGCGGCGGGACCTCGCGCCCCCGGATCAGCGCGACGAGTGCAGCAGCCGGCGCGCCTGACGGCCCATGCGGATGATACCGGCCTTGGTCGCGTCGATCACACCCCGGCTGCCAACGTTGCCCGGCGCCACCCCCAGCCGGCTGCGCAGCCGGTGGTTGAAGCAGTGGGCGTCGGTCCACACGTCGGAGCGCTGGGTGCGGAACGTGATGGCGAGCGAGATCGAGAGCTGCTTGCCGGTCGTCACGAGGTGCGGTGCGATGAACGGATGGTGCACGCCGAGGCCGGGCGCCAGCTCGAACGTCATCGCCTTGCGCTCGAACGACGGCTTGTAGGTCGGGCGCGGCTCGTGGCGCTGGGCGAGCAGCTGGTCCTTCTCTGCCGGCGTCATGATCTCGGGATCGCGCGGATCCCACAGCTTGACCGTCTTGGTCCCCCGGATCTGGAGCAGGAAGTTCATCTCGCGATCCATGTGGTACGGCGTCACCGAGTCATGCGCGGTGATGAAGATGTAGGTCGAGTACCAGTTCAAGCCGGGCTCGATCGGCTCGGTGTGGGCCGCGATCTCGCCGAGCAGGCCCTCGATCGAGCGTGAGCTGGCCGCGGTAGCGTTCGAGCGAGGAATCGAAGTGGGCATCCACCGGCACCACGCCGAACCGGTACGGCACCTGCTCGGCGGGCAAGCGCCGGCACAGCGCACCGAGCGCACCGAGCGCGAACCTCGGGTGATCGGCCAGGCGGTGCGTGACGACGAACGGCCGCTCGTTGTACCCGGCGCGGAACTCGCGCTCGTCGAACAGCAGCCACGGTTCCGACGAGCGACGCGCCTGC
Source organism: Deltaproteobacteria bacterium (assembly GCA_005887925.1). Taxonomy (GTDB): domain Bacteria; phylum Myxococcota_A; class Polyangia; order Haliangiales; family Haliangiaceae; genus JABFXX01. Next base: position 1,042 of record VBLP01000120.1, on the reverse strand, counting down.
GCCACCAGGCCGCCGACCTTGCTCGACGACACGAATTGCCCCAGCATGTACCCTCCATGATAGACGATGCCGGCGATGTGCAGATCGCCGAGCGACCGGAGATCAGGATGTGCGCCCAGAGCGATCGATCTTGCGACCGGCCTGCAGCGCATCGCGGCAGTGTAGGCTGCGGGGAGACTTGCCGCGCACGACGACGAGCCCCCGCGTGTCGTGAAGGGACCACCGCACATCGCGTTGCGGATCGATCGCGACGCCGGTTCCCTTCTCGTTCAGCGCCGGATCATGGACGAAGCGATCGCCCTCTAGCCAGCGCTCGCAAGCGCTAGCCGCGGTTCCTGCCATCGGGCTCGGGGCGGCCCAACAGCGTCAGCCGCTTCTTCAGCGCGCTCGGCGACACCCGGAGGATCCGCGCCGCGGCGTCGAGATCGCCCCCCGCCTGGGCGCGTACGCGGGCGATCTCGTCGGCGTCGAGGTCCGTCGCGCGGGGTAGGTCCAGATCGTCCATGAGCTTGATCAGGGTGGTGCGCGAGGTGCCGAGCGCCGCGGCCACGGCGCTCTGGTTGAACTGGCGCGCCTCGAGCAGGACGAGCAGGGCCTCGGCCGCGCGGACCCGCACCCTGGCCGCGAGCACGGCGTCGTCGAGGTGCTCGCTCGCGATCTCCGCGCCGAGGGCGGAGAGCGCCTCGGCCGGGAGCAGCTTCCGCAGCGTCTTGTGCGCCAGCCCGATCGTCTCGCCGGCAGCGCGCAACCGCGCATCGGGCACCGGCGAGAGCGCCGGCTCGGCATCCCGCGAGGGAGCCGCCACGGGGCTCGCCGGCGCATCCGACGGCGCGTCGGGAGCCTGGAACGCGCCTGGGTGGAGGTTCAGGCGCGCGGTCCGCTCGGCGAGGTTCTGGAGCTCGCGCACGTTGCCGCTCCACGGCCGGCGCATCAGATCGGCGACGAAGCCGATCGGGAGCGTGGTCTGCCACGTCCGCCCGCCCTCCCATAGCCATGCGAGCGCGCCGTGCGCCAACGACAGGCCGCGCAGCAGGTGGACGAA
>VBLP01000572.1:1891-4378 GCA_005887925.1 Deltaproteobacteria bacterium | reverse complement strand
GTCGAGCGAGACCGTGGCGCCGGCCGGGTGCGGCCCGGGCACGATGCTGCAGGGCGACCTGTGCGTCCCGAGGCTGCCGCCGACGCGGTGCGACCCGCAGACGACCGCGCCGGACGTCGACAGCATGGGGGTGACGACCTGCATCGGCACCAGCGCCGGCTGCTCGACCAAGCTGCCGTGTCCGGCGCCGACCGACGGCACGCAGACGATCTGCGGCCAGATCTACAGCTTCGAGACCGGCGAGCCGTTCGCCACGGCCAGCCCGAGCGGCGCGAAGTGCGCGTGCCCGGCGACCAGCGGGCCGTGCGCGCTGGGGATCAAGGCCTTCGACGCGGTGGTGTTCGCGATGTCGAATGGCACGGCGGGCGGGCTCGCCACCGGCGAGGTCTACATCGACGACTGCGGGCGCTACCGGGTATCGAACATCGTCATGCCGAGCGGCCCGTTGATCGCGCTCGGCTTCGACGACGCCGACCCGACCAAGGCCGGGCCGATGGGGATCACCAACGCGGTCGGCATCGCCACCGGCAAGGGCGTGGCCGCGACCAAGGACCTCGACGCGTTCGTCGTCGCGCCGGCGACCACGGCCGGCTGGGTCGGCGCGGGCGTGCCGTTCGACGCCAGCAACGGGATCTTCGCGGCGGTGTTCCGCGGCTCGCGCACCGGGACCGAGCTCGCCGCCGGCGTCGCCATCACGCGCAACGGGTCGCCCGACGGCAACCACGACTACTACTTCGCGTCCGGCGCGACCGGCCGCGTGACGCTCGACGCGGCCGCCACGCAGACCGGCGCCAACGGCACCGGGCTGTTCAACATCACCAGCCCGATGCTCACCGATCTGTACTCGGGGATCGGCGGCCTCCCGGCGGGCTGCGTCTGGGACCAGCACCCCGGCGCGTCGGTCCGCTTCGTCGTGTTCGTCCAGACCTTCCGGCCCACCAACGCCCCCAGCATGACGTGCTCGCTGTGAGATGGCCCTCCGCGCTCGTCGCCGCGGCCGCCGTGCTGGCCGCGAGCACGGTGCTGGCCGATCCGACCAGCGGCGTCGACGGCGCGCTGTTCCGCAGCTCCTACGATACCGGCGGGGTGTTCAGCCTCGAGGGCGCGCGGCTGATGCCCAAGCACGACGTGTCGTTCAAGCTGCTGGTCAGCTACGCGCGCTCGCCGCTGACGCTCGCGGTGCCCGGGATCGGCGGTTCCGGCGACGACCGCGTCCTCAACTACCTGGTCACGCTCGACATGGCGTTCGGCATGACGCTGACCGATCGGCTCGCGCTCGGCATCGACGTCGCCGGCTATCGCACCGCGACGGGCGCCGGGTACGGCGTGCGCGGGCTGTACGCGAGCCGCGGCCAGCTCAGCCGGCCGTCGACCGGCCTGATCTCGCTGCGGCCGCTATCGAACATCGATCCGTCGGCGAGCCCGGGCGGCAACGCCTACCTGGGCGACGAGCTCGCCGGCCCGCTCGACGCCCGGTTCGGGCTCAAGCTCGCGCTGGTCGAGCGCCCGCAGCTGGCGATCACCGCGATCGGCTCGGTGTTCCTGCCGTTCGGCGACGACGAGATGCTGCTCGGCGATCGCAACCTGGTGTTCGAGCCCCGGCTCGCGCTCGACTGGCGCCGCGATCGCGTCCACGCGACGGGGCTGGTCGCCAACCTCGGCGCGCGGATCCGCGAGCGCACCGTGCTGCAGGCCTACGACGCGATGAACATGTCGGCGACGCCGGCCGACGCCAGGGCGCTGCTCGACGTCGGCAGCGAGCTGGTGGCCGGCCTGGGCGGCGCGTACGAGCTGACGCCGCGCGCGGTCGCGGCGATCGAGGCCCAGGTGTTCGTGCCGCTGCCCGACGGGCTGTCGTGGGGCGACTGCCGGCTGTACAGCGGCGCGCGGTGCTCCACGCTCGGCGCGAGCGACTACGCCAGCGGCGCGCACCACGGCGACTTCACGACCCAGCTGACCGCCGGCGTGTCGCTGCGCGTGACGGCGGACGTCGCGGCCAGCGTGATGATCGGCGCGGGCCTCGGCGGCGCGCGCAGCGATCAGGTCCGGGTCACGACCGGCATCACGTGGGCGCCGCAGCCCGGCGGCGGTCGCGACACCGGCCGCGCCGATCGCGACGGCGACGGCATCCCCGACGCGGTCGACGCCTGCCCCGACGAGCCCGAGGACAAGGACGGCTTCCAGGACGAGGACGGCTGCCCCGACCCCGACAACGATCGCGACGGCATCCCCGACGCGGTCGACAAGTGCCCCAACGAGCCCGAGGACAAGGACGGCTTCCAGGACCAGGACGGCTGCCCCGATCTCGACAACGACGGTGACGGCATCCCCGACGCGATCGACAAGTGCCCCGACGAGCCCGAGGACAAGGACGGCTTCCAGGACGAGGACGGCTGCCCCGACGACGACAACGACGGCGACGGCTTCCCCGACGCGGTCGACAAGTGCCCCAACGACCCCGAGACCGTCAACGGCTTCCAGGACGAG
>VBLP01000572.1:0-1812 GCA_005887925.1 Deltaproteobacteria bacterium | reverse complement strand
GCGTTCGCGCGCGGCGCGCTGACCCTGCCGTCGCGCCAGCTGCTCGCCCAGGTCGCCACGCTGATCAAGGGCCGGCGGCTGGCGATCCGCGTCGAGGTCCACGTCCCGCTCGGCACCAGGTCGACGAGCCCGGCGCAGATCGCGGCGCAGCACCGGCGCGACAAGCAGATCGCGCAGCAGCGCGCCAAGGCGATCGCGGACTACCTGGTGAGCCAGGGGGTCGCGGCCCCGCAGCTCCAGGCGGTCGGCATCGGCTCGGATCGTCCGCTCGGCACCGCCGCGCCGAGCGATCCGATCAACGAGCGCGTCGACCTCATCAAGGCGCAGCAAGGAGCCACGCCATGACGACGCGCGTGATCGTCGCGGTCGCGGTCGCGGTCGCGCTCGGGGCGGGCGCGGCGCACGCCCAGCCCGCGCCGGGCCCCGTCACCGACGTCGAGGTCCCCGCGGTGGTGATCGAGCAGGGCGAGGCGCGCGGCGCGGGCCCCGACGAGGCGCTCGACCTCGCCAACATCGTGCAGAGCGCCGCCAAGGGCATCACCACGGTCCAGGAGGCGCCGGCGATCGTCACCGTGATCACGGCCGACGAGATCCGCGACCGCCAGTTCCAGGACCTGCCGCAGCTGATCGACACGGTGCCGGGCTGGCAGCGTGCGACCTCGTTCCACTCGACGTTCCCCGCGCCGCTGGTCCGCGGCCAGGTCCAGGCCGTGCAGTTCCTCCACGACGGCGTGTCGCTGTTCGATCCGTTCATCAACGTGCCGTCGGCGAGCCGGGTCCAGCCGATGGAGCTGATCAAGCGCGTCGAGATGATCACCGGCCCGGGCGGCGTCCTGTGGGGCTCGAACTCGCTGCTCGGCATCCTCAACCTGATCACCAAGGACGCCGAGGACATCGACGGCATCGAGGTCGGCGCCCAGGTCGGTGACGGCGGCGGCGATCGCCTGATGGCGCGCGCCTACGCGATGGCCGGCGCGCCCAACCTCGCCGGCGGCAAGGCCAAGGTGTTCGTCCACGCCAGCGTGCAGACCTGGCAGGGCCCGGCGTTCGAGATGCCGCTGCTGATCTTCCACAACGCGCTGCCGCAGCCCAACTCGCCCAACCAGTACGGCCCGCTGACCCAGACCGATCAAGGCCAGTCGATGGTGGTCACGCTCGACGGCAAGCTCAGCTACGACAAGCTGCAGCTCCGGTTCTACGCGCCGTTCGGCCACCTCTACAACCCGATGGGGCTGTCCGGCCAGCCGGTGCGCCAGAGCCTGCCGCAGGACCCGGCGTGCCCGGCCGGCACCACGGACACCCTCTGCGTCGATCCGCGCCATCTGAGCCGGATCAACCGCGAGGACATCTGCGCGGCTATCTCCAGCAGTTCATCCGCGGGTTCGAGCCGCTGCAGGTGCTCGCGGCCCAGGCCGTGCCGGGCGGGCTGTCGTTCAAGGCCGACCTCACGAGCTATCGCACGGGCGGCGCGTTCGACGGCGACGTCGAGGCCACGCCGCAGATCCGCGTGCTGTACGGCGCCGAGGCATTCCGCGAATGGAAGCCCGATCCGGCGTCCGGGTCGCTGCAGGGCAGCGGCACGCCGTTCCAGCTGATCTCGCCGGACGCCTCGCTGGTGCCGCTGGCGTGCCCGCGGCTGCTCGGGCCGCCGGCCATGCCGGGCGGGCAGCCGACCCTGCCGCCGGTCGCCGGGTGCCCGCTCACCTTCGCGTTCCCCGCCGATCGCACCGTGCTCGGCGCCTACATCGCCCCGCAGTACCGGCCCAGCAAGAACCTGATCTTCGACCTCGGCGGCCGCGTCCAGGCCGCGCC
>VBLP01000119.1 GCA_005887925.1 Deltaproteobacteria bacterium | reverse complement strand
TCTCCGGCGAGGTCTCGCTCCGCAAGCAAGCCGACGTCCCCTACGGCCGCTACGGCACCGGCTTCGGCAACGACGACGTCCCCATGCGCGACATCTCCGCCATCTACGGCAACCTCCCCGAGCCCGACCCCCCCGCCGACTTCGGCGACCGCCTCGTCGCCCACCTCGCCGGCTGACCGGACGCGGCCGGGTCTTTCGCTCGATGTCGCGACCCCGGTGACTGGTGCGGCGGGCAGCGAAGAGAATCGCGAAGCGCAGCCGCTGCGAAGGCATCATCGTCAGGCGCTGCGGTACGGGGCGACCGAGCTCTTGCTGGCGGCATGCGGAGGCGCGTCAGCGTTCGCCGGGCTGCGCGGAAGCCTTGCGAAGCACCTCGTCGAGCCGGTTGCGAGGCGCCAGATCCTCCGCGAGGTCGCAGACGGCGTCGAGCGCCGCTCAGGAAGTCGACCGCGTCGCGACAGAACGCGTCGAACGTCGGCGGCCCCTTGCGCGTCACGGCGTCGTCGGCGTGGTGGTCCGGACGACGCGGGTCGGATCAATGCCCAGGGACCGGACGAGATTGACCGGACGTGGCGCATCCGTCAGGTCGAACTGTGCCATCAAGCTCGACGTGAGGAGCGCCTCGGCCATCGCGATCCCGTCCTCGTCGCTGAGCTCCTGCAGCGCACGGATCTCGTCCGCGACGCGAAGTCGCTCGTAGGCCGCGAGATCCCGGATCACGGACCGAGGGTAGCACGGGGACCGGATCATCCGATCCCGCAGCCCCGGCGTCGCCCCTGGCGTCGATGCTCCGGTACGGCCCGCTGGATCTGCGAGTCCGCGCCGGCGTGCACCTCCTGCAGGCCTGGAGCGATGGGCGCCTCGGACTCGCCTCATTTTGCTAGCGCTAGGTTCGACGAATCGATGTCGTGATTCCTGCGGCCTCGACGCCGTAGACAGGCTGGCCGGTGCTCGAGCAATGGTGACCACCGGCCAGGGAGCAGCATGACAAACGGCATGTGGAGCAGGGTCGCGATCCGAGCGCTGGTGGCCGGCGTTCTGGGCGGGGCGATCTGCGGGCCCGTGACCGCCGCCATGGCCGCCTTCCCGTGGCGAGCCAGCACGTAGCGAGGCAGGAACCACGAGCACGTTTCCGCAGCCGCGGTCGTCACCGCCGACGGGGCGGGTGCTTGACGGTCCGCGGCTTGCGAGCACGCTCGGGAGCAGCGCGGCGGTGTCGTCGCGGTGTTCCGTTGACCTCGAGCACTGCTCGCACGGATGCGGCCGTCACCGCCGCCTGGATGCAGCGGTCGATCACGGCGGGGTCGGACAGAGCGGCGATCGACGCGCACTCCTCCTTGGTCGGCGACAGTCCCCGCGCTGTGAGCACGGTGAGCAGCGCGTCCCTCTTGCCTTCCGCCTTGCCTTCCGCCTTGCCTTCCGCCTTGCCTCGTACCTCGCCCCGCTGCTCGAAGAACAGGCGGAACGCGCGTGATGCTTTGGTTTCTGGGACCTTGTCGGCATCCATCGTCATGTCCTCGAGGAGCTGCCTGCTCAACATCGCCAGGATCGCACGCGTCTGGGCATCCCGCAACGGAGCAGGCAACTCCTCGGTCAGCTGCATGGCGCGGGTCGCGATCTGGCGGGCCTCGAGGCCATGGCCGCGGCAGCGCGCCCACACGGCGAACAGCGCGAGCTCCGGACAGGCCGGGTCGAGCAATGCTTCGACGTGGTCCTTCGACAGCAAGAGGATCACCGGCGTCAGGCCGAGGCTGGTGCCGCGATCTCCGCAATGGTGGGCGGCGCGCTTGGCCCACGCGGCGACGCGGCGGCTCGCGGTGATGACGACGAGGTCGCCCATGCCGTCGCGCTGCAGGAGGACGCTGACGGCGAGCGGCCAGCTCCGGCACTTCCGGTCATCCCGTCGATTCTGCAGCTCGATGATGGTCCACCGGGAGTCGGCGCCGGGGGTGCGCACGACGAGATCGGGGCGGGTCTCGAGCGATGCGGCAAAGCGGAGGTTGGAATCGATGACCTCGATCGGGCCCGGCATATCGATGCCGACGACGCGGCGGAGGACTTCGGCGAACAGCTCGGGCTGCTCGCGGAGGGCGAGGAGGACGACTTCGTGCGGTGTGCCCGGCATGATCGGCCACTACATCGGGGGAATGCGAGTGGGCAAGAATGCTGCCGTCGAGGACGTAGCCGGTGAGGATCTCGTGGGGCTGGACGCAGCTTCGGCAGCCAGCGGCAGTCGAAGCTGCAGCACGCCACCGACGCGCGGATGCCTCGCGGAGGAAGCCAGCCGCGAACAGAGCGGCTGACGCTGACGTTCATCGATCGTGACCGCGCGCGCGAACGGAACGCCGATCATGAAGTGGTCGTCGAGGCGCCGCCCTGCCGTCGGGTGCGCGCCTCCCCCGGTGGCCTCACCGACGATCGTGGCGCGCTTGAGGTTCTTCAGGTTGTAGGTGAACTCCTCGGCGCCCGAGAACGTCCGGCTCGAGGTCAGCACGAACGCCGGCTGGTCGGCGAGCTTCTTGCCGGGGAGCTCGGGCCGCGTCCAGTACTCGGTGGTCCGGTTCGTCTTGCGCTGGTACAGGTCGTTGACGTGGATGCGCTTCGCGAACTGCCGGCTGCGGCTCTGCTGGCCGCGCGCCGCCATGTGACCAGACAACTGGTCATCTGCTCTTGCTTCGCGCGGCGCGAAGGTCGCTCGAGGTCGGCCCGCAGATCAGCGCTGGCGCCGCAGTGCAGGGACGAACGGGCGCGCCCAGCGCGGCACCGGCCCCTGCATCCGCGAGCGCAGCGCGCCGGCCTGGAAGGTCGCGATCAGGCAGTACGGCTTCTCGACGGAGCTGTTGTCGTAGAGCTGGACGGTCGGTACGAACTGGATGGCCGCTGCGAGGTTGTGCAGCGAGCGCGTGAAGCGCGATGCGATCCGGTCGCGCGGAACGTCGTGGCCGCCGCGCGCGACGCGCTGGTCCACTCGCAGCGCGGACAGCTTGGCGCTCTGGACAGCGATGTAGATCAGCGTGACGTCGTATCCGGCGTCGACCGCCTTGTGGAGCATGTCGAGCTTGGCGCCGTGCGGATCCGAGAACACGGTCTCGGTGATGAAGCCGAGGCGCTGCTCGATCATCCGGTCCCGCGTGGCATCGAGGATCCGGGCCGCTTCGAGTGAATCGACGCCGGTCTCCGCGGCGAACAGGTCTGCGTTCAGGAACGGCAGCGGCGACGCGGCCAGGAAGACGTCGTAGAAGGTGGACTTGCCGGCGCCGTTGGGGCCGGCGAGCACGACGAGCTGGGGCGTCATCGCGACGCTGCGCGGGTCGAGCGGCTGCGGCGGCTCACGACGCGGACGATGGTGCCGTCCTTACCGATGCCATGGCGGATCGGGTCTCGCTCGCGGATCAGCTTGGCGGCGTTCGCCCGCCCGGCCGGGGTGGTGGCTAGCGCAAGTCGGTTCGCCAGCCCCGGATCATAGCTGCGCGCCTTGAGCTGCTGTACAGCGCGCGCCGAGATCGCCGATTCCACGACCTGCCCGAGCCGGGCCCAGTGCTCGACTTGCTCTGTCAACGAACGATCGAGCACCTCTGCGGCCGCCCGCGCGCTCCCGGCCAGGCCTTCGCTGAGTCGGACAGGAACGCCACTTGCCATGCCGCTTGTGTAGCATTCTGCTACACGAGGTCAAGCCCTCATCAGATGACCAGGTGAAGCTGCACTACAGGACAGCAACCACACCGGACTCGATGATCTGTGCGTCCACGGTGAGTAGCGTGAGCCCGTGGCAGCGGGCTGTCGCTGCAATGATCTGATCGATCGGGTCGGCATGAAATCGAGCACCCAGCCGCGTGCTCTCGATGGCCACGCGTCCAGAAAGCGGAAGAACAGTGATCAGGGCGCTCGTTTCCAGTTGCTCGAGGCTATCGTCGATGCTTCGCGCGAGCTTGAACCGCCCACGCTCAACCAGCTTGGCGATCTCCCATAGCGAGATCGCGCTGAGTCCGACGCTCGTTCCTGACCGCTCGCTTCGCTCGATGAGCTTGGCGTGCTCCTTCGGTAGCTTGCGGTCGTCCACCCACCACCAGAGCACGATGTGGGTATCCAGCAGGTACTTCACCGCACAGACTCGAACTCGGACGACCAATCGATGTGCACGATGTCGCCGTGGATCTCGGCCATACCTTTCCAGGCACCTCGCGATGAGCCACGTCCAGATCCGATCGGGATCAGTTTTGCGACAGGCTTTCCTCGCTTGGTGATGATGACCTCGGTCCTGGTCGCTTGCACGTCATCGAGCACGCGGAGGCATCGCGCCTTGAACTCGCTCGCGTTGATACTCTTGGGAGCCGCCATCCTGCAAGGATGCATGTGACCAAGTGACCAGACAAGTGGTCACTTCCGGGCGGCCTCCCCGTGAGGATGCGGGGGGCTACTTCGCGGCGCGGAAGGCACGCTCGAGGTCGGTCTGGAGGTCGGCGAGGTCCTCGATGCCGACGGAGAGGCGGATGAAGCCGTCGGCGATGCCGAGCTGGAGCCGGCGCTCGGGCGGGACGCTGGCGTGGGTCATGATCGCGGGGTGCTCGACGAGGGACTCGACGCCGCCGAGCGATTCGGCGAGGGTGAAGATCTGGCAGGCGGAGAGGAAGCGGCGGGAGGCGTCGAGGCCGCCGGCGAGGACGAAGCTGATCATGCCGCCGAAGCCGCTGGCCTGGCGGCGGGCGAGCTGGTGCTGCGGATGGGATTCGAGGCCGGGGTAGATGACCTTCTCGACCTGGGCGTGGTGCTCGAGCCAGCCGGCGAGGGCGCGGGCGTTGCGGTCGTGGCGATCCATGCGGACGTGGAGGGTCTTGGTGCCGCGCAGCACGAGGAAGCTGTCCATCGGGGACGGGACGGCGCCGGCGGCGTTCTGCAGGAAGGCGAGGCGATCGCGCAGGCCGGGGTCCTTGACGATGAGGGCGCCGCCGACGACGTCGGAGTGGCCGTTCAGGTACTTGGTCATCGAGTGCGCGACGATGTCGGCGCCGAGCTCGAGCGGCCGCTGGAAGTACGGCGTCATGAAGGTGTTGTCGACGGCGAGCAGGACGCCGCGCGGCCGGCAGACCTCGGCGATGGCCGCGATGTCGGCGAGCTTGAGCAGCGGGTTGGTCGGGGTCTCGATCCAGACCAGCCGGGTCGCGGGCCGCAGCGCCGCCGCGACGGCCTCGGCGCCGCGCAGCGGGTCGACGTAGGTGAAGTCGAAGCCGAACCGGCGGTAGACGCGCTCGAACAGGCGGAAGGTACCGCCGTAGAGATCGTCGCACGCGACGACGTGGCTGCCGGCGTCGAACAGCTGGAGCAGCGTGGAGGTCGCGGCGAGGCCGGACGCGAAGCACAGGCCGGCGCTGCCGCCCTCGAGGGAGGCGAGGTTGGCCTCGAGCGCGAACCGCGTGAGGTTGTGGGTGCGCGAGTACTCGAAGCCCTTGTGCACCCCGGGAGCGGACTGCGCGTAGGTCGAGGTGTAGTAGATCGGCGTCATCACGGCGCCGGTGGTCGCGTCGGGGATCTGGCCGGCGTGGATCGCGCGCGTGCCGAAGCCCAGGGTCGGGTCGTCGTGCGAAGCCATGGTTCCTCTAGTCGTCGAACTGGAAGCTGTCCGGGTGCTTTTCCATGATCCGTTCCATCGCAGCTTCCTCGAGCAGATCGATCATGCGCTGACCGCCGTACTTCTTCATCAGCTTGTCGTCGTACTCGTCGGCGATCAGCGCGACGTCGCGCAGGGTCGCGACCAGCTCCTCGGGATCGAGCGTGTGGCCGCCGAGGATGGTGTGGGTGAACAGCACGGTGTGCTCGGCGGGATCGACGGCGAACGCGCCGAACCGCAGGTGGCAGTTGAGCTGGAGCAGCTGCTTGGCGAGCGGGCCGTCGACGTCGACGCCCTTCACCAGCTGCGCCACGCAGCGCACCATGGCGCGGTTGTCGCCCCACGGCACGACGTTGATCATGACGTAGGCCGAACCCTGCTTGATGACGTAGAGCGAGTCGTCGACCTTGCGAAACGCGGGGGAGCTGTGCAACGTGCGCTCGATCAGCAGCGCGGTGGCAACCTCGGCAGGGTTCATGCTCCGTTGTTAGCACGGGTGCCATGTCGTGTGATCGGCGACGCGCCGGCTGCGATGACGCGCTCGCCGCGATCTGCTCGTGCCATACTGGCAGCCGTGCGACTTGCCTCCGTGTCACTCGCGATGGCGCTGGCCATCGCTCGCATCGCTGCCGCGGACACGACGATCCGCGACATCGTGATCGAGGGCAACACCAAGACCACGACCGATACCGTCGAGCTGATCGCCAAGATCGAGGTTGGGGACGACTGGACGAGCGACATGATGGACCGGATCAAGGCGGATCTGGTGTCGAGCGGGCTGTTTCGCGAGGTCGACGGGTTCTGGGAGGCGTGCGGGCCGACCACGACGCCCAAGTGCGACGAGACCGGCGTTCGCGTGCACCTCACCGTCCGCGACAAGCACTCCTGGGTGATCGCACCGACATTTTACAACCAGCCCACCAACACCGGTGGCGGTGTCGGGTTCGGTGAGAACAACCTGTTCGGCGAGAACCAGAAGCTCCTGCTGTACGGCCAGGTCGCGACCGGCGACTCGTTCTTCGTCGGCGCATGGGTGATCCCGGCGCTCGGCGGCACGCGGTTCTACGCCCAGCTCGACACCCTCCTCAAGACGGCGCGGGTGATCGAGTACTCGCCGGCGCACGGCTACACCGACATCCCGGTGCCGGTGCGCCAGTCGCGCCTCAACTACCTGAACGCCGGCGTCAAGCTCGGCATCGAGCTGTTCCGCGGGCTCAAGCTCGATGCGCGGCTGCGCGGCGCGCACGTCGGCTTCCAGGACATCCACGCGGTCACCACCGATCCGGGCCAGTTCGACATGGGCGTGGACCTGATGAACCCGCCGCGGCCGGGCAAGGAGGGCTGGGACATCTCGAACGAGCTCAGCCTGGCGCTCGATCGCCGCGCCGACTGGTACGGCGTGCAGACCGGCTACCGCTACCAGACCTCGATCGAGTACTCGGTGCCGGCGCTGGGCTCGGACTTCCACTACTACATCTACAACCTGTCGCTGTGGAAGGGCGTGCAGGTGCTCGAGCGCCACAACCTGATCGCGCGGGCCAACATCAACGTCGGCCACCACCTGCCGTTCCAGCAGGAGTTCACGATGGGCGGCACGTCGATGCGCGGCTACCTCAACGATCAGTTCCGCGGCGACCTGCGGGTCATGGCGAACGTCGAGTACTCGTTCCCGCTGTTCACGGTCGCGGGGCTGTCGGTCCGCGGCCTGGGGTTCTTCGACTCGGGCTACACGACGTTCTTGACCAGCACGACCAACGACGAGCGCAGCTACCTGCCGAAATCGGACCGCGACGCCAACTCGACGCTGGCGCCGTTCAAGAACTCGGCGGGCGTCGGCACGCGGCTGTACCTCCGGCAGATCGTGATCCCCCTTCTGGGCGTAGATTTTGGGTATGGTCTCGAAGCCCGTGACCTCCAACTCTATCTCGCGATCGGTCTCACTAATTAGCGCGCTTGCCGTCGCCTGCGGCGGCAAGCACGAGCCCACACCCGCCGCGCCCGCGGCGGCACCGAGCACGGCGGAAGCGCCGGGGCCCGCGCCGGCAACGCCCGCGCCGGCGGCGGCCGCCGACGTCGTGCTCGTCGGCGGTGATCTGTGGACGATGGATCCGCAGCACCCGCGGGCGCAGGCGATCGCCTGGCGCGGCGATCAGATCGTCGCGGTCGGCGACGATGCCCAGGTCCGCGGGCTGGCCGGGCCGAAGACCCGCGTGATCGACCTGCACGGCCGCGCGGCGACGCCGGGGCTGGTCGACGCGCACTGCCACCTCTACGGCCTGGGCGCCGACCTCGAGAACGTCTCGGTGCGCGAGCTGGATTCCGAGGCGAAGGTCGTCGCCGTGATCGCGGAGGCGGCGAAGACCCGGCCGGCCGGTCAGTGGTTGATCGGCCGGGGCTGGGATCAGAATCGCTGGCCGGGGCAGCAGTTCCCGACCCGCAAGCTGCTCGACGCCGCGGTCAGCGATCGCCCGGTCGTGCTCACGCGGATCGACGGCCACGCGATCTGGGTCAACTCGGTCGCGCTGCGCGAGGCGGGCATCACGAAGGCGACGCCGGATCCCGCCGGCGGCAAGATCATGCGCGACGCGAAGGGCGAGCCGACCGGTGTCCTGGTCGACAACGCCGAGGGCCTGGTGATGCGCAAGGAGCCGCCGCCCAGCCCCGAGCTCCGCGCCCAGCGGCTGCGCGCCGCCGCGCAGGTCGCGATCGCGGCCGGGCTCACCGGGGTGCACGAGATGGGGATCGACGAGGCGACGGCGGAGGCATACCGGACGCTCGCGGCGGCGCATCAGCTGCCGCTGCGGGTCCATGCCTACATGTCGATCCCCGAGAACCTCGCGCGGCTGGCCACGCCGCCGGCGCCGGCGACCGGCCGGTTCGAGATGCGCGGCGTGAAGATCTACGTCGATGGCGCGCTCGGTTCGCGCGGTGCGCGGCTGTACGAGCCGTACACCGACGATCCGAAGAACAAGGGGCTGTGGCGCACCGAGCCGGCCGCGCTCACCCGGGCGGTCGACGCCGCGGTCGCCGGCGGCTGGCAGGTCGCGATCCACGCGATCGGCGACGCCGGGGTCGGCGCGGTGATCGACGCCTTCCTCGCCGCCGAGAAGGCGCACCCGGGCGACCACCGGCTGCGGATCGAGCACAACCAGGTGATCGCGCCCAAGGACGTGCCGCGGATGGTCGCCGCTCACGCGATCGCCTCGATGCAGCCGACCCACGCCACCAGCGACATGCCGTGGGCCGAGAAGCGGCTCGGCCCGGTCCGGGTGAAAGGTGCGTATGCCTGGCGCACCATGCTCGATCATCACATCCCGTTCGCCGCGGGATCAGATTTTCCCGTCGAGCAGGTGCCGCCGATCCTGGGGCTGTATGCCGCGGTCACCCGGCAGGACGCCAAGGGCATGCCGGCCGGAGGTTGGTATCCTGATCAGCGGATGACGCTGTCCGAAGCGATCGAGGGCTTCACCCGCGGCGCGGCGTATGCCGAGGGCGCCGAGGCGACACGCGGCGTCCTCGCGGTCGGCCGGCGCGCCGATCTCACCGTGTTCAGCGGCACGCTGGCGCCGGACCGGAGCCTGCTCGATCTCCGTATCGACTACACGATCGTCGACGGCGAGCTCGTCTACCAGCGCGAGCCAGTAGCGCTCCGACCGCGGGATGTTGGACGCGATACGCGGTCAAGCCTCGCCGAGGTCGAGGCGGCGCGACGAAGGGCTACCGGGCGTAACTCGAGAAGCGGCAACGAAGAGATCGGCGAGGATCGGCCGCGGAGCGAGGACAGCATCCCGCGGTCGGAGCGCTAAGGTAGCATGCGGTTCTGTCCGTTCTGCAGCGCGGAGAACGCCGACGAGCTGGCCGTGTGCGGCGCGTGCGGTCGGCGGCTGCCGCCGCTGCCCCCGCGGCGCGCGCGCAATGCGCCGCCGTCCGGCGTGCTGCTGCCGCCGCGCGTCGGAGTGGCCCAGCCGCCGCCGCTGCGCAAGCCGGGGACGACCAGCCCGCCGCCGATCGCGGCGAGCCAGACGGCGGCGTTCGCAGGCGCGCCGGTCGCGGGCGCACCGGCCGCGGGTGCATCCGGGAGCGCCGCCGCGGCATCGCCTGCGGGTGCGCCGGCCGCGGTCGCGGCAGGTGCGCCGGCTGCCGCGGCACCGGCGGCCGCCGCCTCGAGCGCCACGCCGGCTGCAGCGGTCGCCGGCGCCGCCGCCAGCCCCGCCGTCGCCGGCGCGGCCGCCGCGCAGGTCAAGCCAGCGCCGACCACCGGGTTGCCGGCCGGAGCGGCACCGTCGGGCGCAGCCCCTTTGCAGCCCGGCGTGATGGTGACGTCGGCGGGGTTCGCCCCGCTCGCGGCCGGCCCGGCCGGTCTGCGCGCACCGGCGCCGCCACCGCCATCTCCGTCGGGGACGCGCGACACCGCGACCGGCCTGCCGCCGGCACCCGACGACGGTGCGCGCGGGCTGGCCGTCGCGCTCTCGCCTGGACCCGCCGCCCAGCGTCGCGAGGCGCCGCCGCCCGAGCCGGATCCGCAGGGACTCGGTCGCCGCCGCGGCGATCCGCCCGGGCCCCCGCGGCCGATGCCGAGCGTGCTCGGGGGACCGCGCGCGGTGCCGCCGGGCCCGCCGCCCAGCCCTGCGTCCGCCGAGTCGACCTCGGGGACGCCCGCCGCGCCGACGCCGCCGGCGCTGCCGGGCCACGCCGCCGATCCGCCGTGGGCGACGGGCGTCCGCGGGCCGTTCGGCTTCAGCCGCGGCGCCGAGACCCCGCCGGTGGAGGCTCCGATGGCGCCGGTCGCGATCGACGCCAGCCGCCGCCGCGACGACGGCATCGAGCCGCCGCCGACCCGGATCCAGCGGCCCGAGTCGCTGGTCGATCGTCCGTTCACCCCGCCCAAGGTCAGCCCGGTCCCCGAGATCCCCGAGCCGGGGCTGATCCACTCGGCGCGCTACACGATCCGGTTCGCCCGCGCCCGCTGGCAGCGCCGCGGCGCGATCCGGCTGCTCGGCGCCGACATCAAGAAGGACACCGACGCGCTCGACCAGGTGCTCGGCGCGCTCGGCGGTGTCGCGCGCACCGCGAAGGTCGACGGCCGCGTGTTCGCCGGCGAGAACGCGGCGATCAACTCGGCGGAGGAGCGCGTGGCGCAGCTGACCCGCGAGCACAACGACGTCGATGCCCGCAAGGTCGAGGAAAACTCCAAGTTCGTC
>VBLP01000573.1:5346-6664 GCA_005887925.1 Deltaproteobacteria bacterium | reverse complement strand
GTCGTCAGCGAGTACGCCAAGCGCGGGCTCGACGAGCGCGGCGAGGATCCGCGCAACGGTCGGTACCGCCTCTACAGCGACGTCGAGAATCCGCTCCAGGGCACGCCGACCGAGGCGCTCGCCCGGAGCGCGATCGGGGACATCAAGGCCTCCGCCAAGGCCGCCATGGACGACTTCGACAAGACGGCGCGCGACATCGCCGCCCAGCGCGTGATGGACGCCAAGAACCATCCGGCCGGCGGCACGATCTCGACCGCGACCGCGACGCCCGAACCGGTCGGCCCGTCCGACAAGGAGCTCAAGGCGCTCGAGAAGCTGCGCAACGAGCTGCGGTCGATCCTCGAGCAGACCAACCCCGTCACCGCGGCCGAGGAGAAGCTCGCCCACGCCCAGGACGTCGTGAACCACGCCGTCGACAAGGGCCTGCTCAGCTGGGCCCAGGGCGCGACCGCAATGGACAACTACCGCCGCAAGGAGGCCGACGCGCTCGACCCGATGGGCGCCTGGGTGCGCAAGCAGATCGAGGCGACGGCGGCGCTGCGCGACGACCTCGCGGCGCAGGAGCGCGCCGCCCAGCTCACCAGCTTCGAGCAGGAGCTGCAGAAGCAGGGCCTCGTGCTGACCGATCAGCAAGTCCAGCAGGCCCGGCACCTGATCGAGGTCCGCCAGCGGCAGGGCGACCTGATGCGCGCCGAGCAGCAGTTCACGCAGCAGATCCTCGGCCCCCAGAAGACCTACCACGACCAGCTCGCGGCGCTCGGCGACCTGCTCGAGCGCGGCCGCCTCTCCGCCGAGCAGTACGGCCGCGCCGTCGATGGCGTTCGCGCTACCTACCTCGCCGCGACGCAGGAGGGCAAGACCGTCGCGGGTGGCTTCGAGCAGGCCTGGCTCAAGGCCAAGGCCGACGCCGGCGCGTTCGGCCAGACCCTCGCGAACACCCTGGTCGCCGACGTCGACAAGCTCAACGAGTCGCTCGTCACGATGGCCAACGGCGGCGCGGTCTCCTGGTCGACCATGATCGACTCGATGATCCAGGACCTCGAGCGGCTGATCCTGAAGCAGCTCGAGGTCGCCGCGATCAATGCGATCATCACCGCGGCGACCGGCGTCCCGGTGCCCGGTGTTACCTCGGCGACCGCCGGCGGCGGTACGCCCGGCGCCGAGGTTGGCATCCCCCGGCTTGCGCCGAGCTCGGCCGCCGTGGCCGGCGCCAGGGCCGGCGCGTACCCCTACTCGCCGAGCTTGACCGGCGGCGCCGCATCGCCGACGTCCGCTGCACCGGCGCCGAAGATCATCATCGTCAACCAGTACGATCGAT
>VBLP01000573.1:0-5130 GCA_005887925.1 Deltaproteobacteria bacterium | reverse complement strand
CGACCAGCAACCACCCGAAGCGTGCGCAGATCCTCTCGACTCCCTCCGCGCGAACCACGGTGTTGTGCGGTCGGCGCGGGCGGTCGGCGCTGATTCCGTCGAGTATCCCGAACTCCGGATACTCGACGTTATCTTGAGATCACCGTTATGCGGTCATTCTCGAAGCAATGGGAAAGCTCGTCGCCTTTCCAGCGCCCCGTTTGGGAGGACTCAAGATAATATCCCGCGTTACGAGCGAGCACAGCAGCATGGCGCGCCACGAACGCCGTTTTCGCGCCGTGGTGATCGCGGCGCTGATGGTCGCCGCCGCCGTGGGCGATCCTGTACAGCGGCATCCGACAGCTAGCGACGCGAGCGACGCTGTGCACCTGTCACCCGCCGAACGGCCAGGCGATGTTTCCTAGTCGTCCCGCGGCGCGCACTGGCTCGCCGCGACCCATGATCATCTCCAGCGGATGCGCGAGCGCGGCGCTCGCGCATCCGAGGCCGGTGATCGGTTCGCGGGCTACAGCACTGGCTTGAGATCGACGACCGGCGTTCCGTCGATCGACGTCCCGACCCCGACGTTTCAGCGCGCGCCCGGCGAGTCGACCGGCACGTTCGCGCTCGAGACCGCGATGGACGAGCTCGCCTACGCGCTCGCGATCGATCCGGTCGAGCTGCGGATCCGCAACCACGCGGCGCGCGACGAGCAGCACGATCCGCACCAGCTTGTGGGCTCGAGTGCCCTTGATGACAGGCTAGAGCGTCCCGCACCCCACCGGGTAGTCAGCGAAGCTAACTACCCGAGGGTGAAGAGATCCCGAGCCGCCAGCCACGGCCAAGAGCGTCACTGGGACCCACGGTGCTCGCCGCCAGCAACCACCCGAAGCGTGTGCAGATCCTCTCGACTCCCTCCGCGCGAACCACGGTGTTGTGCGGTCGGCGCGGGCGGTCGGCGCTGATTCGACCCGGACCCGCCGGCAGGACGACGGTCGGGCATGGGCCAACAGCTCTGGGTCAACCCGCTGGCCACGGCGCTCGCCGATGGGCCGACGCTGGTCGCGGCGGCCGCGGCGTCGTGCTTGCCGACCGCCGCACGGTGCACGCTGCCGCCCGGCCCCGCGTTCTGGTACCCGGGCAAGCAGCTCCGCCTCACCGCGAGCGGTCGCATCTCGTGCACGGCCGGCGCGCCTGGCACGGCGCGCTTCGACCTGCGCTTCGGCACGATCATCGTCTTCGACTCGCAGCCGATCGCGCTCAACGTCGCGGGCAAGGTGGCGGTCGGCTGGCGGCTCGACCTCCTGCTCACCTGCCGGACCGTCGGCGGCGGCAACGCGGCGACGCTGATCGGGCAAGGCACGTGGACCTCGGAGGCTGGCATTGGCGCGCCGGCGGCCATTGCCGGCGGCAACGCGGTGTTCCTCTTGCCGTACAACACCGCGCCCGCGCCCGGCAACGGCTTCGATTCGACGGCGCCGCAGCTCGTGGACCTGTTCTACACGCAATCCGTCGCCACGGGCTCGCTCACGCTCCACCAGTACCTGCTCGAGGAGCTCGGGTAGCGCGTCGTGGGCGCGGGCACGCTGATGCATCCGGGCCGGCAGCCTGGCCGGCGCATGCCGCTTTCGCGACGGCACGCCTACCGAGTCTCGCCGCCGTTCACACCGAGCGTCCCGGGCCGGGGCCCGGTCGGCGCGGCGACCTTCGTCCTGTCGCTCCAGCCGGGGACCCGCGTCATCTATTCGTGGAGCACGGACATCTTCCGCAGCTTCTCGGGGATCGAGCAGCGGAGCTCGCCGTTCGGGACGCCCAAGCAGCGCTTCGAAGGAACCGCGTTCCTGCTCGAAGCAAGCTCGCGCGACATTCGCAGCACGCTGCAGCGCGCGGCCGCCGCGGGCTCGACCTTCCTGCTCGCATTGCCCTACGAGGAGGCGCTCCTGGTCGCCGACGCCGCGGGCACCACCGTCACGGTTGCGTCGACGGCCGTGCTCGACTGGGCCCAGCCCGGCCAGCGGTGCGTCGTGATCGGCAGCGACGGAACCGCCCTGGGCGCGGTCGTGCAGTCGACCATGGCCGCCACGATCACGCTCGCCGTGGTGGACAGCGCCGGCAACCTGACGAGCGCGCAGACGCTGGGGAGCGCGGGACGCACCGGCGGCCGGATCCTGCCGCTGGTCCAGGTGCTGCTCGATCCGCAGCAGGGCTTCGCGCGCTACCCCATCTCCGTCGACCTGTGGGCGCTCCGCGCGCAGGCCGCGGTGTTCGGCTGGGGCGGCGTCGACGTCATGGGCGCTGGCGCGTCGATCGTCACCTACTCCGCCGGCGCGCCCGTCCCCGTGGCCGAACTCGTCGAGGCCGACCTCCTGATCTGGGATCGCCCGAACGCGATCGAGGGCACGGCGAGCGAGGCGATGCTGTCGGGCGCCGAGACGCTCGACCTGGGCGCGCTGCCGTCGGGCTTCGGCGACCAGCACGTCCCGGACTGGGCGCGCCCGATCCGGTTCGCGAGCTCGGACCCCGACGACTGGCAGTGGCTCAAGGCATTCCTCCGCAAGATCCGCGGCCGCCAGGTGTCGTTCCTGCTCTCGACGAACCGCGACGACCTGATCTACGTCGCAACGACCCCCCACGGGATCCAGGTACAAAGCGCCGACGTCGCCGGCGCCGGCGACTACGCCAGCTGGTTCGCCTCGCTGGCGCACCAGCGGCTCGCCGAGGCCACCACCGACGGCGACGTCCAGTACGTCACGGTCACCGGGCTCGTCGACCACCACGACGGCACGCTGTCGCTCTCGCTCGACCGGATCGTGCTCGGGACGATCGCGAAGCTCTCCCTCGTCGAGCAGGTGCGGCTCGAGGGCAGCGACGACCACGTCGCAGTGACCTGGGATGGCGGCACGTTCTCGGTCGAGCTCGTCGCGCGCACGAGCGAGGAGACCCTCGTGCCGCCGAACCTGCTCCTGTTCGACACGGTGATCGACCTCGCGCTCACCGGCGCCGGTCCACCCGCGCAGGAATTCGTTGTCGTGCTCGGCAAGGCGACGCTGATCCACTGGACGAGCGATCGCACACGCAGGTTCAACGGGATCGCGATGGCCGGCGGCCCCGTACACGGAACGATCGTCACGATCATCAACCTGAGCCCCGGCTCCGCGGGCCTCTTGCTCGTTGACGATGATGAGACCGTGCCGCCGACCGATCGGCTATGGAACGCCGGCCGCGTCACGTTCGGTGCCGTCGGCCTCGTCGCGACCTACCGCTACCACAGCGGCGTCGGCCGCTGGGTGCAGATCGCGTAATCCTCCCGGCACGGCGCGGCGCCTAGCGTCAACGTCGATGGCGCTGCTTTGGTACGACACCGAGCTCAATCCGCCGCGGTTCTCGTTGCCCGACAACCAGGAGCTGCGGCTGCTGCTCGGCCGCCAGCTTCAACCTCTCGTGGGCGCACCAGAGCCCCCTGGCGAGCTCGCCCAATAACCGCTTCTGGTGCGCCGGCGCCGTCACCGCCGTCGGCGCCACCGGCGTCTCGGCGATCACGTTTCGCTATCACAGCACGCTCGGGCTCTGGGTGCAGATCGCCAAGGCCTGAATCGACCCGGCGGCCACGGCGACGCGAGGCTCGCCCCATGTCGACGTTCGATGACGACGAGCGCTCGGCCTCTCAGGGCCGTCCGATCGACCTCTACACCCTCATCACACCCACAGCCATCTACCGCGTGACGAGCCATCCCCTGGACGTGACGTTCGGCGGCGACACGTTCACCGCGCTCACCATGAGCCGCGGGCCGCAGCAGGTCGCGCAGGACCTCACCGGCCGCGAGCTGATCGTGTACCTGCCGATCACCCATCCCGTGGTCCAGCGCTTCGTCGCCTCCGGGATCCCCGAGCGCCAGGTCCTGGTGACCCTCCACCGCCTGCAAGAGGTGAGCGGGATCGCCGTGCAGGCGTGGCAGGGCTTCGGTACCGGCATGCAGATCGACGGCCACGTCGCGAAGCTACGTGTGCCCTCGGTGACCGACGACGCGATGAAGATCAAGCTGCCGGTGCTCGCCGCCCAGCGCCTGTGCAACCACCGCCTGTTCGACGCCCGCTGCGCGCCCAACCCCGGCGTCGACGGGCCCGCCGAGGCGAGCTTCCAGGTCAGCTGCGCCCTCGTCTCGCAGTCGGGCACGACGCTCGTCGTGAGCACCCTGGACGGCCACTCCGACGGCTGGGCCAGCCTGGGCGACGTCGTCCACGTCGCCAGCGGCGAGCGGCGGTACATCCTCCGCCAGGCCGGCGCGACGCTCACGCTCCACTCGCCGTTCGTCGGTGCGTCACCCGGTGATGCGCTCGCCGTGTTCGCGGGCTGCGACCACGCGATCGGCACCTGCCGCGACAAGTTCGGCAACGTCTCGAACTTCGGTGGCCACCCCGAGATGACCACCAGCATCAACCCCTGGCTGCCGAAGGGCCTCGGCGTGATCGAGCAGACCTGATGATCGGCTACATCATGGCCGAGCTGGCGCTGTGGACCGCGTCGTTCGCCTACCAGTACTGGCCTCGGGACCCCAAGCAGCCGCCGCCCGGGGCCATCTCGGGCGTCCCCCGCACCGACGAGGGCGCGCCGCTACCGCTGATCTACGGCCGCTGCCGCGTTCGCGCCCCGGTGCTCGCCTGGATCGGCAACTGGCGCGTCAACCTCGCCAGCGCGAACTCGGCCGGCTACCAGGCCGACCTGCTGTTCGTCGTCGGCGTGCCGTTCCACGGCGGCGGCGCGACTCTGCAGCAGATCTTCGCCGGCGACTTCGCGCTGCGCCTGATGACCGACACCCCGAGCGCCACGATCGTCGGCGCGACCGCGGCGACAAGCCGGCCGGGCAAGTCCTTCTATACCTCGACGAACGCGGCCAACGTGTACGGCGGCGAGAACGGCAACGGCGGCATCCGGGGCAACGTCGAATTCTTCGACGGCCGGCCCGACCAGCAGCTCAGCGACGACACCAGGGACACCGATCTCGACAACAACCTCACGATTCTGCAAACGCGCCAGACCCTGGCCAAGTGGAGCGTCGATCAGGGCAACGACGATCACGTCGCGCACCCCGCGCTCGTCGACGAGACGCTGATGCCCGGCTACCGGAACCAGGCGGTGTGCCTCTTGTGGCA
>VBLP01000571.1:2071-4339 GCA_005887925.1 Deltaproteobacteria bacterium | reverse complement strand
GACCAACGGCAACAACGTCCAGACCTACACCGACATCAACGCGCCCGACGGCCTGACGTTCGGCGACTTCCGCGCCACGCTGACCGCGCCCAACGCGTTCGACCGCGCCGAGGACTTCACGCAGAGCGCGATCGGATCGCAGCAGCAGCAGATGGTCGGCATCACCCAGCTGTTCTACCTGATCAACTGGCTGCACGACTTCTGGTACGACGCCGGCTTCACCGAGCCGACCGGCAACGCGCAGGACAGCAACTTCGGCCGCGGCGGCGAGGACCGCGACGCGATCAACGGCGAGGCCCAGGACAACGCGCCGGCCTCGCGCAACAACGCCAACATGTCGACGCCGGCCGACGGCCTGCCGCCGCGCATGCAGGTGTTCATCTGGGACGGCAAGCCCGATAACAAGCTGTCGGTGTCCAGCCGTACGCCGCCGGTCGGGCAGGCCGCCTTCGGCCCGACCCTGTTCGACGTCACCGCCCCGGTGGTGCTGGCCAGCCCGGCCGACGGCTGCGCGCCGCTGACCGCGCCGGCGACCGGCATGATCGTGCTCGCCGATCGCGGCGCGTGCACGTTCAAGACCAAGGCGCTCAACGCGCAGAACGCGGGGGCGGTCGGTCTGATCCTCGCCAACAACGTGTTCTCGGTGGCGCCGCCCGCGATGGGCGACGATCCCGCGATCACCACCGCGATCACGATCGGCCTCCTGTCGGTGCTGCAGACCGAAGGCAACGCGATCAAGGCCGACCTCGCCGCGGCCGGCGGCAATCCGGTCGCGGCGACGCTCCACCGCGGCCAGGCGGCGCCGTTCCTCGACGGCACGCTCGACTTCACCGTGATCGCGCACGAGTTCATGCACTACGTCCATCACCGGCTGCAGGTCTGCAACACCTCGCTGTGCGGCGCGATGAGCGAGGGCTGGGCCGACTTCGACTCGCTGCTCACCATGAGCCGCCCCGGCGACGACCTCAGCAAGGCGTTCCCGGTCGGCATGTTCTCGACGATGAGCTTCCCGGCCGACCCGGTGTACTTCGGCATCCGCCGCGCGCCGTACTCGATCGACCAGACCATCAACTCGCTGTCGTTCCGCCACATGGCCACCGGCGTGGCGCTGCCGGCCGGCACGCCGCAGCACCCGTTCAACCCCAATGGCAGCGCCAACTCGGAGGTCCACAACGCAGGTGAGGTCTGGGCGTCGATGATGTGGGAGGGCTACGTCGCGCTGCAGAAGTCCGGCCTGGCGCGCGGCATCCCGTTCAACGAGACCCGGCTGCGGATGCAGCAGTACGTCGTGACCGGCCTGCTGATCTCGCCGCCGCAGGCGACGCCGACCGAGACCCGCGACTCGATCCTGATCGCGGCGCGCGCAGTCAACGTCGTGGACCACAGCATCCTCGCCGAGGCCTACGCGCGGCGCGGCTTCGGCAGCTGCGCGATCTCGCCGCCGCGGACGTCGGTCAACTTCGTGGGCATCGTCGAGAGCAACGAGGTCAAGGGCCGGATCCAGCCGGGCGCGCTGGCATCGCAGCAGACCAAGGACTGCGACGGCGACGGCGTGCTCGACGCCGGCGAATCGATCCACCTCACGGTGCCGGTGTCCAACGCCGGCCCGGTCGCGCTGTCCAATGTCACCGTGTCGGTGGCCTCGGCGATCTCGGGGCTGCACGTCACGCCGCCGACGGTCGCGGTCGGCTCGCTCGCCGCGTACAGCGACACTACGGTGTCGTTCGACGTCTCGCTCGACGCCTCGGTGAAGAACGCGCTGTCGAGCGACCTCCTGGTCAAGATCAGCTCGACCGACGGCTGCGCCGACGTCGGGATCCCGATCGTCGCGCCGCTCAACGTCGACGACAAGCCGAACGCCTCGACGGTCGACACGTTCGACGCGCTGCGCTCGGTGTGGACGCCGGTCGGCTCCAGCTCGGTGTGGTCGCACGATCGCGAGACCGGGCTCGACGGGCTGTGGAACGGCGCCGACTCGGCGTCGACCTCCGACGCCAGCCTCGTGTCGCCGCCGATCACCGCGGGCCCGGGCAACCTGTCGATCGCGTTCAGCCACCGGTTCTCGTTCGATCTCACGCCGGCGCAGGGCGCGACCCCGGCGCAGGCGTTCGACGGCGGCGTGATCGAGTTCTCGACCGACGGCGGCGCGACCTGGCAGGACGTCACGCTGATCGCGAACCCGGGCTACACCAACACGCTGGTCACCGGCGGGACCAACCCACTGGCCGGGCGGCGCGCGTACGGCGGCACCAACCCGTCGTTCCCCGG
>VBLP01000571.1:0-1787 GCA_005887925.1 Deltaproteobacteria bacterium | reverse complement strand
GCATCCCGCGCTGCCTGTGCGGGTGCGAGCCGACTCATCCGGCGGCACCACCGGGACCCGCCGGGTATGGTACACGCAGTCGAGATGTTCACCGGGCTGGTGGAAGATACCGGGGTGATCGCCGCGGCGGAGCGCTGCGCCGGCGCGAGCGAGGCGCTCGTGCTGGCGGTCCGGCCGCAGCGCATCCCGCTCGCCGAGCTGTCGGTCGGCGAGTCGATCTGCCACGACGGTGCGTGCCTGACGGTGACCGAGATCGGCGCGGGCGCGTACCGCGTGCTCGCCGGCGCCGAGACCCTCGCGCTGACCGCGCTCGGCGGGCTCGACGTGGGCAAGCGGGTCAACCTCGAGCGCGCGCTGCGCGTCGGCGATCGCCTCGGCGGGCACTGGGTCACCGGGCACATCGACGGCATGGGCGAGCTGATCGCGCGCACCGACCTGGGCGCCAACCTCGTGCTCGGGATCCGCGCGGGCGCGGCGATCCTGCGCTACGTCGTCGAGAAGGGCTCGATCGCGGTCGCCGGCGTCAGCCTGACCGTCAACTCCGTCGACGCGGACGGCTTCTCCGTGGCGATCATCCCGCACACCCGCGATCACACCAACCTGGGCGACCTCGCCGTGGGCGATCGGGTCAACCTCGAGGCCGACATCCTCGCCAAGCATGTCGAGAAGCTGGTCAAGCCATGACGCCACCGACGCCGACGCCTCCCGCGCCCCCGCCGACGCCCGCGATCGCCTCCGCGACCGAGCGCGTGACCCGCGCGCTCGACGAGGTCCGCAGCGGCCGGATGGTGATCCTGGTCGACGACGAGGACCGCGAGAACGAGGGCGACCTGGTGTTCGCCGCCGACATGGTGACGCCCGAGCACATCAACTTCATGGCGACCCACGCGCGCGGCCTGATCTGCCTCGCGATGGACGACGCGATGATCGACCGGCTCGAGCTGCCGATGATGGTGCGCGACAACCGCGCGTCGCTCGGCACCGCGTTCACGGTGTCGATCGAGGCGCGCCACGGCGTGTCGACCGGGATCTCGGCGCGCGACCGCGCCACCACGATCCGCGCCGCGATCTCCGAGGACGCCGGCCCCGCCGACATCGTGTCGCCGGGCCACGTGTTCCCGCTGCGCGCGCGCAAGGGCGGGGTGCTGGTGCGCACCGGCCAGACCGAGGGCTCGGTCGACCTCGCGCGGCTCGCCGGCTGCCGGCCCGCCGGCGTGATCTGCGAGATCATGCGCGACGACGGCGAGATGGCGCGGCTCCCCGAGCTCGAGCAGTTCGCGGCTCGCCACGGCCTGATGCTGCTCAGCGTCGCCGACCTGATCGCCTACCGCCTGCAGCGCGAGCGGATCGTGCGGCGGCAGGCGACCGGCGCGCTCAGGCCCGGCACCCTCGGCCCCGGCGAGCCGTTCGTGGCGCACTACTACGACACCGAGGTCGAGGACACCGAGTACCTCGCGCTGGTCCGGGGCGACGTCGCCGCGATCTCGGCGACCGGCCAGCCGGTGCTCGTCCGGGTCGCCGCGATGGATCCGCTCGCCGATCCGTTCGCGCTGCGCCCCGATCTGCTCGCCGCGGTCGAGGCGATCGATCAGCAGGGCGTCGGCGTGCTGCTCTACGTCGTCAACCGCAGCCGAACCCGGCTACTCCCGTCGTTCGAGCGGCTCGTCCTGCAGCGAACCGCCGCACGTGACAAGCTCACGAACCTGCGCAATGACTCGAGCGAGGCGCTGCGCGACTTCGGCCTGGGCGCCCAGGTGCTCGCCGATCTCGGGCTCAAGCGGATCCGG
>VBLP01000117.1:534-24182 GCA_005887925.1 Deltaproteobacteria bacterium | reverse complement strand
CTGCGCAGATCGTCTTCGATCGACGGCCCGCGTTCCTCCCCGTCGGCCATGACGCAGGACCGTATCACAGGTACGATCGCGGCATGTATCGCGTGCTGCTCGTCGACGATCACGAGGTCGTACGCAGGGGGCTCCGCGCGATCCTCGATGATCGATTCGCCGGGATCGAGGTCGCCGAGGCCGGCAGCGGGGACCAGGCACTCGCCTCGCTGGCCGACCCGTTCGACGCGGTCATCCTCGATCTGTCGATGCCGGGGCGCAGCGGTATCGATCTGCTCGCCGAGATCAAGCATCGTCATCCCCGGCTGCCGGTGCTGATCATGAGCCTGCACGGCGAGGAGCAGTTCGCGCTGCGCGCGCTGCGCGCCGGTGCCTCGGGCTACCTCACCAAGTCGGCGGCGCCCGAGCAGCTGATCAGCGCCTTCGAGCGGATCGTCCGGGGCGGCAAGTACATCACCGAGACGCTCGCCGAGCGGCTCGCAGCGATGGTCGGCGGCGACGCCGGGGCCCCGCACGATCGGCTGTCCCAGCGCGAGTTCGAGGTCATGCGCGGCATCGCGTCGGGCGAGAGCGTCGGCGCGATCGCCGAGCGCATGCACCTGAGCGTCAAGACGGTCAGCACGTACCGCGCGCGGCTGCTCGAGAAGATGGGCATGGCGACCAACGCCGAGCTCACGCGCTATGCGATCCAGAACGGCCTCGTGTAGCACGCAACCCGGCGTGCGCGCTGGGCTGTAGGACGGGCGCTGACAGCATGATCGGTGCTCGGACGACGCGACAATCGAAGCTCGACCGACTGGGTTTTTCGCGCGATCCGCGTCGAATGCCCATGGTGAAAAAACCGATGACAGGGACAGAGTCGGACGAGGGTGATCAGGAGCGCCTGCTCGGCCGGATCGCCGCGGGCGTCGCGCATGATCTCAACAACTATCTCTGCGCGATGGATGGCCTGCTCGCGCTGCTCGAGGCCGCGCCGAACGATATCGAGCTGATCCGGCGGGCGCGGGTATCGATCGAGCAGGGCATGCGGCTGGCCGGATCGCTGGTCGGCTACGTCTGCGGCGAGTCGCCGCGGTTCTCGGTGGTCGACCTCGGCGCGCTCGTGAACCGGACGCTCGCGCTGGTCGCGCGCGTGGTGTCTCCCGACATCACGGTCCGGGTCGACATCGCGGCGCCGCTGCCGGCCGTGCGCGGCTCGGCCTCCGAGCTCGAGCAGCTCGTCCTCAACCTGGTGCTCAATGCCGCCGACGCGATGCCCGACGGTGGCGAGCTCGCCGTGCGCGTGCAGCCGACCGGCGGGGCTGTGGTGTACCTGGAGATCTCCGACACCGGCGTGGGCATGCCGGCGGCAGCACTGGTGACCAGCGACGGGCGGACCGCGTCGACACGACCGGGCCGGCGCGCCGGTCTCGGGCTCGGCATCGTGCGCCGCGTCATCGAGCAGCACGGAGGCTCGCTCGAGATCGCGCCGCGGATCGATGGCCGGGGTACCGTCGTGTGGGCGCTGTTGCCGACCGCCTGAGGTATGTTGCGGCCGGGTCTCGGCCTGGCCGGGTTTAGGGTGTCGCCATGGCTCATCGCTTCCACTTCTTTCGCGCCGGCGGTGTCGATCAGGTCAGCCTGCGCGACGGCGCGGATCTGCTCGCGCTGGCAGAGCTCGACCAGAAGCTGTGGTCCGCGCTCGCGATGCCGACGCGCGGTGTCGACATCGACCCCGAGACGCTGGCGCTGCTCGACGTCGACAGCGACGGCCGGCTCCGGGTGCAGGACATCCTCGCCGCGATCGCGTGGGCCAGGCAGACGTTCCGGCAGCCGGGCGACCTGCTCACGAGCAGCGCGGAGGTCCACCTCTCGGCGATCGCCGACGCCAAGATCGTCGCGGCGGCCCGGCGCATGCTGCTGGACCTCGGCAAGAAGGACGCGCCTGCGATCTCGGTGGCCGACACCGTGGCGATCACCAAGGCGTTCAGCGAGACCGTGCTCAACGGTGACGGGATCGTCATCCCGGCGTCGACCGATGACCTCGAGCTCCGCAGGGTGATCGAGGACGCGATCGCCTGCGTCGGCAGCGTGACCGATCGCTCGGGCAAGCCGGGGATCGACCAGGCGCTCGCCGACCGGCTGTTCGCGGAGGTCGACGCGTACACGGCGTGGCTGGCGGGGCGCGACGCCGCGACCGCGCTGCTCGGCCCCGCGACGGCGATGGCCGCGGCCGCGTTCGCCGAGGTCCGCGCCAAGATGGAGGACTACTTCGCGCGCTGCAAGATCGCGGCGTTCGATCCGCGGGCGGGCGCGGCGCTGGCCGGCCAGGAGCCGGCGCTGGTCGCGCTCGCCGACCGCATGCTCAGCGACAGCGACGAGCAGCTCGCGCAGCTGCCGCTCGCGGCGATCGATCCGGCGGCCCGGCTGCCGCTGTCGGGCGCGCTCAACCCGGCGTGGGCGGCGCGCATACATGCGTTCGCCGCGGTGGCCGTGCCCCCGATCCTCGGTGCCCGCGACGGCCTGACCCCGGCCGACGTCGAGACCCTGGCGACGCGCCTGGCGCCGTACCGGGCGTGGTTCGAGGCCAGGCCGGCGACCAAGGTCGATACGCTCGCCGACGACTGGATCCTCCGGCTGGGCGAGCCCGATCTGCGCAAGCGGCTCGCCGAGCTGATCGCCAGCGAGGCCGCGCTCGCCGACGAGTACGCCCAGATCACCGCGGTCGGCAAGGCGGTGCGCATGCAGCGCGACTTCGGCCGCATCCTGCGCAACTTCGTCAACTTCTCCGACTTCTATGCCCGCCAGGACGGCGCGTTCCAGATCGGCACGCTGTACCTCGACGCGCGCGCGCTGCACCTGTGCGTGCCGGTCGTCGACGCCGCCAAGCACGGTGCGCTCGCCGGCGCGTCCGACGCGTGCCTTCTGTACTGCGACATCACGCGCCAGGGCGAGACCCGGCAGATCGCCGCGGCGCTGACCAACGGCGACGTCGACAACGTGTTCGTCGGCCGCAACGGCGTGTTCTACGACCGCGAGGGCCGCGACTGGGACGCGGCGATCACCAAGGTGATCAACAACCCGATCAGCGTCCGGGCGGCGTTCTGGTCGCCGTACAAGAAGCTGTTCAAGACGGTCGAGGACACGGTCGCCAAGCGCGCCCAGGCCGCCGAGGCCAGGTCGGCGGGCGTGGTCGGCGTCGTCGGTGCGAATATCGGCAACGCCGGCAAGGACGCGCTGGGCGAACCGGCGGGGGCGGCGGGGGCGGCGGCGCCGGCGGGGCCGGCGGCGCCGGCGGGGGCGCCCCGACCGATGCGGATCGATCTCGGCACCGTCGCCGCGCTCGGTGTTGCGATCGGCGGCGTCGGCACGCTGGTCGGCGCGCTGCTCGCCAACCTGTTCGGCCTCGGCAAGTGGCTGCCGGTCGGCGTGATCGCGCTGCTGCTGATGATCTCGGGGCCGTCGATGCTGCTCGCGTGGCTCAAGCTGCGCCGCCGCAACCTCGGCCCGATCCTCGATGCCAACGGCTGGGCGATCAACACGCGGGCCCGGATCAACGTCGCGTTCGGCGCGGCGATGACCGAGCTGCCGCGGCTGCCCGCAGGCGCGAAGCGCTCGCTCGACGATCCGTTCGCCGATCGCCGGACGCCGTGGAAGCTGTACCTGCTGCTGGCGATCGTCCTCGTGCTGTTCGGCACGTGGTATCTAGGCAAGCTCGATCCGTACCTGCCGGACGCGGCGCGCTCGACGAGCGTGCTCGGCGACCTGGCGCCCAGTGCAAAGCGCGTGGATCAGCCGGCCAGGCCGACCGCTCAGACCCCGACGCCCGCCGCGCCGGCGAAGTGACCGCTCGTCCGCCGACCGGACGGATCACGCCTCGCGCTCGACCGAGGGCAGCCGGGACGGCTTGGCCTTGCCGGTGTCGTCGAACGTGACCATGCCGAACGGCCGCATGTCGCGGTTCTCGATGTTGAACACGAACAGCCGGCGCTTGGGGCGATGCACGAGGTATAGGTACTGGGCCTCGGAGCACAGCGCGTTGATCGAGGGGTCGCAGGTCGCGACGATGCCGTCGAACTTGCCGCCGAACATGCCGATCGGATCGGCGCAGCGCTCGTTCTTGTCGAGCGCGACCCAGCCCTCGGGGCAGCCGTCGATGAACTGTGCGATGAAGCGGTCGAGGTCGCCCTTGAGGCTGACGATGCGGCGGAGCAGCACGCGGCCGAGCTGCTGAGGGTCACTGTTGCAGTCGTTCCATACACCTTTCCACGTCCCATCCGGGGACGTGTACGCGACGATCGCTCGAGTGCTCACAACTGAACAATACACAGATCCGCGCTCGTACTGCGGTGTCGACAATTGTCGCGATCTGTTGACGAAGTGGCCGTCCTGTGTCCACCCGCGCGGTGACGAGCGCATGTGCGCGGCGGGTCCGTAGTCCGGACGAGATCCGGCGTGGTTAGCGCCGGCACCGCGGTTGCACAAATCTCCGGCAACACGAAAGGAGCATGCGATGCGGAAGCTCATCGGGATCGCGATCATGTCGGCGGCACTGTTCGCCGGCGCGTGCAAGAAGAAGGACGAGACCGCCAAGGAGATGGACCGCGCGGGGACCACGGCGTCCAAGGCGCAGGAGAACGTCAACGATCAGGTCAAGGACGTCCAGGGCGAGAAGAAGGACGTCGTCAAGGACCAGCAGAAGATGGCCAAGGACCAGGGCGACGTTGCCAAGGAGCAGCGCGAGCTCAACGCGGCGCAGGGCGACCTCACCTCGGCGCGCGACCACTACCGCGAAGCGGCCAAGATCCGTCTGGCCAAGATCGATGACCAGATCCATCAGCTCGAGACCCGGACCGACGCGGCGGCCAAGGACAGCGCGGCCCGGCTGCGCGCGCGGCGCGACGAGCTGGCGAGCCGGCTCGACTCGATCGGCAACCAGACCCAGACGAACTGGGACAGCTTCAAGAAGGATGTCGACGATCGCTTCGACAAGCTCGAGGGCGACATCCGCGACACGATGAAGAAGTGACCACGGCGCCGCCCGCGGCGGACAGGCATCGCCGGTCCGCCGCGGGCGTTTGCGTGTCGTATAGTGCGTGCGTGAACCTCGCCGAGCTGCGCTACGATGACCGCTTCGTCCGCGAGCTGCCCGGCGATGCGCGCGACGACAACCGGACGCGCGAGGTGCTCGGTGCATGCTACTCGCGGGTCGCGCCGACCCGGGTCGCGCGGCCCGAGCTGCTCGCGCTGGTGCCCGAGGTCGCCGCGTTGATCGATCTCGATCCGCGCGAGACGCCGGAGCTCGTCGAGGTGCTCGCCGGCAACCGCGTGTTGCCCGGGATGGCGCCGTACGCGGCGTGCTACGGCGGCCACCAGTTCGGCACCTGGGCAGGCCAGCTCGGCGATGGCCGGGCGATCACGCTGGGCGAGGTCGTCGCGCGCGATGGCGGGGGCAACGAGCAGACCTGGGAGCTCCAGCTCAAGGGCGCCGGCCCGACGCCGTACTCGCGGCGCGCCGACGGCCGTGCGGTGCTGCGCTCGTCGCTGCGCGAGCTGGTGTGCAGCGAGGCGATGTATCACCTCGGCGTGCCGACGACGCGCGCGCTGTCGCTGGTCGGAACCGGCGAGCCGGTGCTGCGCGACATGCTCTACGACGGCCACCCCGCCGACGAGCCCGGCGCCGTGGTGTGCCGGGTCGCGCCGTCGTTCCTCCGGTTCGGCAGCTACGAGATCCACGCGGCCCGCGGCGATCACGCGACGCTGCGCGCGCTGGTGCGGTTCACGCTCGAGCGCTGCTTCCCGCAGTACATCGCCGGCGACCGGCTCGACATCGCCGGCTGGTTCGCCGAGGTCGCGCAGCGCACGGCGTGGCTGGTCGCCGAGTGGTTGCGGGTCGGCTTCGTCCACGGCGTGATGAACACCGACAACATGTCGATCCTCGGGCTGACGATCGACTACGGCCCGTACGGCTGGATCGAGCCGTTCGATCCCGACTGGACGCCGAACATCACCGACGCCTCTGGCAAGCGCTACCGCTTCGGCAACCAGCCCGCGGTCGCGCGCTGGAACCTCGCCCAGCTCGCCGGTGCGCTGGCGCCGCTGGTCGACGATCTCGATCCGCTGCGCGCGACCGTCGAGCGGTTCGCCGCCGAGGTCGCATCGCTGCACCGCCATGGCTCGCTGCGCAAGCTCGGGCTCACCGGCCGCGCCGACACCTGGGGCGACGACGATGAGCTGCTCGCGACGCTCGGCGCGCTGCTGGTCGACATCGAGACCGACATGCCCGTGTTCTTCCGGGCGCTGGCCGGCGCGCGCCTCGGCGACCTCGGGGCGGCGGCCGCGGCGCTCGCCGGCGCCTGCTACGCGCCCGATGCGATCACCCCGGCCCAGAGCGCGGCGACCCGGCGCTGGCTCGAGCGCTACGCCGCGCGCGTCGCCGTCGAGAGCATCGCCGAGGCCGAGCGGCGCCGGCGGATGGACGCGATCAACCCGCTCTACGTGCCGCGCAACTACCTCGTGCAGCAGGTGATCGAGGCGACCGCGCGCGGCGACCGGGCGGCCCTGCCCGAGCTGCTCGACGTGCTGCGCCGGCCCTACGACGAGCAACCCGGCCGAGAGCGGTTCGCTCAGAAACGCCCTGACTGGGCGCGCCACCGCCCCGGCTGCTCGATGCTGTCGTGCAGCTCGTGACGCCGCCCTGATCTTCAGCAGTTACCCGCGCCAAAAAAATCGGCTGCCGTGTCGATCGCGGACCCCCTCGCTCGTCGCCCGAGCAGAACCCAACACAACGGCCCCGGCCAGTCAGGAGAACGACGATGCGATTCATGATGATCGTGAAGGCCAACAAGGATTCCGAAGCGGGCGTGCTGCCGGACGAGAAGATGCTCGCCACCATGGGCAAGTACAACGAGGAGCTGGTCAAGGCCGGCGTGCTGCTCGACGCCACCGGCCTCGCCCCGAGCTCGCAGGGCGCGCGGGTCCGGTTCTCGGCCGGCGGCAAGCGCTCGGTGATCGACGGGCCGTTCACCGAGGCCAAGGAGCTGATCGCCGGATACTGGCTGATCCAGGTCAAGTCGAAGGACGAGGCGATCGAGTGGGCCAAGCGGATCCCGTTCGAGCCCGACCCGAAGACCGGCGAGGACCCCGAGGTCGAGCTGCGACGGCTGCACGAGCTCGAGGACTTCGCGCCCGGCCCCGCGGTCGAGCGGGCACGCGCGCTCGGCGAGCAGCTCGCCAGGAACAAGTAGCGCTGCGACCACCGCGACGAGCGAGTGCGGACCTCGCACGGCGCGCTGCGATCCGACGACAGCGGAGAATGACAATCGCACCGA
The DNA here is from genome assembly GCA_005887925.1 of Deltaproteobacteria bacterium. Taxonomy (GTDB): domain Bacteria; phylum Myxococcota_A; class Polyangia; order Haliangiales; family Haliangiaceae; genus JABFXX01. Next base: position 16,872 of record VBLP01000117.1, on the reverse strand, counting down.
TCGTGCACACACCGCTGGCGGACCGGCGCTCCGGCTGTGCATCATGGCCGCGATGAAGACGCGAACGCCGTTGCTCGTCGTGATCGCCGCCGCCTGCGGATCACATCCGCCGCCCGCGTCGTCGGGGACTCCCGCCGGCCAGCACGGCGTCTACGTGGCCGACCTCGATCGCGCCGCCGATCCGTGCAACGACTTCTTCGAGTTCGCCAACGGCAGCTGGCGCAAGCAGAACCCGATCCCCGCATCGATGACGCGGTGGAGCCGGCGCTGGCAGGCCGGTGAGACGTCGAAGGACCGGCTCAAGGACATCCTCGACGAGGTGTCGGCGCGGCGCGACTGGCCGCGGGCGAGCGTCGAGCAGCTGATCGGCGACTTCTACGGCGGCTGCATGGACCAGGCCCGGATCGACCAGCGCGGCGCCGAGCCGATCAAGCCGCTGCTCGCCGAGATCGACAAGCTGCGCGAGCCCGCCGATGTCGGCCGGATGATCGCGCGGCTGCACGCGATCGCCATCCCCGTGCCGTTCGGGCTGTTCGGCAACTCCGACCTGCACGCGCCGACCAACGTGGTCGCCTGGGCCGTCGCCAGCGGCCTGGGCCTACCCGACCGCGACTACTACGTCAAGACCGAGCCCCGGTTCGCCGAGGCGCGCGAGCGCTACCTCGTCCACATCGCGGCGATGTTCAAGCTGATCGGCCGCGATGACGCCGCCGCCAGGCGCGCGGCCGACACCGTGATGGCGATCGAGCTCGGGCTCGCCAGGGCCTCGCTCGACAACGTCGCGCTGCGCGATCCCAGGGCGACCGATCACGCCACGACCGCGGCCGGGCTCGCGGCGCTCACGCCGAGCTTCGACTGGCCGGCGTACTTCAAGGCCTTCCGGATCCAGCCCGCGAGCCTCAACGTCACCGAGCCCGAGTTCTTCCGCGAATTCGAGCGCCAGCTCCACGCAACCCCGGTGTCCGATTGGCGGACATACTTCGCCTGGCACCTGATCAACGCCGCGGCGCCCGCGCTGTCGCAGCCGTTCGTCGACGAGGACTTCGCGTTCAACGACAAGTACCTGTCCGGCACCGAGGAGATCAAGCCGCGCTGGAAGCGCTGCGTCGAGTCCACCGATCAGCTGCTCGGCGAGGCGCTCGGCAAGAAGTACACCGATCGCTATTTCCCGCCCGCCGCCAAGGCACGGATGAAGCTCCTGGTCACAAACCTCCTCGCCGCGATGCGCGACACGATCGAGAAGCTCGACTGGATGAGCCCACCCACCAGGCAGCGCGCGCTCGAGAAGCTGGCCACGTTCAACCCCAAGATCGGCTATCCCGACAAGTGGAAGGACTACTCCAGCATTCCGATCCAGCGCGATCAGTTCTGGGACAGCTCGCTCGCCGCGCGCGCGTGGAACGTCGCCGACAACCGCAACCTGATCGACAAGCCCGTCGACCGCGGCCGCTGGGGCCTGACCCCGCCGACCTCCGACGCCTACTACAACCCCTCGCTCAACGAGATCGTCTTCCCCGCCGGCATCCTCCAGCCGCCCGCGTTCTCGCTCGACGCCGTCGACGCCGTCAACTACGGCGCGATCGGCGTCGTGATCGGCCACGAGATCAGCCACGGCTTCGACGATCAAGGCGCCCAGTTCGACGCCCAGGGCCGGCTCGACAACTGGTGGACCCAGGACGACCTCGACAAGTTCCATGCCCGCGGCCAGTGCGTCGTCGACCAGTTCGAGCACTACCTCATCGAGCCCGGCATCCACCACAACGGCAAGCTGGTCCTCGGCGAGAGCATCGGCGACCTCGGCGGCGTCAACCTCGCCTACCGCGCCTTCCAGAAGGCCAGGCAGCAGACCCCGGCCCCCACCCTCGACGGCTTCACCCCCGATCAGCAGTTCTTCATCGCCTGGGGCCAGTTCCGCGGCGACGCGATCCGCCCCGAGACCCAGCGCCTCATGGTCCAGGGCGATCCGCACCCGATCGCCCAGTACCGCGTGATCGGCCCGCTCTCCAACACGCCCGAGTTCGCCGCCGCATTCTCCTGCCCGGCCGGCGCGGCCCTCGTCCGCCCGCCCGACCAGCGCTGCTCCGTCTGGTAGCTGGCGCACGCGCCCTCAACGTTCGCTACCAACGGTGTGGAGCCGATGGCGCGCAGCCGCGCGGATGGCCGCAACGCCGCCGGAGACATTCGGCGATGATCTCGCCGATCCGCACGACCCCGTGATATCACTGCCGATGGAGGGCATCGTTGGATGAGCCATCGATACGGGACGCGAGGCGGTGATACGGCATCTCCCGGTGTCGGCAAAGGCGATGACCGCGCCTCCACACCGGGCAAGCAGACACTGGTGGAACATGCCTACGGCGTCGCGGACCGCGCGCCGGTGCGATCGACCGTCCGCACCGAACCAGACGGCCTCGGCGGTGATGCATCCCGCGACGGCACCGGTGATCGCGAGGTGCGACTGTGGCAACAGCTCGGCGCGCCTGCCGTACCGCGGACCGCCGAGGATGCCGCGACGCTCGCGGTCGACGCCAAGAGCAGCGGGCAGGCGGTCGATCCGGCGCTCGCGGCCGAGGTGGGCGCGCATACCGGCGTCGATGTCAGCGGTGCGCGCGTACACAAGGATCCGCTGTCGCGCGCGACGGCCGGCAAGATGAATGCGCGCGCGTTCGCCCATGGCAACGACGTGTTCCTCGGGCCGGGCGAGAACGAGACCGACCGCGCGCTGATGGCGCACGAGCTGACCCACGTCGCGCAGCAACAGGGCGGCGCGAGGAGGCCGCAGCGCAAGGTCACCATCGGCGCGGATGGCAGCCCCGCCGAGGCCCACGCCGACAAGGTCGCGGCCGCGGTCGCTTCGGGTGCGCCGCCGGTGCAGCTGTTGATCGACGGTGGGGAGCTCGCGCCCGGTCAGATGACCAAGCCGCAGTTCATCGCGCTGCTCAAGCCGGCGATCGTCGGCGTCGTCGAGCAGGAGCTCGGCAAGATCGGCGCAGCAGCGGGCTGTCCCTACATCGAGCGTTACTTCGGCAAGTACGGCGCGGAGCCGGCGAGCGCCGGCGAGGTCTTGATCCGCCACTGGATCCCAGCGGCGAGGCATGCACGCACCGCGCAGGAGCTCGTGCCGATGATCCTCATGCGCGTGCGCGATGCGGTGCGCAGCTGGCGCACATCGGGCCGGTTGCCGGCCGATCTCGCCGCCGCAGATCCCGACGCTGCCGCCGACGCTGCGCATCCGAGCTCGCTCGTCGGGCTCGAGGCGCAGCTCGGCACGGGATCACGCGTCGACACCCGCGTTGCGTCGAAGATGTCGAGCACGCTCGGTACTGATGTCAGCGACGCGCGCGTGCACACCGGGCCGATCGCCGCCGCGAAGGCCGCCGAGCACAACGCGACCGCATTTGCCGCCGGCCGAAACATCGTGATAGGCGCAAACGCGCCGGCGCAAGGCACACCGGCCGGCGACGCGTTGCTCGCGCACGAGCTCGCGCACACTGCACAGCAACAGGACGCCGCTGCCGATCCCGCCGCGCGCCGAAAGCCGATCGAGGACGAAGATCAGGCCGCCGAGGCCAATGCCGACAAGCTCGCCGCGCTCGGGGCCTTCGCGGGCCGCATCGGTGATGTGTTGCGCACCGGTGTGCAACTGCAGCGCTGCGTCGACTACAAGCAGGATCCGGATCTCGAGAAGAAGCTCGGCCTGTCGCTCGACATCGCCCCGGCGCCGCTCGACGGCAAGACGTTCATCGTCGGGCAAAAGATCAAGCTGAGCCTCGGCCAGAAGGTCGAGACGCCCGGCCACAAGGTGATGGTCTATCACTGGTCGGCGATCGACGAGCGCGGCAACGAGATGCGCAACCACGGCGACACCGTCGAGCTCCAGATCTTCTGGCCCGGTACGACGACGCTGAAGGCAGACGTCGGTCTCCCCGGCGAGGACAGCACGATCACGACTGCCGTGCTCGAGCGCAAGATCGAGGCGGTGCGCGCGACCTCGCGCGCGGAGGCGCTTGCCGCGAACGCGAGCGCTCCGCCCGACTTCAAGACGTTCCGCGCGAACCAGGACATCAACCTCGCGCTGCTATCGCCGGAGAACAAGCCCTCGCCGGATCAGGCGCTGATCATCAGCAGCATGGGTGTTAACCCGGCAAAGGTTGGCACCGCAGCGCTGGCGCTCCAGGTCGGCTATCCGCCGGGTGCGACCGAGCCAGCAGGCCGCTCGTATCGCTGGTATGCGCACCCGCTGCAGAGCAAGGACATGCCGGCCAAGCTCGGCGCCGCGCCGAAGGTCGCCGTCGATGGTCACGACGCGTACGATCTCGGCACCGCGCGCGCCGCGTCGCTGCCGACCGAGCAGAAGGGCATCTACGTCGTCACCTGCCAGGCATTCGACGGCGCTGCAAAGGCCGCCGAGGCGAGCTGGGTGCAGACCGTGCTTGACGCGCACGAGATCGAGGCGGTCAGCGATCTCAAAGCGCAGATGGTTGCGGTCGACTCGAAGATGGATCAGTTCACGAAGAATGCGAAGGGCGAGCCAGATCTCGTCCCGGTGACCGCGTTCCACGTCGACGCAACGACCGGTGCAGAGACCCAGCTCAGCATGTTCATCGGCAAGCGGCCCGACGGCCAGATCGCGATGATCAATGCAACGCCCGGTCTCAAGCTCACGGAGCATCGGATCGAGTTCACCGGCTCGTCGACGAACGGCGTGCTCGACAACTTCAACAGCCAGGGCGGACTTCGACAAGTTCATGGCGTCCGTGAACGGCGCACTCGCGAAGCGTTCGATCCCGAACGCCGACGTCCGCATCGACGGCAGCGCGCTGCACTGCTCGACCCCCGGTGACATCGACGTCGCGGTCATCGTCGACGAGCCGACCTTCACGAAGCTCGGCGAGCGATTCAAGGCAAGAGCCGACCGGCCGCAGAACGTCAAAGCGATTACCGATGACCTGAAGAAAGGCAAGATCGCCTCCTCGAACTTCTTCGGTGGCAACGATCCTCCCGTCGCCGTCGAGGTTTCGGGCGTCGGGACGTCGCTCCAGGCCCAAGTATCGGTGATCCGTACCGGCTCCGAATTCGACATCGGCCCTTACCTCAACAAGTGACCATGCCCCGCTACTTTGAATTCTTCTTCGCGGCCGATCCGATGACCGAGATCTCCGAGTCGGAGGCGCGCACGTCAGGGTCGTACGCTGTCGAGGCCGACGTCGGTGCCACGCGGCGGTACGAGGTCTGGGTCCAAGGCGAGCTCGACCACGTGGTGTACTCCGACGCGCAGCCCGCGCCGCACATCGCCGAGCTGCAGCGAACCATCGATGCACGTGTTCCCACCTGGATCACGTCGCCCGCAGTCCACGACGGTGAGCAGCAGCGCTACACGATCTGGTACTACGCACCCGGCGGCCAGCTGAACAATCGCACCGACTACGTGAACACGCCGGGGCGCGCCGTCTCGACGTGGTACGATGCGCACGATCGGCTCGGCGGCACGCTCGAACGTCGCTACAATGAACACGGCGAGCAGATCGAGGCCGTCGAGACCACGCCCGATGGTCGGCGGATCGTGGTCGACGATTAACCCGCGCGCACTGGCGCGGCCGGCGGCTCGAGCGGGGGCAGGCCGAGCGGTGCGCCGACGGTGGCGAGCTTGCGCGGCGTCTGGCACTGCTTGTCGAACGCGGCGCGGTCGAGCCGGCCGCGGAACGCCTGGAACAGCAGCGCGGCGAGCGGATGGCGCTTCGCGACGTCGTTGCGCGTCGCCTCGTCGGCCGCGATCCGCTGCGCCTCGCGATGCACGGCCTCGAAGGCCGCGGTCGTGCGTGCGGCGAGGGCGCCGCGCCATGCACGGAGCGCCTCGACGTAGGCGTGCGTTCGCGGCTCGTCGAGCTTGCCGAACCGTGCGAGTTGCTCGTCGAGCTCGGCCCAGCTCATGTCGGCCCACGGCCTGGTTGTGAGCACGTCGGCCTGCCAGGTGCGCTTCGCCCGCGCCCAGTGGTCCTCGCGGGCGGGAACCGAGACGAGATCGAAGCCCGGCAGGACGACCGCCGTCAGCGCGCCGCCAAAGCAGGCACCGGTGTCGATGCCGTAGATCTTGCCGGGACGCACCAGGGGTTGCTCGACGACGTGGTGGCCGAAGATCACGGGCCTGGCGCCGTCGTAGTGCTCGTGCCACCAGCGGCCCGCGCCGAGCTTGGTCTCGAGCTCGCTCTCGCCGGCCGTGCTGCCGCACAGGACCTCCTGCTTCTGCGCGGCGAGCGGTACGCCCGGCTCGAGCGCCGCGTGCACGATGATCGCATCGGGCAGCTCGAGGTAGTACGGCAGCGCGGCCATCCACTGCACGATCTCGGCGTACGCCGCGCCGAGCTGGAGCTTCGTGATCTCCTGCGCATACGAGAACACGCCGCGCACGTGCTTGCGCTCGTGGTTGCCGGTCAAGACGACGCTGTTCCGCCGCTCGCGGAACAGCTGCACGACCTCGGCGGGCTCGGGGCCGCGATCGACGAGATCACCGACGGAGATCAGCATGTCATCGTCGATGACCGCGAGCTTGTCGCACAGCTCGACGAGCTCGCGATGGCAACCGTGGATATCGCCGACTACGATCTGTCGCGGGATACCCATGCGTCACTGTTAGCAGACGCGACGATCACGTGCACGACCCCCGGCGTTCGCCCGGCGACGACCTCCGCGCCGGGCCATAGTGCCTCCGAGATCGCATGCGCGGGCGAGTATCGCGGCGCGCGTGTGCGGGATCGGCGAGCACTGCGTCGCACAGCAGATCGAGCTCGTGCAGGTGCGCCGGCAGCAGGAGCTCGCGGCGTCGCCGGTGCGCGATGAGCACGATCGCACCTGCGGCGAGCGCCCCTGCGATCGCGAGCGTCCACGGCAACGGCCGCGCGATCGCGCACAGCGCGCCCACGGCGAGGCAGCACCACTGCGCCTCGGACAGGCCGTAGGCGAACGGGCGCACCGGGTCGCCGCGCACGAGCTCGAGCGCGAACCGCATCATGGCGTACCCGCCACCGAACACGAGGGCCGCGCGGCCCGGTGTCTGCGATACGAGCAGACCCGTGGCGACGAGCACGAGCGTGCCCGCGGCCTCGATCACCTGCACGGGTACGAGCGGGCGATGCGCCCATCGCCGCCCCAGCCCGACCGCGACGTGTGCATCGCGATACACGACGCCGCGCCGCGCGGGCCGGCCGTGACAGCACGCGACCGAGAAGCAGCCGAGTCGGCCGAACACGAGGAACGTGCCGATGCCGAGGGTCGCGATGTCGACGAGCCGCCACACGCATGCGTCGATCGCGAGGCCGGCGCAGACGACCGCGATGAGCGCTCCGAATGCCGCGTGATAGAACACGATCCACTCACGGCCCTTGAGCGCGGTCGCGATCGTGATGGCCGCGATGAACGCGAGCGGCGGAGCGACGAGCGCGACCAGACGCTCGCCGAGCGTGAGCTGCCACGCGGTCGCGAGCGCGGCGCCGACGAGGCTCGCCACTCCGTAGCCCACGAACCCGAGCACGGTGTACGCGCTGTACCGGCCGATCTTCGGGCGCGGAGCGTTCACGGGCGTCTGCCTCGATGATCGGTGCTGGAGCCGGGCAAGAACGTCGCTTGCACGTACCACGCGAGCGCCGGATCGCATAGAAGCTCAGCGAGCGACCGACGCTGCCCCTCATCGATCTGGGCGCGGAGCCTAACCCGGCCAGATCGCTCGATGTCACAGCGCGCCGCGCTGTCTCGTCGTGAGGGTAGAAGGAGCTGACATGCTGAAGTGGCTGATCCGCAATCGCCTGGCTGCATTCGAGCGGGAGTTCGGCTACGACGTCTCGTACGTGCGCCACCTGCTCGACGTCGACACGCGTGCGTTCCTGCGCTTCGCGCGGATCGCGGGCTTCTCGGCGTACCGCAAGGATGTCCCGCGCGAGGTCTACCACGCCGTCAAGGTCGTCGGCGCGGTCGCCGAGGACTGCGGGCCGTGCACGCAGCTGTGTGTGACGATGGCGCTCAAGGACAAGGTCGATCCGCGCGTGCTCGCGACGGTGCTCGCGGGCACCGAGGCGATGATGCCGGACGACGTGCGGCTCGGCGTGCGGTTCGCGCGGGCGGTGCTCGCCCATGACGCCGCGGCCGATGACGCGCGTGCCGAGATCGTCGAGCGCTGGGGCGAGCGCGCGCTGGTCTCGCTCGCGTTCGCGCTGACCTCGGCGCGGTTCTACCCGACGCTCAAGTACGCGCTGGGCCACGGCAAGGCGTGCCAGCGCGTCGTGGTCGGCGAGGAGACGATCGCGCCGGTGCGCCGGCCGCACACGACCGCAACGCCCACTACACTTCGCGCATGATGGACGACTTCGAGCCACACCGCCGGTTCCTGGTCGGGCTGGCGTACCGGATGCTCGGCTCGGTCGCCGACGCCGAGGACGTCGTCCAGGACGCGTTCCTGCGCTGGAGCGCGGTCGACCGCGATGCGGTCGTCGAGCCGCGCGCGTATCTCGCCCGCGTGGTGTCGCGGCTGTGCCTGGATCGGATGAAGTCGGCGTGCGCGCAGCGCGAGCGCTACGTCGGCACCTGGCTGCCCGAGCCGCTCGTGAGCGACACCGCCGAGGCACCGGCCCTCGCTGACGATCTGTCGATCGCGCTGCTGATGACGCTCGAGCGGTTGTCACCGCTGGAGCGCGCGGCGTTCCTGCTCCACGACGTGTTCGACATGGACTACGCGGCCATCGCCGAGGTCCTCGAGCGCAGCGAGGCGGCGTGCCGCCAGCTCGCCGCCCGCGCGCGCGATCACGTGCGCGACGACCGGCCGCGGTTCGCGCCGAGCGGCGACGCCGGTGCGCGGCTGGCGACGGCGTTCCAGGCGGCGATGGTCACCGGCGACCTCGACGGCCTCGCGCGCATGCTCGCCGACGACGCGGTGCTCTACACCGACGGCGGCGGCAAGCGCCTCGCCGCGCTCAACCCGATCCACGGCAAGGACCGGATCCTGCGCTTCTTCACCGGCATCGCCGGCAAGCGCGGCCTGCCCTCGCCCGAGCTCGTCTCGCCGGCGTCGATCAACGGCCTGCCCGGGTTCGTGCTGCGCGGCGACGACGGCCCCGAGACCCTGGCGCTCGAGATCGCGAACGATCAGATCGTGGCGATCTATGCGGTCCGGAATCCGGACAAGCTGCGCCACCTGAGCTGAGGGCAGTGTCCCGTCTTCGGTCACGGACCGCATGCCTTGGCGGATCCAGGTCGGGAGGCGCGGTCGCGGGAGAGCCCGATCTCGACCGCATCATCCGCTTCCAGCCGGCCGGGACGACGCAGCGTGTCCGATCCGCATCAGGAACGCCGCTGGGACGCGGCGAACCATCGCCGAATGCGGGCCGGCCCTATTTCCTGGCGGTCGCGTCGAGCAGCTGCTGGAGGTCCTTCTTCCAGAAGGTGGCCCAGGTGTGCGTGCCGTGGCCGTGGGTCGACTCGGAGGCGGGGATCAGGAGGAACTTGCCGCGCTTGACGCGCTTGATCTCGCGCTCGGCGATGCCGAGCTCGGGGGGATTGATGAAGTCGTCGGCGCTGTTGATGAACAGGAACTGGGCGGTGATCTTCTCGAGGTCGGGCAGGGGGTCGTAGTCGCGCGAGGCGGAGACGGCGTAGAGCACGTCGTTGGCATCGTGGGTCGAGACGTAGCTGGCGGTGGTCTCCTCGACGGCCTGGTCGGCGGCGGCGCGGCTGGACAGCCGCTTCTGATCGAAGAGCGGCGCGGAGCCGGCGAGGGTCAGGAGGTGGGAGGCCTCGAGGAGCCCGCCGTGCGGCTGCCTGGTGTACTCGCCGTTGGCCCAGTCGGGATCCTGCTGGATCGCGTCGATCACCATCTTGCGCCACTCGCGGTTGCGGCCGGCGATCTGGGTGGGCAGGCAGGCGAGGGCCAGGACGGCATCCATCATGGCGGGCCACTTCTCGGCCCACATCCAGCTGTGCATGCAGCCCATCGAGGTGCCCATGACCAGGCGCAGGTGGTCGACCTTGAGGCCGTCGGCGACGAGGGCGTGCTCGGCCTCGGCCATGTCGTTGTAGCCGTAGCGCGGGAACTTGGCGTGCATGCCGTCGGACGGCTTGGACGAGTTTCCATGGCCGATGTCGTCGGGAAGGATCACGAAGTACCTGGTGAGATCGAGGGGCTGGCCGGCGCCGAACAGCTCGTCGGCGAACTGCTTGCGCGCGAACTGCTGCCCGGAGCCGCCGGTGCCGTGCATGATGAGGATCGCGTTGGTCACGTGGCCCGCGGCGTCGCGCCTGGCGGTGCCGAGCGTCATGTAATGGATGCGCAGCTCGGGGAGCTTCTCCCCGCTGGTGAAGGCGAAGTCCTTGATCTTGTAGTCACCGGGTGTCGGGGTCACGCCGGCGATGGGTTGCGGCGCGGCGGCGGTGGTGGCGGGCGCCGCCGGGGCCGGGGCCGGGGCCGGGGCGGCGGGCGGCGCGGGCGCGGGCGCGGGCGCGGGGGGCGGCTTGGGCTCGTCGTGCGTGTTTCGACATGCGACGAGCAGGGCGAGGACGACGAGGCGCTTCATGGGCCCGACGCTAGCCGAAGCGCGGGCAAGATGGCTACGGCCGGAGGTTCCAGCGACGTTCCAGCGATTTCCGGCTACGTAGGCCCGCCCCACTTTCTTCCCGCAGCCGAACGTATTGTTGTTACAACACCTTCTCTCAAAAGTCTGTCATGAATAGAGCTACCTTGTCGCTCGTTGCGTATACCGAAGACAGGACATGACCCGGAGCGCTACAGATGGGGACGCGCTCGAGCGCACGGTGCTCGACCGGCGCGATCCGCTCGTCGGTCAGGTCCTCGACCAGCGGTTCCGCATCGACTTTCAGCTCGCGGCGGGCGGCTTCGGCGCGATCTACCGGGCGACGGACGTGCGGAGCGACGCCGAGGTCGCGCTCAAGGTGCTGCTGCCGAAGCTGGCGCGCGATCCGATGGTGCTGGCGCGGTTCCGGCGCGAGGGCAAGATGCTCGCCGCGCTGCGCGATCCGCACACGATCACGGCGTACGAGCTCGGCGAGGCTCGCGACGGCACGCTGTACATCGTCATGGAGCTCTTGCACGGCGAGAGCCTGTACGAGCGGTTCCGCAGCACGGGGCCGCTGCCGTGGCGCCGCGTGGTCCACATCGCGCGCGGCGTGTGCAGCTCGCTCGCCGAGGCCCACGCGTTCGGCGTGGTGCATCGCGATCTCAAGCCGGCCAACATCCACCTCGAGCACCGCGACAACGATCCGGACTTCGTCAAGGTCCTCGACTTCGGCATCGCCAAGATCGTCCAGGGCAACGGCATCGAGCACACGCAGCTGACGCAGGCGGGCCAGATGATCGGCACGGTCGACTACATGTCGCCCGAGCAGATGGTCGGTGGCGAGATGACGCCGGCGAGCGACATCTACACGCTGGGCCTGGTGATGTACGAGATGATCGCCGGCCGCACGCCGTTCGCGGACGCGCAGACGGCGACCGCGATCCTGGCGTCGGTGCTGACCCAGGCGGCTCCTCCGCTGTCGCAGCACGCGCAGGTGCCGGCGACGCTCGAGCAGATCGTGGCGCGCTGTCTCGAGCGCGAGCCGGCGAACCGCTATCGCGACGTGAGCGATCTGGCCGAGGCGCTGGCCGCGGTCGCCGCGGCTGGACTGGCGCGGCCCAGCCCTGTCCCCAGGCTCGGCTTCGACGAGCCGGTGCTGACCAGCGAGGCGACCCGGATCGACGTGCGCTACACGGAGTCGTCGCGGCCGGTGCTGGATGCGCGCGGCCCGCGCCGCCAGATCACGCCGCCGGACGCGCCGAGCCCGGTCGCATCGCCCGCTGAGCTGCGTGGCTCGCAGCGCGCGCCGGCTCCCGCGGAAACCCACCGTCCTGCCGGACCGGTGTATCGCACGGTGCGCCAGACGCCGCCGCCGCCGATCGCGATGCCGTCGCCGGTCGTGATGCCGCCGGCCATGATGCCGCCGGCGATGATGCCGGCGCCGCTCGCGACGCCGCCGGGGACGATGCCGCAGGTCGCGAGCCCGCTCGCGTGGCCGCCGCCGGTCCCGGGAGCGCCCGTGCCGATGATGCAGCTCCCGTCACCGATGCAGCTGCCCGCGCCGCCGGCGCGGTTGCCCAGCTACACCGCGCCGAGCTACGACATGACGGAGGTAGCGAGCTACGACCAGATGGTCCGTCGCATCATCTATGTCGTCGCGGTCGTCATCGCGGTGATCGCGGCGGCGGTGATCGCGACGCGATAGTGCCCCGACCGCGGGATAGCGATCGCGATACACGGTCAAGCCTCGCCGAGGTCGAGGCGCCCCGACGAAGGGCTACCGGGCGTAACTCGAGGAGGGGCAACGAAGAGATCGGCGAGGATCGGCCGTGGAGCGCGAGCAATATCCCGCGGTCGGGGCACTACCTATCCGGAGAGCCAGGCGAGTAGGGCCGCGCTGCGGTCATCGGGCAGGTCGACCCCGGGCGGCGCGTTCGACGCGTCCGGGCCGTGCCAGTCCGAGCCGCCGGTGCAGGTCGCGCCGAGCTCGTCGGCCAGCGCGATCCAGCGCGCGCGCTCGCGCGGATCGTAGGCGCCGTAGAACGCCTCGATACCGGTGAGACCGTCGCCGCGGTGGCGCTTGAGGTACAGCGCGCTGCGGTGATCGTAGAGGTGAGGGTGCGCCAGCGCCATCGCGGCGCCGGCCGCGCGGCCGACGGCGAGCGCGTCGGGGAGCGGCAGCGCCTGGTGCGGTACGTCGACCGGGCCGCCGTCGTAGAGGTGGCGAGAGAACGCGTCGCTGAATGACGACGCGGCGCCGGCCGCGACCATCGCGCGCGCGAGATCGGGACGGCCGATCGATCGGCGGTCGGCCGCCGCGAGCAGGGACTCGACGTCGATCGCGATGCCGCGGCGGGCGAGCCTGGCGACCATCACGCGCAGCCGGTTGCGGCGGGCCTCCCGCACGGCGGCGAGCCGGTCCTCGAGCAGATGCCAGGCGCCGCCGCGATCGAACGCCAGCACGTGGACGGTGCGGCCGCCGTCGTCGCACGACAGCTCGACGCCGCGGAGCACGCGGGCGCCGGGCACGGTCACGTCGGACCCGGCGCAGGTGTCGTGATCGGTCAGCGCAAACACGGCGACACCGCGCGCGGCCGCGCGCGCCGCGACCTCGGCGGCGGGCTCGGTGCCATCGGAACACGTCGAGTGGCAATGCAGCTCGAACCGCACCCGCGGTATATACCTCGGTCATGGCCGATAGCCTCGTCGCGCTGCGCGATCGCCGGGAGCAGGTGATCGCGCGGCTGTCCCAGAGCTATGCCGAGGACGTGTTCGATGTCGACGAGCTCGAGCGCCGGCTCGACCTCGCGCACGGCGCCCGCAGCGTGGCCGATCTCGACGCGCTGGTCGCAGACCTCGGGGACCTCGGAGGCATCGGCGCTGCACCCGGCGCGCCGTCGACGGCGCTGGTGTTCGCCGGGCCGGCCGCGATCGACGATCCGGATCGCGCCGACGCCAAGAAGCTCCGCGTGATCATGAGCTCGATCGAGCGCCGCGGCCGCTGGTCGGTGCCCCGCAGGCTCGACCTGCGGGTGCTGTGGGGCAACGTCGAGCTCGACTTCCGGGACGCCTCGCTCGGCGCCGGGATCACGACGATCCACGTCGGCGTGTTCATGGGCAATTTCGAGGTCGTGCTGCCGCCGAACCTCGCGATCGACGTCGACGTATCGTCGTTCGCCGGGTCGGTGACCGAGCGTCATCGCGTGCCGCCCGAGCATGACCCGGCGCGGCCGGTGATCCGGATCGTCGGCACGGTCCGGTTCGGAAACCTCGAGATCACGACGCGGCTGCCGGGCGAGACGGCGCGCGATGCCTATCGCCGCGAGCGCCGCGAGCGCAAGCAGCTGCGCGACGCCGAGACCAAGGCATTGCCGCCCGGCCGGACACCATAGTGGACGAGATCCCGGCACAACTCTGCTAAGCTTCGCCGGCATGGATGGTCCGGCCGTTGCGCCAGCTCGCCTCGGCCGCTACGAGCTGGTCGCGCGCCTTGCCGCGGGTGGAATGGGGGAGATCTTCCTGGCGCGGCTCGAGGCCGCGGCGGGTTTCGAGAAGCTGTTTGTGATCAAACGGGTGTTGCCACACCTGGCCGACGAAGCGCGGTTTCGCGGCATGCTGATCGCCGAGGCCCGGCTCGCGTCGAAGATGACGCACGCCAACATCTGCCAGGTCTACGAGCTCGGCGAGACCGATGGCCAGCTCTACATCGTGATGGAGTATCTCGAGGGCGTCACGCTGTTGCCGCTGCTGCGCAAGGCCTCGCGCGACGGCAGCAAGCTCGAGCTCGGCTTCGTCGCCGGCGTGATCCAGCAGGTCACCGATGCGCTGCACTACGCGCACGAGCTGCGCGACCGCGACGGTAGCAGCCTCGGCATCGTCCACCGCGATGTCACGCCGACCAACCTGATGCTGACCGATGCCGGCGTGGTCAAGGTCCTCGACTTCGGGATCGCCAAGGTCAAGGACGCGTCGGCGCACACCCAGACCGGCACGGTCAAGGGCAAGTACGCGTACATGGCTCCCGAACAGCTGCGCGGCGCGGTGATCGATCGCCGCGCCGATGTGTTCGCGCTCGGTGTCGTGGTCTACGAGATGCTGGCGCTGCGCCGGCTGTTCCAGCGCAAGACCGACTACCTGACATTCCGCGCGGTGATGGAGCAGCCGATCATCGACATCCGGCGCTATCGCCCGGACTGCCCCGATGCGCTGGTGGCCGCGCTCGGCCGGGCGCTCGACCGCGACCCGGCGATCCGGTTCGACACCACCCGGCAGTTCGGCACCGCCATCCTCGATGCGATCGCGCAGGCCGGCCGGCCGTGGACCCAGGGCGAGATCGGCGACTTCGTGCGCGGCAACTTCGCCGACGACATCGCCGCGCGCAGCGCGCAGATCGCCGAGGCGGTGCAGACCGGCGCGGCGCGCCAGGTGATACCGCTGATCGCGAACGCGGACGACGAGAGCACCGACATCGACGACGAGGGCCAGGAGTTCCCGGCGGTCAGCTCGGAGGTCTCCGAGACGCCGGTCGACGTGCGCCATCTGCGCGAGCCCAGCAGCGAGCGCGCAGCGGTCGACGAGCCGGCCGAGCTGCCGGGCGCGCCCACGCCGCCGGCCCCTGTGATCGTGGTGAGCCACAAGCGCAGCCTGGTGTGGCCGCTGGTCGCGTTCGCGATGGTCGCCGTCGCCGGCGGCGCGCTGTTCCTGGTCTGGCAGAGGATCGAGAACCAGCCGCCGCAGTTCGTGATCGCCGATCAGCGCGCCCGCGAGATGGGGGCGAACGTCATCACGATCGAGCCCAACGAACCCGACGCCGGGACCGCGGATCCACCGCCCGGCGGCTCCGACGCTAGCGGCGCCGGCGGCTCGGCCGGTTCGGCATCGCCCGAAGTCCGCGCGAATGTGCCTCACCGCAGCGCCACCGGCCGCAGCGCGGCGCCGCGGCGGCGCGCTCCGTACGTCATCGTCGCGCCGTGAACCAGCACGGCAAGCCGCCGCTGGGCACGCGCGTCGCGATCCGGATCGCCCCCGACGGTAAGGCCCGGAACATCACGCTCGCACCCGAGACCACCGACGCTGCGCTCGCGACCTGCATCAAGGGCGTGTTCCGGGACGCCGCGTTTCCTCAGGGCAAGGATCATGATCTCGAGGTCACCCTGAACTGAGGCGTCGCGTCCGGCAGTCGCCGGCAACTGTGAGCTGGACTGCGGGGACAGCGGGCGTGAATGCCACTGCCTCACTCGCACGCAGATGTGGCGCGGCGATGACGCGGGCGGTCAGGCGGCGCGATCGCCGGGGCGCCGGGCCCGCGGCCGGTTCGACGATGGCTTGACCCTCGTCGGCCCCGAGGCGCAGACTCGGCCGCAAATAACCTGCATCCCTTTGGACCGGCTCATTGCCCGGCCTGACACAAGGAGAACCGCGATGGCGATACGGGCTCTGTCTCCCACGCTATGGCTCGCGACGGCTGCGCTTGCGGCGGCCGGTTGCGAGGCGACCACGGACCAGACCGGCACGACGACGACGGCCGCCAAGGTCCCGCAGATCATCACGCTGTCCAATCGCGCCGACATGATCAGCGGCGGCGACGCGCTGGTCGAGATCGTGCTGCCGGACGGCGGCACGCCGCAGCAGCTCCACGTCACGCTGGGCGACAAGGACGTGTCCAGCCAGTTCGTGGTGCGCGGCAACGGCCGGATCATCGGCCAAGTCACCGGGATGGCCGAGGGGCCGAACATCCTGTCGGCCGACCTCGGCGCCGGCCACGGCTCGTACCTGGTGATCA
>VBLP01000117.1:0-521 GCA_005887925.1 Deltaproteobacteria bacterium | reverse complement strand
CACAAGATCGGTGGCCCGGTGATCTCGGGCGAGCAGGTCAAGCCGTTCGTGTGCGCGACGCCGACGGGATCGGCCGCCAGCGGCGACACGCCGGCGACCAACGCGAGCGGTCTATCGACGATGGCGACCGACGACCAGTGCAACATCGCGACCGAGGCCCGGCTGTTCTACCGGACCAGCGGCGCGTGCAACCCGCTGCTCAATCCCGACCCGGTGCCGTTCCCGGCGACGCCGCCGGCCGGCGCGTGCTTCAAGCCGTACAATCCGGCGTCACCGCCGACCGACGTGGCAATGACGACGACGGACGCCGGGGTCACGATGCCGTTCATCGTCCGCATCGAGCGCGGCACGCTCAACCGCGGCATCTACGACATCGCCGTGCTGTTCGATCCGGGCAAGGACGACGCCAGGACCGGCTGGAAGCCGGTGACACCGCAGGCGGGCTGGAACGGCAAGGTGCTCTATGCGTTCGGCGCGTCGAGCGGCCAGCCGCGGCTGCAGTTCCACTCCGAGGTGTCGTG
>VBLP01000570.1:8304-8806 GCA_005887925.1 Deltaproteobacteria bacterium | reverse complement strand
GCCGCCTCGACAAGCTGCTGCTTCGGCTGTTCGAGGAGGAGGAGGACCTCCACATCTACATCCTGATCGACGTGTCGGACTCGATGGCGATCGGCGCGCCGCTGCCCAAGCTGCATTATGCGATGCAGGTCGGCGCGGCGCTGACCTACGTCGGCCTGGCCAACCTCGATCGCGTCGCGATCATGCCGTTCGCCGGCCAGCTGATCGACCGGCTGCCGCTGTCGCGCGGCAAGAACCGGATCTTCCGCGTGTTCGAGTTCCTGCGCAGCTGCGAGATCGGCGGCCAGACCGATCTCGCCGAGTGCATGAAGACGTTCGTCGCCCAGAACAAGCGGCGCGGGCTCGCCCTCCTGATCTCCGACTTCTACGATCCGGTCGGCTTCGAGCAGGGGCTCAACACGCTGCGCTACAACAAGTTCGAGCCGTTCGTGCTCCAGGTCTATGACCGCCGCGAGGCCGACCCGCCGCTGCACGGCGACCTCGCGCTGGTCGACTGCGAGAC
>VBLP01000570.1:0-8289 GCA_005887925.1 Deltaproteobacteria bacterium | reverse complement strand
GTCACGGTATCCAGGTCGCTGCTCGAGGCCTACCAGCGCGAGCACGAGCGCTACTGCAAGGAGCTCGAGGCGTACTGCACCAAGTACGCGATGGCGTTCTTCCGCACCCACACCAGCATCCCGTTCGACGAGCTCGTGCTGCGGATCTTCCGCTCGGGAGGGTTCCTAAGATGAGCGAAGCGAATCGGCGCGGGGTGGGGCCCTACCGGCTTTGCCGGTGGGGCGGGGTGCAGCCCCGGGGTGATCGGTGAGTCTCCTGGGCCCGATTCCCTTCGCGGTGTTCGCGTGGATCGCCGGCGGTACCCTGGTGCTCGCGATCGGCGCCTACATCATCAAGATGCGGCGCCGCCGCTTCGAGGTGCCGTTCTCGCGGCTGTGGCAGCGCGTGCTCGAGCAGCGCGACGCCAACGCGCTGTGGAAGCAGCTCAAGCGCCTGCTGTCGCTGCTCCTGATCCTCGCGATCATCGGGATCATGCTGTTCGCCGCGCTCGATCCGACGCTGGGCGTGGTCGACCGCAAGGCGCGCAGCGTGGTGATCCTGCTCGACGCCTCGGCGTCGATGAAGGCGACCGACGGCGACGAGCGCGGCGAGAAGTCGCGGCTCGACGCCGCCAAGGACCGCGCCAAGCACCTGGTCGACGGCATGGGCGGCGGCGACGTCGCCATGGTGATGAAGGTCGACGGCCAGGCCACGCCGATGTCGCGGTTCTCCAACGACGCGCCGATGCTCGACAAGATCATCGACGGCGTCACCGCGAGCGACACACCGGCCGATCTGACCCGCGCGCTCGGCGCCGCGGCCGACGCCCTGCGCGACCGGCCCAGCCCGCTGAGCGTGCTGGTGTCCGACGGCGCGTTCCCCGAGCAGCAGCTGAGCCTGGTGCGCTGGGCCCCCGCGGCGCCCGGCGCGCCCGCCCCGACGCCTGCCGCCGCCCCCGCGCGGCCCCAGACCTGGAACACCAGGAACCTCGCCGCGGTCGATCTATCCAGCATCGACGTCCGCTACCTGCCGGTGGGCCACCGCAGCGACAACGTCGGGATCATCGCGTTCAACGTCCGGCGCTACATCGCCAACAAGGCGGCCTACGAGGTCTACATCGAGGTCCAGAACTTCGGGCAGGAGCCGGCGCACCGCCAGCTCACGCTGTACAACGGCGACACCGCGGTCGATGTCCGCCGGCTCGACCTCGCCCCCGGCCAGCGCATCCACCAGATCTACGCCAAGCTGCCGGCCACCGTCGACGACAAGCTGCGCGCCTCGCTGCGGCCGGTCGACGGCCCCGGCGGCTCGGACCCGTTCGCGCTCGACGACCAGGCGTTCGCGCTGCTGCCGGCCAAGAAGAAGCAGAAGGTGCTGCTGGTCGGCTCCGAGAACCTGTACCTCGAGGGCGCGCTGCTGGCCTACGACAACATCGACCTCGTCGGCCGGGTCTCGCTCGCCGAGTTCACCGCCAACTCTGGCGCCAACCCGGCCGCCGCCGACGTGGTCGTGTTCGACGACTGCACCCCGGACACGCCGCCGCCGCCGCCGACCTCGCTGCTGTACTTCCACCCCAGCGGCCCGGCGAGCCCGATCGCGATCCGCGGCGACGTCAAGAACCCGCACATCACCGAAATCGACGAGGGCCACCCGGTGATGCGCTGGGTCTCGCTGAGCGACGTCTACATGGACCGCTCGTCCGCGTTCACCCCCGACGCGCGCAAGGGCGAATCGACCCTCGCGTTCTCGGTGACCGACTCGGTGATCGCCGCCAAGCGCGACGGCAAGCGCAAGATCCTCGCGTTCGGCTTCTCGCTGCCGGCGCCGGGCCGCGACAGCGCGACCGACCTGCCGATGCGGGTCGCGTTCCCGATGCTGCTGGTCAACGCGCTCGACTGGTTCGCCGGCGACACCACCGACCTCCTGACCACCTACCCGACCGGCAGCCGCGAGCGCGTCCCGCTCGACGGCGTGGTCGGCGCCACCGAGGCCGACGTCCGCGGACCGGACGACCAGCTCACCCACACGCCGGTGATCGACGGGCTCGCCACGTTCTACGGCGCGCAGGTCGGCTACTACGACCTCGCCGCGAAGGCGCCCGACGGCAGCGTGCTCGCGCGCATCGAGCTCGCGGCCAACCTGGCGTCGCCCGAGGAGTCCGACATCGCGCCGTCGGCCAAGCTCACGCTCGGCGGCGCCGGCGGCAAGCAGCTCACCGAGCCCGAGGCGTTCGCGATCAGCCGCAGCCAGAAGCTGTGGATCTACCTCATCATTCTTGCGGCGGGGCTCGTCCTCGTCGAGTGGATCACCTATCACCGACGGATCACCGTGTGACGCCCATCCGCACCGTTGTTCGCTCCCTGCTCACCGTCCCGGCCCTGATCCGGATCGCGATCACCGGCGTGGCGGTCGCGGCGATCGTCATCGGGCTGTCGCTGTGGATCGCCGACCGCACCAGCCTCCACGTCGACTGGCTGCCGACCCGGCCGATCGACCTGCTCCGGCCCTCGGCGCTGTACCTGGTCGCGATCGTGCCGGTGTTCTACCTCCTGCGCGTGCTGTCGCTCACCGACCTCTCGCTCGCCCAGCAGCTGACCCAGGCGACCCTGCGCTCGCTGGTGATCGCCGGCATCGCGATCGCGCTGGCGCGGCCGTCGTGGATCACCGAGCAGAGCAAGGTCGCCACCATCGCGCTGATCGACGTCTCCGACTCGGTGTCCGACAAGCAGCTCGCCGCCGCCCGGGCCTACGTCGACTCGCTCGCCCAGGCCACGCGCGACGGCAACCTGCAGCTGATCACGTTCGCCGAGCAGCCGATCGCCGTCCGGCCCGACGGCGACGCCGCGCGCGACGGGGCGCCGCTGTCCGCCGGCATCGCGCGCCACCCCGGCGGCGGGGCCGGCACCGACATCCAGGCCGCGATGCAGCTCGCCTACGGCATGTTCCCCGACGGCTACCTGCCGCGCATCGTCGTCGTCTCCGACGGCAACCAGACCCAGGGCGACATCGCCGTCGAGGCCTACCGCGCCAAGGAGCTCGGCGTCCACGTGTCCTGGCGCACCTTCGATCAGGACAAGACCAGCGAGATCCGCGTCGTCGGCGTCACCGTCCCCGACGATCTCAAGGTCGGCCAGCCCTACGACGTCACCGCCGAGGTGTGGTCGACCGAGGCGCAGAAGGCCACCCTCAACCTGACCCAGGACCAGTTCCCCAACGGCCTCGAGCCCACCAAGGACGTCGAGCTCCGCGAGGGCAAGAACCTGATCAAGTTCAAGTCTGACGCCAAGCACGCCGGCGCGACCACCTATCGCCTGTCGCTCACCAGGTTCGAGCACGACACCGAGCGCCAGAACAACCAGGCCGTCATGACCGCGCCGGTCAAGGGCCGGCCCAACGTGCTCTACGTCGAGGGCGGCATCCTGCGCGAGCCCGGCCAGGCCGGCCACCTCCAGCGCGCGCTGCAGCACGAGAACATCGACGTCACCGTGCACGGCCCCAACGGCATCCCGGCCAACCCCAAGGAGCTCGAGAAGTACGACCTCGTGCTCGTCTCCGACGTCCCCGCGCACCTCATGGGCGCCGGCCAGATGCAGGCGCTCGACGCCTACGTCGCCCAGTTCGGCGGCGGCCTGATCATGGCCGGCGGCGAGGACTCGTTCGGCTCCGGCGGCTACGAGCGCACCAAGATCGAGCAGATCATGCCCGTCCGGTTCGACTCCGAGAAGATCCGCGAGCAGCCCGACGTCGCCGTCGTCCTCGTGATCGACCGCTCCGGCTCCATGCAGGGCCCCAAGCTCGAGGCCGCCAAGGAGTCCGCGCGCGCCACCGCCGAGGTGCTCTCGCCCAACGACTACATCGCCGTCGTCGCGTTCGACAGCGAGGCCCAGATCTTCGTGCACCCCACCCGGGCCTCCAACAAGATGCGGATCTCCAACGACATCGCGCGCCTCCAGTCCGGCGGCGGCACCAACATCTTCCCCGGTCTCAAGGACGCGTTCGACATCCTCCAGGGCATCAACGCCAAGGTCAAGCACGTCATCCTCATGACCGACGGCGAGGCCCCCTCCGACGGCATCGCCGAGCTGGTCAAGGACATGCGCGCCGCCCGCATCACCGTGTCGTGCGTCGGCGTCCAGGGCGCCGATCGCAACATGCTCTCCATGATCGCCGACGCCGGCGACGGCCGGCTCTACATGGTCGAGGACATCGGCGCCCTCCCCAAGATCTTCATGAAGGAGACCCAGGAGGCGCAGAAGAGCCAGCTGGTCGAGGACGTCATCCACGTCCGCATCGCCAAGCGCGTCGAGGCCATCGAGGGCACCAACGTCGAGAACGCCCCGCCGCTCCACGGCTACGTCACCACCAAGCCCAAGCCCACGGCCGAGACCATCCTCATCTCCGACCTCGGCGAGCCCATCCTCGCGCGCTGGCGCTACGGCGGCGGCACCGCCGTCGCGTGGACCTCCGACGTCAAGAACCGCTGGTCCGCCGAGTGGATCACCTGGCCCGGCTATCCCAAGTTCTGGGCCCAGGTCATCCGGTCCTCGATGCGCCGCAAGGTCTACGACAGCTACGACCTCACCGCCAAGGTCGCCGACGGCCGCGCCCACGTCGTCGTCGACGCGATCGACGCCGGCGACAAGTTCGTCAACGAGCTCGACACCCACCTCGAGGTCATCGACCCCGCGACCGACAAGGCGATCGAGAAGCTCGCCATGCCGCAGACCGCCGCCGGCCGCTACACCGCCGACTTCCGGATCCAGAAATACGGCAGCTATCTGCTCAAGGCCGTCCACCAGCGCGACGGCAAGACCGTCGCCGAATCGCTCGGCTCCGTCGCCCTGTCCTACCCGCTCGAGTACCTCCGCACCACGCCCAACCCCGACCCCTTGCGCCACGCCGCCCAGGTCTCCGGCGGCCACGACCAGGCCCCGCCCGCCCAGGTCTGGGATCCCGGCGGCGAGAAGGTCAGCTACACCCAGGACCTCTGGGCCTACGTCCTGCTCGGCGTCCTCGCCCTCTTCCTCCTCGACCTCTACGCCAAGCGCGTCCGCCTGTTCGGCTACCGGACGATCAAGTTCCAGTAGCCTCTGCCGGGGTCGCTACCGCTCCGTATCACAAGTACGATGAGCCCGTGCGTCCGTCCTTCAACACCGCCGGTCCATGCCTGCCGGGGGAGCACTACATGCTGCCCCCGGAGCGGCGGCTCGCGCGCGTGCTCGAGCTGATCGACGACCACAAGTACTTCACGCTCCACTCCGGTCGCCAGACCGGCAAGACCACGTGTGCGTTCTGGCTCGTCGAGCACCTCAACGTGTCGGGGCGTCATCGCGCCGCGTGGGTCGACCTCCAGACCGCCCGCGAGCAGCCCGACCTCGATCGCGCCCTCCCCATCATCCTGAGCGAGCTCGACCGCGCCGCCGCGCGCGATCTGCCTTCGCTCGCCCGCTCCGCGCCCGAGGACGTCAAGGCGCTGCTCGCCATCCCCGAGCGCGCGGTGCTCGGCTACCTGTCCATGCTGGCCGCGCGCAGCGACCGGCCGCTCGTCCTCTTGTTCGACGAGGCCGACGGGCTGGTCGGCCCCGCCATGGTCTCGTTCCTCGCCCAGCTCCGCGCCGGCTATCTCGACCGCAGCCGCGAGTCATTCCCCGCGAGCGTCGCCCTGATCGGGCTACGGCCGGTGCGCGACTACGCACTCGCGCAGGCCGAGGGCCGCACGGTTTCGTGGCTCGGCACCACCTCGCCGTTCAACATCAGCGCCGAGGCAGCCACTCTCGGACCGTTCACGCGCGACGAGGTCGGCGAGCTGCTCTCCCAGCACACCCAGCAGACCGGCCAGCGCTTCGCAGCCGCCGCCGTCGATCGCATCTTCGCGCTCGGCGCCGGACACCCGTGGCTGACCAACGCCATGGCCGATCAGATCACCGCGCGCGACGTCACCGACCGCACCGTCGAGATCACCGCCGCGCACGTCGACGCCGCCAAGGAGACGATCATCCGCGAGCGGCGGGCGCACATCGATTGGCTGGTCGCCCGGCTGCGCGATGATCGCCGGTCAGGTCACCGGCGCGGACGTCCTCGATGACGATATCGCCTACCTGACCGGCCTCGGCCTGCTCGCCGAGGATGATGGCCGCCTCGTCATCGCCAACGCCATCTATCGCGAGGTCATCCCGCGCGCGCTGGTCCACGTCCAGCAGCTCCAGCTGACGCAGGAGCCCGCCTGGTACATCCGCGGCGACGGCAGCCTCGACATCGACAAGCTGCTGCGCGCCTTCCAGGACTTCTGGCGCCGCGACGGACACCTCGCCGCCGAAGGCTTTGGCTACCGCGAAGCCGGTCCGCACCTCATGCTGATGGCGTTTCTCCAGCGCGTGGTCAACGGCGGAGGGCGCATCGAGCGCGAGTACGGCCTCGGCCGCCGCGCGCTCGACTTGATGATCCACTGGCGCGGCGCGCGGCATGCCATCGAGGTCAAGCTTCGCCGCGACACCGAGACCGAGGCCGACGCCCTCGACCAGGTCGCCAGCTATCTCGACATCGCCGGGCTCGCCGACGGCTCCCTCGTGCTGTTCGACCTGCGCCGCGAGGTCAGCTGGCAGGACCGCATCACGGTCCGCGATGTGACCCACGCCGGCAAGCGGATCCGGATCTACGGTTGTTGAGCTGCGCTCGGCGAAGCCTGGCGACCGCCCGGCCCCGGCGGGGTCCTCTTCGGACCCCCACCGACCACTCGATCCCCGCGCGCGCAACGGAAACCCAACGTGCTGTAACGGTACGTCGGTTCATCCCTGTGGCGAGACGCGGTGCGAACGCTGCCGCCCAGGTCTCCGGCGGCCATGACCAGGCCCCGCCCGCCCAGGTCTGGGATCCCTCTTCCTCCTCGACCTGTACGCCAAGCGCGTTCGCCTGTTCGGCTACCGGACGATCAAGTTCCAGTAGCCGGCGTCCGCAGGCGCACCGACTGACGATCGCCCGCAGCTCGCCGGGAAGATCCAGACGCCGCCGCGTTCGATCTACTGGAGGTTGATCATGTCACTTCATGCAGTGTGGATTCATGGCAATTCGGCTCGGGCGCAGTGGGTCGGCAACAATCCGCTGCAGCAGGTGACCGGGGGCTGGTTCAATGGCAGCACGACTTCGATCCCGTGGTCCGACGTCGTCGGACTCCCGACCGGGCCGGGCGTGACCTACCGCGGCGCCGATCAGAGCCATGGCCCGTTCGGCTCACAGGTGGTGCCGCAGCCGATCTCGCTGTTCGTTCATTTCCCCATTCCCACGCCGGTGATCGTGCGGGGCGTGCGGGCACACCTGATCCGCGTGTTCGTCCTCTGGAAGGCAGACCACGGCGCGACCCTCGCCTTCGCCTCCGCGTTCGATGGACCGGTCGGTCTCAACGTCGGCTTCTCGGCGCCGCAGTCAGGAGGCCACGACGGTACGCGCGGCGTCCCGGCGGACCTCGTCGAGGGCATGACCCAGTTCACGCTGCGGGCACCGCGCGAGGTCCTGTTCGGCGTCGGCGTCTCTCTCGGCTTCAGCTTCTTCGCCAACGCGAACGTCACCTTCACCGCCGCCGGCGCCGACTTCGACGTTCCGGGCATCTGAGCTCGGCGATCGCCGGGTCATCTCGGGATTCAATCCGCGCTCGCGCAACGCAGACCCAACGTGTCGAGAGATCGGTGAGTGGATCTGGTCCCGGCCCCGCCCTCGGTACAAACAAGACGATGGAATACGGGCACCCGCGGTGTACTGCCTCGATCCGAAGCGTCGCTCGCCGTACCTCGCGCCAAGGTCGTAGACGATCTCGAGCGGACCGGATGACGCCGAGCGAATGATCGGGAGATCCTGGACCGGCCTGATGGACGGTGGCCCGGCCCGTGACCTGCGCGCCCGCGGCACGATCATCTGGTTCCACGCGGCAGCTCACCGGCCTGTCCGCCACCGCCCCCAGGCCTGACGCTCGCACTGCGTCCCCAGTCCGGATTCATATGGGTGCAGCCGCGTAGAGATCCCGGCGGCGGTGGAGGATGCCTAGGAATCTCGATCGCTTGCGCGATAGCTGTAGCGTGATCGTCGGCGAGGCTTGCTGAATACCTGCGATATCGGCAGCGTTGCGGGATGTCGCGAGGCGCGAAACTTCCACGTCCTTACAGGTCCGACCGTGTCGCGGAGCAGCATGCCGGAGAGCAGCTTCGTCCAAAGCTGGAGGCGGCACGGCTCGAGCTTTGAGCGCTGTACCGCTCCCTCGATCGGATGCTGCTCGCGCAGGATCTTCCTGTCAGGCTGCGACGGCTGCAAGAGCTCGATGC
>VBLP01000569.1:4973-15878 GCA_005887925.1 Deltaproteobacteria bacterium | reverse complement strand
CGTTCCTGCTCCAGGTCGGCTTCATCGCGCGCACGCCGCGCGGCCGGGTCGCGACCGCCGCGGGCTTCCAGCACATGGGGCTCGTCGCGCCGAGCAAGGCGCCGTCGGGTGGTCAGGGCAGCCCGCAGGGCCGGCTGTTCTGATCCCGGAACGGATCTGCTTTACGCCACCGCAGCTTCGTGGGCGCCGCGTCAGCTGCGGCTGCCGAAGATCGCGGTGCCGATCCGGACGTGCGTCGCGCCGCAGGCGATGGCGACCTCGTAGTCGTGGCTCATGCCCATCGAGAGCACCGGCAGCGGCCGCGCGAGCTCGTCCTCGAGCCGATCGCGCAGCGCGCGCAGGCGATCGAAGTACGGCCGGCTCGCCTCGGGATCATCGTGAGGCGGCGGCATGGTCATGAGACCGTCGAGCGATGCGCCGGCGACGGCGGCGATGGCGCGGGCCACGGCGGGGGCGGCCTCGGCGGTGACGCCGCCCTTGGTCGCCTCGTCGCCGAGGTTGACGGCGAGCAGGATCGGCTGCACCGTGCCGCCGGCGCGCCGGGCGATCTCGTCGGCGAGCTCGACGCCGTCGACCGCGTGGACGAGGGCGACACGGCCGGCGACGAGGCGCGCCTTGTTGCGCTGCAGCCGGCCGATGAAGTGCCAGCGGACGACCGGCGCCGGCGGCGACGCGGCCAGCTCGGCCGCCTTGGCCGCCAGCTCCTGGGCATAGTTCTCGCCGAGGTCGGTCGCGCCCGCGGCGCAGGCGGCGCGGATCGCCTCGACCGGCTGGGTCTTGGACACCGCGACGATCGTGACGCTGTCCGCCGCCCGGCCGGCGCGCTCGCACGCCGCCGCGACCCGCGCCGCGACCGCGCGCCAGCGCTCCGCGATGGTCATGCCGGGATCCCCGCGACGAGCCGGGGCAGCGGCGCGCCGACCTCGCGCAGCGCGGCGATCACCTCGGCGAGCGGCAGCCCGACCACGTTGGTGACCGAGCCGCGGACGGCGATGACCAGCGCCGCGCCGATGCCCTGGATCGCATAGGCCCCGGCCTTGCCGCGCCACTCGCCGCTGGCGACGTAGTCGGCCAGGGTCGCCGCATCGAGGTCGACCATCGCGACCTCCGTCGAGACCAGCCCCTCGCGCACGCAGGTCCTGCCGTCGCGCTCGCCGATCAGCGCGAACGCCGTCAGCACGCAGTGGGTCCGTCCGGACAGCCAGCGCAGCATCTTGGTCGCTTCCTCCGGGGTATCGGCCTTGCCGAGGATCGCACCGTCGAGCGTGACCGTGGTGTCGGCGGCGAGCACCCAGAGGTCGCTGTGCCGGGCGACCGCGATCGCCTTGGCGCGCGCGATCCGCGCGACGTAGGCCTCGGGAGCCTCGCCGTCCTGCGCGCGCTCGTCGACGTCGGCCGGGTGCACCTCGATCGCAAGCCCGACGCGCTCGAGGAGCTCGCGGCGCCGCGGTGACGCCGATGCCAGCAGCAGCGGCTGAGTCACGGCACGCAGGACTCAACCACGCCCGATCCAGCCGGTCAACCGCATCGCGGGCGGTTGCGTGGCACGATAGCGCCATGCGGCCGGTCCACGCCCGGGCGAACGCGGTGTCCGCCGCGCTCGTCGCCGTCGCTGCGGCCATCGCAGCCCTGGCCGCGCCGGCCGCGGCCCACGTCGCCTCGTCGGTCGGCGACAACAACCGCTACCTCAAGCTCACCCCGCTCGGCGACCGCGTGCGGCTGGCCTACACCGTGTTCTACGGCCAGCTCCCCGGGGTCGAGCTGCGGCGCACGATCGACACCAACCACGACGGCACGATCGACGAGGCCGAGAGCCAGGCGTTCGGTGCCCGGGTCGCCCGCGACGTCGCGGCGGCGCTCGACGTCACCGCCGATGGCGTTCACCAGAGCGTCGCGTGGTCCGAGGTCGTCGTCGGGATGGGCTCGCGCGCGACGGTCGCCGGTGCGTTCTCGATCGACCTGGTCGCGTCGCTGTGCCTGGCGGCGCCGCGCGGCAAGCACGCGATCGAGCTCCGCGATCGCTTCGTGCTCGCGCGGCCGGGCGAGACCGAGATCCGGTTCGAGGACAGCCCGGGCGTCACCGTGGATCGCGCGCGGGTCGGCGACGATCCAGACCCGGGGATCGACTACAAGATCGTCGGCCCCGCCCCGGTGCTCGGCGAGGCCGGCCCGGCCGGCGGGATCGAGCTGGCGTTCACCGCCGGCGACAAGGCGGTGGTGGTGCCCGACGCGGCCTGTGCGGCCCCGGCCCCGGCCCCGGCACCGCGTCGCGGGCTGCCGATCGCCGCGATCGCCGGCGCGGCAGCGGCCGCGATCGCCGGGGCGGCCGCGATCACGGCGTGGCGGCGCCGGCGGCGCTGACCCCAAAGATGGTCGCGTTGATTCGTCGTCAAGCGAGCCTCCACCGCGCGACGCGACGCGCGGTCGCCAGTCGTGAATCGTTCGCGGCTTTGCCGCGAGAGTCGCCAATCGGCGGGAAATCAGCCCCCTGTGGATCGAGGCGGAACAGGGATGCTGACCGAAGGTCAGTGCATCCCTGTGGAGCGCAGGCGGCGGTAGCACGCGCCGACCATGACGAGGTCGGCAAAGAACGCCTCGCGCGCGATCTGGCGCTGCGCCTCGTCGGGCGCGCGCAGCACCGACGCCGGGTGCACCGTCGCGAAGGTGTGGGGCGCGAGCGGCGTCGCGCGCTCGACCCCGCGCTCCTTGGTGACGCGGAACGTCCGGCCGAGCAGCGACTGCGCGGCCGTCGCGCCGAGCACCACGACGATGTCGGGCGCGACGAGCGCCAGCTCGCTGACCAGCCACGGCCGGCACGCGGCGATCTCGTACTGCGTCGGCTTGTCGTGGATCCGGCGCTTGCCGCGCCGCGTGAACTTGAAGTGCTTGACCACGTTGGTCACGTAGACCTCGTCGCGCGGGATCCCCGCCACGGCGAGCGCGGCATCGAGCACGTGCCCGGCTGGCCCGACGAACGGCTTGCCGGCGAGATCCTCCGAATCGCCGGGTTGCTCGCCGATCATCATCACGCGCGCGTGGTCCACGCCCTCACCGAACACCGCCTGCGTCGCGTCGCGATACAGCGGACATCCTTGACACGCTACGACGGCAGCGCGCATCGCCCCCAGGGTGTGCTCCGCAGGCAAGAACCGCTGTGCGCCGGGCGCTTCCTCCGGCTCCGGGATCTGCGTACGCCGCGGGTGTGCAACCGACATGTTGCATGAGAGTGCACGCGACGTGCCGGCGTGTGCGCGGGCGGCCCGGGCGCCATGGCACGGGCGCTCGGTGGCACAGGCGATGCTGCACCTCGACGCATGAAGCTCATCCTGTTCGTCGCGTTCCTCGCCCTCATCCCGGCGCTCGCCGATCAGCTGCCGAGCGCGCCGCGCGATGCCAGCGCGGTCCTCGCGGTTGCCTCGCAGCACCCGCGCACCGCCAGCGCGCCCGCCCCGCTGACCAGCGAGGAGCGCGAGCGCCTGTGTGGAGGTTAGCCATGTCGGTCACCCACTCGCTCGCGCGCGCCGCGCTCGTCACCGCCATCACCGGAGCCGCGGCGCCTGCCCTCGCCGGCCCGGACTTCGTCGCCGATGACCGGGCGAACCCGCTCGCCGCCTCGGACGCGCGCAGCGAGCTGGAGCCGATGGAGGACATCGTATTCCCGCTCGACACCGCGACGCCGGGCTCGACCGCGCTCGATCAGATCGCGGCGGTGGTGCGCTGGCTCGACGTTCACCCCGGCTACCGCGTGGTCGTCGAGGGCCACACCGACAGCACGGGCGCCGCGAGCTACAACGCGGCGCTCGGCACCCGGCGGGCCGTGCTCGTCGCCAACCGTTTGATCGATCGCGGCGTCGACCCCGACCGCGTCGTGATCGCGGTGTACGGCGAGAACGGCGCGCGGCGGCGCCCCGACCCGCTCGATCGCCGCGTGGTGATGTTCGCGACCGCCACGCCGCTGCCGAAGCTGATCTCGGCCGAGCTCGATCGCAGCGCCGTCGAGGTGACCTGGACACACCGCGGCACCCGGCTGACCGAGACCCGCGGGATCACTCCGCTAGCCACCGCCCCGGCCCGCCGCAGCACGCGTCGCGGCTGATCCCCGCCAGGAACCGCGCCCGGCCCGCACGCCGGGAGGGTTTGGGGCTATGATTGGCCAACGGAGGTCATGAAGAAGTTTCCAGACTTCGTACCGCCGACCAAAGTCAGCTATCTCGACCGCGGTCCGACGCTGCATGTCCGGCGCTGCATGCTGCAGGCGGTGGATGACCCGGGCGACGAGTGGAGCTTCGACAAGGAGGAGATCCGGATCGGCTCGATGAAGGACAACGACGTCGTCCTCGGCGACGATACCGTGTCGCGCTACCACTGCCGGATCACGCAGGAGGACAACGGCTACGTCCTGCTCGATCAGCGCTCGACCAATGGCACCTTCATCAACAAGGTCCGGATTCGCGAGGCGTTCCTCAAGCCCGGGTCGATCGTATCGGTCGGTCAGAGCCAGCTACGGTTCAACGCGCGCGAGGAGGAGGTCGAGATCGTCCCGTCGCCGTCGGACCGCTGCGCCGGCCTGATCGGCGGCAACTCGCGGATGCGCGAGATCTACTCGATCATCGAGAAGATCGCGCCGACCGCGACCACCGTGGTGATCGACGGCGAGACCGGGACCGGCAAGGAGGTCGTCGCGCAGGCGATCCACTCGCTGTCGCCGCGCTCGCGCAACGACCTCGTCGTGTTCGACTGCGGCGCCGTCCCGCCCAACCTGATCGAGAGCGAGCTGTTCGGCCACGAGAAGGGCAGCTTCACCGGCGCGGTGATGACGCGCCAGGGCCTGTTCGAGCAGGCCGACGGCGGCACGCTGTTCCTCGACGAGCTCGGCGAGCTGCCGCTCGATCTCCAGCCCAAGCTCCTGCGCGCGCTCGAGCAGCGCGAGGTCCGCCGGGTCGGCTCGGCCAAGGCCGCCAAGGTCGACGTCCGGATCATCGCGGCGACCAACCGCAACCTCGAGGACGAGGTCCGCGCCGGCCGGTTCCGCCAGGACCTGTTCTACCGGCTCAGCGTGGTGCGGCTGCACCTGCCGGCGCTGCGCGACCGCACCGACGACATCCCGCTCCTGATCCAGCACTTCCTCGAGAACGGCGCGTTCAACCGCAAGCCCAACGCGCCCCCGGTCCGCGGCGTGTCGCGCGAGGCGCTGTCTGCCCTGCAGGCCTATCCCTGGCCCGGCAACGTGCGCGAGCTGGTCAACGTCGTCGAGCGCGCCGTGTCGTTCTGCGACAACGACCTGATCCAGCTGTCCGATCTGCCCGACTACATCCGCTCGGCCAAGGCGCCGCCGCCCCGCGAGGTCCAGCCGCGCCGGGCGACCACCGTGCCGATGGGCCCGACCTCGACGCCGCTGGTCTCGATGAACCCCAACACCCCCGCGCCGGCGCCGCCCGACGAGCTGCTCGCCGAGGGCGTCACCTTCAAGGACGCCAAGGAGCGCTGGGTCGCCTCGTTCGAGCGCGACTACATCCTGCAGCTGCTGCGGCGCAACAGCGGCAACATCTCGCACGCCGCGCGCGCCGCCGACATCGATCGCAAGTACTTCCGCAAGCTGATGAAGAAGTACGACATCGAGGCCGCCGGCGCCGACGACGCCGATGAAGCGGAGTGACCGTCCTCGGCCGGTGACGTTGCCGGCGGTCGAGCCGCCCCCGCCGCCGGTGTCTGTCGTCGACGAGGCCGAGCCCGAGGCTGCCGAGCTCGACGATGCCGGTGAGGCCGACGATGCGCCGGGTGGCGCCTTCGCGCTGCCGCCGGGCGCCGACCCCGCGCTCGACTGGGGGCTGCGCGCGCACCTCCACCCCGACGGCTCGCCCCGCATCATCGAGCGCCACCTGGTGGTCCCGCCCGAGCTCGCCGGCCTGCGGCTCGATCACTTCGTCAAGACCCAGATCCCGCGCCTGTCGCGCACACGGATCCAGGGCATCATCGCCGACCAGCTGCGCCGCGCCGACGGCCACGCGCCCAAGCCCGCCACCATCGTCGCCGCGGGCGATCACTACCTCCTGCGCCGCGCCGCGCAGCCCGAGCCGCCCTGCCCGCGCACGTTCGGCGTGCTGGTCACTGACCCGCGGCTCTACGTCGTCGACAAGCCGGCCGGCCTGCCGGTCCACGCCTCGGCCAAGTTCTACTTCAACACGCTGACCCGCGTGCTCGCCGAGCGCTTCCCCGACCAGCCCGAGCTCCAGATCTGCCACCGGCTCGACCGCGAGACCTCCGGCTGCCTGGTCGTCGCGCGCGATCGCGCCGCCGCCGCCGCGATCAAGGACGCGTTCGCCACCAAGGACCGCGTCCGCAAGCAGTACCTCGCCATCGTCCACGGCCGGCCGCCCTGGGACCACGAGCACACGATCGACCTGCCGCTGCGCGTCGCCCAGCCCGGCGACCCGACCAAGCTGACCCACGTCCGCATGCTCGCCGGCCCCGGCGGCCTCCCCGCCATCACCCACGTCCGCGTCGAGCGCCGCACCGCCGACCGCGCGCTGGTTCGCTGCACCCTGGTCACCGGCCGCCAGCACCAGATCCGCGCCCACCTCGCCGCCGCCGGCTTTCCGATCGTCGGCGACAAGCTCTACGCCCACGGCGACGACGCGTTCCTCCGCTACTGCAACGACGGCCTGGTCCCCGAGCTCGCCCGGCTGTTCGTGCTGCCGCGCCACGCGCTCCACGCCGCGCGCGTCAGCTTCCCGCACCCCGACGGCGGCGAGGTCGTCGCCGACGCGCCGCTCCCCGCCGACCTCGCCGGCCTGCTCGACTGAAAGGCTCCGTCACTTGTTCGAGACCGAGACGCCGTCGAGTCGCTTCTGGGGGTAGCGAGCGCAGACCTCGGCGCTCAGTACATGCACCTTGGGTGCCAGCCACCTGAGCCGCGGGCGAACCAGATCCTCGAGCGCCATGAGTTCGGCAACATCGAGGCCTTCGAACCACAGCACCACATGCACTTTCCCTTTCTCGTCGCGAAATCCCGCCCTCAAGTATCGAATCAACTCCGTGGCACTGGACTGGCGGCCTTGCGCCCAGGCGGCGGCAGCGACCGAGTCTCGCACCTTGCAGACAAATTCGTCGTACAAGGGCTCGTTTCGCGTGCGTCGAGCGTTGCGATGAGCGATCCGATGCGCCTGCGTGCGAGCCGCGCCGCACTCGATCAACCAGAGCTCGTCTTGGTGGCGCAGCGCGAAGATGTCGATGGCTTTCGTGCCTCCATGGCCATTGAGACCATGGCGATACGCGGCGTGATCGTCCCACTTGAGCGCCGTCCAGCTGTCGTCGAACTCGAACCGCAGCCCTTCGACGTCGATTGCCGTCATTGATCGGGTTGTCGGACAAGTCGCTCAGCCTGTCGGTATGCGTGACCTCGACCGGAGAGGCGCGCGTGGGCCTTCTGAACAGGAAGAATCGGGTCGGCGGGTTCGGCGTTGTGGTCGACAGCAGATCGAGCTGCTTCGTCAGCAGGTAGTCGTGGGTGGTCACGAAGACCTGCACTCCGTTCGCGGCAAGCTCGCGCAGGACCTCGGCGACGACCGCGGTCAGCTTCGGATTCAAGTTTGCTTCGGGCTCGTCCCAGAACAGGTAGCCCTGTTGCATCAGCGATCCGTTCACCACGAGCCGCTCGAGGGTCGCGATCTTGCGCAGCCCCTCGGCCACGAGGTGCGCCTCCATGCGCGCGCGGTCACCCGAGAACTTGACGTAGAACCGGTCGCCGGTGAACTCGGTGTGCCCGCCGAGCGCGTCGCGGAGCCTCCTCGCGAGCGTCTCCGCGAAGGACCTCCGGACGCCACGGAGGCCCGGAATCCCGAGCGCGATGCAGGCATCGTAATAGGTCTCGTCGAACGAGATCTCGCGATCTCGATACAGCGAAACGAAGCCGGGGTACATCGAGAGGATCTCTCGCGTCGGAAGATAGACGGCGCGCTTCGTCCCCCAGGACTTCGATACCGACACCTCCCCGCGCGCCGAGATCCCGACGGTACAGCGCGCGCGCAGCGTGTTCTCGACGGAGATCTCGGCTACGACGCGGCCCGGCTTGCGACGGACGAGGCGCGAGATCGCATCCCCATCGGGGGCGAAACACGCCAGCGAGCTTCTCGTCGAGCGCGGCCGCAAGCGACTTCGCGTTACCCGCCTTGGCACGCCGGAGCGTGTCCAGAACCGCGTAGATCGCCTTCATGGCGTGGCTCTTCCCGGTGCCGTTCTCACCGATGAAGACGTTCAACCCCTCAACGCAGTCCACCCTCGCGTCGGCAAATGGGCCGAAGTTACTGAATCCGGCCGCGCGGATCGGCATGCCGCTGCCGAACGTTGCACTCCCCTGCAACGGCAGGCAACTTTCCGACGAGTGTAAGGGAGCCTACCGTTGGGCGACGCAGCAACAGACCCGCCCATGCTGATGGTCAGCAGTGGCTCGTGGATATCTGTGGCTACGCGGGGGTCTGGCCAGGCCAGCTCAGCCTGGGGTGGGTCGCGAGCGGGCTTGTTCCGGTGGGGTGGCGGCGAGAAACAGGATAGTATGTTCATGTTCGCCTCGAGGTCGTGCGCGATGAAGGTCAAGGATCACCTCTCGACCTGCGTGCGATCAGCCAGCACAGCGTACCGGAGTTGTCGCTGATCACGGCGGAATCACGATCTCTTCCGAGCATCCACCTGACGAACACGCTCCTCGGCCGCCTGGACTGCATCACGGCCGGTCCCGCCTTTAACAGAGATCTGACCATATCCATCTTCTATGAGGACCGACCAACCGACGTCGATTTCATGCCGCAGTGTTGCCCGATGCCCCAGGATGGAGAGCGACCGTGAATCGCCGATCGCTTCATCAATACTGAACAAATATCCCGCTATTCGTCTCACGCCTCCGACAGCCGCATGGATTCGAGAGCCTGCGATGTCAGGATCCAAGAGGCATGATAGTGGACTCTTGTGACTCAAGAATGCAAGCTCGTCTCGCAGATTGCGCTTGTAAACATAAATGACCTCGAACCACTCAGTGTCGACGGATAGCTTTCTTGCATTCTCGGGAAAGATCTCAAAAAACTGCCTGGCCCTCGCTTCGGTGGAAAACAGAAGCGCGACACGTAGCCGTGGCTTCTCCGCGCCCGATTGGATATCCTTGACGCTGTCCGGTTCGCGACCACGTGGCATGCGATCTCGGGTGGCTGCCCGTCTCGCGCGGACAGCCCGGAGACCCTCTGGATCGCGCGTACGGCGGTCGTCCGTGTGCTGGGCCTGCTACCGCGCCTCAAGCGCAACCGGCGAATGGTGGTGGTCCGCTATTTCGGCCTGTTCGGACAACGCCCGCACACGTTCGCGCAGCTGAGTGAGCGAGCGCAGGTGTCGATCAGCCGGATCGGTCAGATCTTCTCGCGCGCGCTGCGGGATCTCCGCCGGTGGTACACGCAAGCCGAGACCGACGAGCGCTTGCTCGCCGGACCGGACGACCGGATGCTCGCCGAGGCCACCGACCGACGAGACGCCGCGCTCGCCGCAGCCCAGGCCGAGCGCGCGCGTCACCTCGATGCGGTGTTTGCCAACGCAGACCGCGTGTGGGAGGACGCCACCCAGCGGATGATCAGCCGATCCAGCCACGACTGCGACGCGGCGCGGAGCCTCCTGGCTGACCTCCTGGCCGCAGCGGATCGTCACGCCGCACGCGCAGCATTCGAGCGCCGGCTCGCGGAGGTCCGGGCGGGCACGGTGAAGCTCCGACGGTTCTGGCAGCGTTGGGATGCGCTGCATACCCCAGTTCGACCGGTCGGGTTCGACCCCAGCGGATCGTGAACGCGGCTTCCGACGAGCGCGGATGAGGTACTCTAGTTGCGACGTTTCACGACCGATGTAGAAGCAGCCATGCCCCGCCCCACGTTCGCAGACCCCAAGCTACTTCTTCCGCGAGGCCGACAGTCTGACGGTGGTGCCCGAGGTACTGGCAGAGCATCCGTTCATCGATGCACTCGATGCTGCGCGTACCGCGGCCTTCACGGCGAGCGAATGGGACGCCTACATCCTTGCCGGCATCGCCATCCAGAACGAACGAGGCGCGCTGTCGGTGGCCGAAAAGCGGGGTGAGCAGCGGGGCAAGCAGTGGGGGTTGCAGCAGGCCGTGGAGGCGCTCTGCGACGTGTCGGGAATCGAGCTCACGGATGAGCGGCAGCGCGAGCTTCTGGAGCTGGATGCTGCGGAGCTCAGGGCGCTGCTTGCGCGGCTTCGCGAGCGAAGGAGCTGGCCCGCTTGATGCGGCGTCATTCTGGCAGCGAGGAGTCGCCGTCGCGGCTGGTGGCGAGCGCGCCGGTACCGGCAAACTTGAGGTTCAGCTGGGTGGCCTCGGCGGCGACCCGGACAGCGATATGGCTGCCGGCCAGGAGGTCGAAGCCGGCCGACGCCGTGGCGCCCAGGACGCTGGCCTTGCCGTACTGGTCCGTGTATCCGTCCGGCCTGGGACGCTCGGATGTAGCGCGGCGGCCCCGAAGAGGCTCCGTCGAGAAACGTAGGGTGGCCGGTACGGAGGTACCGACCCATGCAGATCGAAATCGACACCAAGATCCTGGAGACCATGCTTGGGCATCGATTCGGCGATCACAATCGCGTACCCGATGATCTTCCGCGAGTGTAGGTCGTGCTCAACGCCCGGAGGCATCGATTCGGCGATCACGTGACCATCGCGCCGCATGGTAGCGCTGGGGGTGTTGAACGCGGTCTAAGAAGTCACCAGTGGCGGCGGCGACGAGCATCACCGAAAATTGCGTCGGCGGGCGATCTGCTGGAGTCGTTCGCGGCGAAGAGCACCGCGCGAGCGTGAAGCGCTCGTCGAGCAACCCGTTCGGCTCCTGTCTCGACCGCAGCTCGGCGGCGAGAACGACGGCCTGG
>VBLP01000569.1:0-4941 GCA_005887925.1 Deltaproteobacteria bacterium | reverse complement strand
CACCGCCGAGGCACCGCTCCCCGCCGACCTCGTCGGCCTGCTCGACTGACGCACTGTCATCTCAGATCATGGTACCCTGAAACATGGCGCGAGCCGAAGAACACCTCCAGGAGCTGCTGAAGCTGCCGCTCGAGGCTCGTGCACATGCGGCGAAGCTCCTGCTCGACAGCCTCGACGATGACCCAGAAGATCCGGAGGCCGAGGCGTTGCGTGCTGTCGAGTTGACACGACGAGCTCGCGCGGTCCGCGATGGAACTGCTGACCTCGTGGATGAGGAAGAGGTACGCCGTCGAGTCGCAGCGCGACTTCGCGAAGCACGCGGCCGGTGAAACGTTTCCGGTTTCTTCGGGAAGCGCTCCTGGAGTACGAGGACGCCATTTCCTACTACGAGCAAGCGCGGACAGGCTTGGGTGAGACATTTGCCCGAGAAGTCGACCGCGTCATCACGCTCACGTTGAAATTCCCGGAGATGGGCTCGCCAGTTCCTGGCACGCCACCGGAGCTTCACATTCGTCGGCGGCTCCTGCGGCGCTTCGGGTCGAGATCGACTATCTCATCTCAGGACATCACCTCGTCGTCCTGGCCGTCTTTCACGGCAAGCGGAGACCTGGTTACTGGCACGATCGCCTCCGCCAATTCCGCTGACCTTGAGACCACTGTGTCGGTGGCGGTCGAGCATCGAGGAGATCTCCCAACGGGATCGCCCGGGGGCCAGGGTCGATCCGCTGCTCAGTACATCACGGCGAGCGTGGCGGTGCCGCCGTAGTAGCGGTCGGTCGCGCCGCGGACGTCGACGGTCGAGGAGTCGCCGTCGCGGCTGGTGGCGAGCGCGCCGGTACCGGCAAACTTGAGGTTCAGCTGGGTGGCCTCGGCGGCGGCCCGGACGGCGATGCGCTGGCCGATCAGGACCTCGACGCCGGCCGACGCGGTGCCGCCGAGCGCGCTGACCTTGCCGTACTGATCGGTGCGCTGGATCGCGCCGGCCGAGGTGACGTACAGCCCGCGCCCGTCGAGGGTGATCGCCAGGGCGCCGCCGATCGGCAGCCGGAACGCCAGACCCGGGGTGAGCATCCGGTAGTCGACGTCGGGCAGATCGATCGAGGTCGGTGTCATCAGCCCGCGGCGGTCGACCACGAAGGTGCGCACGGCATAGCCGGCGCCGAGCGTCAGGGTCGGACTGGTCGGCCGGTGACCGAACGCGAGCCGGTAGCGCGCGCCGAACGAGTAGTGCCGCTCGGTGATCTTGAGCGGCACGGTCATCTCCTGCGTCGCACGCAGCGTCAGCGAGACGGTCCGGTCGTAATCGGCCGCGACGCCGAGCCCGGCGAGCAGGCTGCCCGGAGCGATCAGGGCCAGCGGATACAGCTCGGCCTCGGCCCGCGCGCCGAGCACCGGCGCGTTCTGATAGGGCCTGGGTGCGTCCGCGAACGCCCGCGAGGTGAACTGCAGGCGGCGGCCCGCCATCGATGCACCGAGGTCGACGCGCAGCGCGGCGAGGTTCGCGCGGTGACTGACGCGCGAGCTCGGCTCTCGCTCCGCGCGCAGGCTCGCGGCCGGATCGTCGTCATCGCGCGTGGCGACGCGACGTCTTGTCGTGTGTGGCGCGTCGTCCTCGGACGCTGCGACGGCGTCGCCGGTCGCGGGCATCGCCGCGGCATCGGCCCCGCCGGCGCCCGCCGCCCCGGTCCTGGCAGGCTCGTCGTCGGCGACCTCACCGCTCTTCGCTTTCGCCTTCTTGCCCTTGGCGGGCTCGTCGTCGGCGACCTCGTCGCTCTTCGTTTTCGCCTTCTTGCCCCTGGCGGGCTCGTCGTCGGCGACATCGTCGCTCTTCGCTTTCGCTTTCTTGCGCCTGGCGGAGCTGTCGTTCTCGACGGCCTCGTCGCTCTTCGACTTCGCCTTCTT
This sequence comes from Deltaproteobacteria bacterium, assembly GCA_005887925.1. Lineage (GTDB taxonomy): Bacteria > Myxococcota_A > Polyangia > Haliangiales > Haliangiaceae > JABFXX01. The sequence goes on along the minus strand of VBLP01000569.1, from coordinate 3,039 downwards.
GCCTCTGGCCGGCGCTTCGTCCCCGGCGACCTCGTCGCTCTTTGACGTCGCCTTCTTGCCCCTCGCGGGCTTGTCATCTTCGGCGACCTCGTCGCTCTTCGCTTTCGCCTTCTTGCCTTTGGCGGGCTCGTCCTCGGCGACCTCGGCGCTCTTTGCCGTCGTCTTCTTGCTCCGAACAGGCTCATCTCCAGCAACCTGGTTGCTCTTCGGGGTCGCCTTCTTGCCGCCGAGAGGGTCTTCGTCGTCGGTGGCTTGCTGCACCTTCGGCTTTGCCGTCTTGCCCTTGGCCGACGCGTCTTCCGACGAGACCGCCTTGGCGAGCCTGGCGACCAGCGTCGTGCGCACCAGGGAGCGAAACCTGTCCGAGCCGGCGTTGCCGACCTGGAGACTGAACGGCTTGCCGCTCTTGCCGCTCGCGAAGATCGTGAATCGCAGCTTGCGGCCGCGGCGGTCGAACACGCCCTTGACGACCGCATCGACGTCGAGCTCGTCGGCCAGCCGAACGAGATCGCGCTCGCCGAGCGCCTTGCCGAGACCGAGCCGCTGGATCGCGCGCACGACCGGCTTGCCGGCGACGACCTCGAGGTCGGTGTCGTCGAGTGCGGCGGCGACGGCGTTGCCCAGACCGCCGGTATCGCCGTCGATCCCGGTCAGCGCGACCTTGGTCGGGCGGGCCAGCGCCGGGACGGCCAGCGCCGCGAGCACCGCGAGCGACAGGAGGTACTGCGGCCGGGCCATGGCTACTTCCTGAGCTCGTCGATCATGAGCGCCCGGTCCTCGGGTGTCAGGGTCCGGAACAGCGGGGGTGGCATGGTCAGCCGGGTGTCGAGCGGCAGGGCCAGGCGCTCGATCGCGATGTCCTTCTCGGCGCGGCTCATCTGATCGAGCTGGTCGACCAGGAACAGATCGCGGCTGATCGTCGGATCGAGCCGCGCGTTGTGGCACTGCGCGCACTGCTGCGCGAGCAGCGCCCGGCCATCCATCACGGGGCCCGGCGCGAAGCCCATCTCGGTCATCGCCGCGTCGAGGAACACGTCGCGGATGTCCTCGGTCAGCGGCCCCGCGCCCGCGCGGTACTGCTGGTAGAGCTGGGTCATGTGCGCCAGCCTGGTCGGATCGGTGACCTTGATGTCGTGGTACGGCGCCGCGATTCGGGCTGGTGCGGCGCCGAGGCGGTCACCTCGGCCTCGATCGCGGCGGAGTGGAAGACGTTGGGCTGGTCGCCGAAGCCCGCAGCGGTGATGAACCGCGCCATCAGCGCGGGATCGGACCTGTCGACGAGGCCGGCCGGGATCGGGCCGTAGTCCTCGGTCGTGCCGTGCGCGGCGTGGAAGTCGGCGAGCAGCGCCTTGCCGCCCGCGGTCTGCGAGCTGAACCAGTGGGTGTGCGGCGCCTCGAGCTCCTGCATCCGGAGGATCAGCGGATCACCGGTATCCGGGACATCATGGCCATTCCCGATATGACACTGACGACAATCGGCGATCGTGTTGTTGAGCGCGGTCGTCGATTCGTAGATCCGGATGTTGCTCCAGCCGGTTTTCTGGTTCGGCGTGAGCATGTCGTTCGGGCCGCAGCCCGCCGCGCTGTGCGTGCAGTCCTTGTCGAACAGCACGAGATAGAAGTTCACCGCCTGATCGGCGGGCGAGAACGAGGCGACCTCGACGAACGGCTCGCCGGGGTCGAACGCGAGGAACAGGTAGTCGCGCGGCGGCTTGCCGTCCGGCCCGAGCGGTGTGAACACGAACGCGGTCGGCGTGATCGACGAGACCTTCCGGGCGGTCAGTGCGGAGGAATGCCCCAGGATCGCAAATCCAGGATTGCCACCGACGCCGTTGCCACCGGCAGGATCCTTGAAGTCGAGTCCGAGCAGGGTCAGCAGATCGGACAGGCCATGCGGCGTGGGCATGACGCCGCCCGGCTTGGCGTCCTGACAGAACCGGTTGGTGATGCGATCGGCATTATCGGGAAATGTCGGATCCGGCGGCGCCCCCGGATCGCAGAGCTCGGCGTGCGCGTCCGCGGGCGGCTTCAGCGTCTCGAATACATTCGCCGGGATGCTCGGCGCCAGCACGGTCGGCGGCGACTCGACGACAAACTCGGTCTGACAACCTGCTGCCAGCGCGATGGCGAAGATGGTTGTGACCCGCATCGCGGTGTCGATGTGCAACCCACATGCCCGCTGAGCCGCGCGTGCGCGTCAGTCGTTACAGCGATTCACGATCGAAGCGAGAGGACTCCAGTCGCCACCGGTGAGGAGTCGGCGTCGAACTGTCGCGTGCCGGCGACACGCGCGTGGCGGCCGCGCTGTGCAAACAAGTTCACATTTCGCGGCAACTCTCAGGGTCTGACAACGGTGTATGGTGCCGCCGTGCTTCGCGCCTGTGTCGTCGCTGCCGCGATCGTGGTCCCTGCGATCGCGCACGCACAGGATGCATTCGAGATCCAGGTGTACGACGCGCAGACCGCGGCGCGCGGCGAGCCAGGGCTCGAGCTCCACCTCAACCAGCACGTCAACGAGGGCGCGGTCAACGAGACCCACCTGACGTTCGAGCCGCACTACGGGCTCGCGGCGTGGGCCGAGCTCGGTGGCTACTTCCAGACCGCGGTGACCACGACGGGCGATCTGGCCTACGCCGGCGTCAAGCTGCGGCTCAAGCTGCGGCGGCCGCAGCGCGCCTGGGACGACCGCATCGGGCTCGCGATCAACGGCGAGATCTCCGCGGTGCCGTCGCGCTTCGAGCCGCAGGTCTGGGGCGGCGAGATCCGGCCGATCATCGATCTGACCGCCGGCCGGCTGTACGCCTCGTTCAACCCGATCCTGGCGGTCGAGCTCCGGGGCGATGTCGCCGGGCATCCGCAGCTCGAGCCGGCCGCGAAGATCACCATGAAGCTGACCGAGGCGATGGCGATCGGCGCGGAGGCCTACGGTGCCTTCGGCCCGCTCGACGATCTCGGCAGCGAGCACGCCAGCCGGTTGCTCGGCGTGCTCGACGTATCGGGCGACTGGTGGGACCTCAACATCGGCGGCGGCTACGGCTG
>VBLP01000568.1:2133-10133 GCA_005887925.1 Deltaproteobacteria bacterium | reverse complement strand
CCTTTCTCTTGAATCAGCTCCTCGTACCGGTGAGCACGAGCAGCAGTGTGCTCGGCGCGCTCCGGGCGAAGACGGCGCCGCTCCTCCTTCTCGAGATGGTAGTCTACTGGAGCGCCATCGTGCTCCCCGGTACGCTGTTCGCCACGAAGAGCCCAGCGGGCGGCGCCCGATGGTTTCAAACCTTGCGCTTTCTTGCGGTGTATTTGGCCCTGCAGAGTGCGAAGTGGGTCCTGTACCATGGGGGGGTTACGAAGAGATGAGCACGACCGGATCTGCACAGAATAGCGTTCGACGCTGGCTCCTCGAGCAGCTCACCCCGGAGTCGCTGGCGCACACCGCAGAACGAATCACCGGCCTGTCGGACGCGTACACCGAGGACCGCCCGCGCGAGGCGCTCGAAGTCCTCGCGCGCTCGCTCCGCGAGGAAGCCGGGCTGACCACCTCCGGACTGCTCACCTTGCGCGCCCACCTGATCGGCACGCTGATGACTCGCATGAGAGTGCAACGCGATCTTCGCACCCTCCCCGAGATCTCGTCCGCCCCCTTGCCGCGTCCGGTGTTCATCGTGGGCGTTCTGCGCACTGGGACCACGCTCCTCCACCACCTGCTCGCGCAGGACCCCCGCGCGCGCGCGCCGGCCCTTTGGGAGCTCATGTTTCCCTCGCCGCCGCCCGATCCGAGGGCGCACGAGACGGACACGCGCGTGCGCTGGACGGACGAGTATCTGGCGGAAACATTCCGCAGAATGCCCGATCTGTTCGCGCTGCACCCGATGGAGAGCGACGCCCCGGACGAGTGTCAGTGGCTCATGCGCAACTCCTTCCAGACAGGAAACTATGCGTTCACGTACCGCGTGCCGACGTACGGTCGATGGATCGGGCGCGCGGATCACGACATGGTCCCGGTGTATCGCTTCTATCGCGCACAGCTCCAACTGCTCACATGGAGATCACGCGGCGAGTGGATCGTCCTCAAGGATCCATTTCACCTCTCGCACCTGGACGCGCTACTGTCGGTCTTCCCCAACGCTCGAATTCTCCAAACGCACCGCGATCCGGCAAAAGTCGTCCCCTCCGCCGTGCGAATCTGCGCCGCCGTGCGGTCTGCGTACTCCGATGCCGTCGCGCTGCCAGAGATCGCACAGCTTTGGATCGAGGTACTCCCGGCCATGCTCGACCGCGCGCAGGCGACGCGCGAGCGCGCGCCGGATCGCTTCGTCGACGTCTACTACGATGCGCTCATGAGCGACACGATGCGCGAGGTCCGCCGAATCTACGAAGCGCTCGAGGTGGAGTGGAGTCTCGAGACGGAGCGCCGTATGTTGCGATGGCTCGAAAATCATCCCAGCCCGAAGCGCGCGCCGGTCCACCATGACCTCGAGGCTTTCGGGTGGACGCGCGAGCGTCTCCTCGAGCGGTTCGCAGCGTACTGCAAACGGTTCGCAGTCTGATGTAGAGCTTGCCCGTCATTTCGGGAGTTCTCGACGGATGTAGCGATGGGCTCAGCCCACGCCGGCGGCGTCGGGGGCGAGCTGCAGCGCGGCGGCCGGGGCCGGGCGGGCGGCGGGGCGGCGGTCGCCGAGCTCGCGGCCGTGCACCATCCACTGGGCGACGCGCTCGGACAGCGCGGTGATCGTCATCGACGGGTTGACCCGAGAGCGCGCCGGGGGATGATCGCGCCGTCGACCACGAACAGGCCGGGGTGGCCCCCAGACCTCGCCGCGATCGTTGACCACGTCGTCGTCGGCGCGGTCGCTCATGACGCAGCCGCCAAGGGGGTGCGCGGTGAGCAGGCGGCGGAACGGCCATTGCCACAGGAGGCTCCGGAGGTCATGGCCGCCCGCCGCCTCGCTCAGCTCCTGGAAGCCCTGTTCCATCTCGAGGAACATCTCCATGCTGCCGGCCGGGTCCCAGTCGAGATCGATGTCGCCGCGGTCGTCGAGCTCGGTGCGGTTACCGGCGAACAGGTTGTCGCTCTCGAAGCCGATGCGGCTGTGGTTCTTGTGGTGCAGGCCGAGCGCGGCGCCGAGGTAGCTGCCGGCGGCGCGGACCAGGCCGAGGCTGCGCTGACCGATGGGAGCGAGCCTTCGAGCAGCCAGAGGAACGGGTTGGGGAAGCCGAGGTCCTCGATGTAGAAGCGGTGCTTGGAGCCCTTGCGCGAGAAGTCGCCGCCGATCGTGATGCTGGGGCCCTCGCCGGGCTCGATGACGCGCTCGGCGCCGAGCGTGCCCGAGAACAGCATGTCGCCGTTGCCGGAGAATCGCCGGCCGAGGTTCACCGGCAGGTCGGGCAGCGTCTTGTTGCGGTCGCGCGAGCGGAGCAGCAGCTGGGTCGAGCCCAGCGAGCCGGCGGACACCACCACTTGCTTGCCGACGACGGAGGCCGGCTCGCCCTTGCCCGGCTGGTCGGGATCGAGGCGGGTGAAATGCACGCGATAGCCCGGCGCGGCCGGCTCGATGTAGTCGGCCGCGCACAGCGGGTGGATCTCGAGGCCGCCAGAAGCCAACACGGCGAGTCGGCGGGATACGACACCGAACACGTCTGCAAAGTTTGAGTGTTCCGAGAGCCGGCGATTCACACGTGGCAAACATTCGCGGTGCGTGCCCGACTCCGGGGCGCTGCGTGTTCACATCTGGTCGGGCGCCGCGATGCCGAGCATGCCGAGGCCGTCGCGCAGCGTGGCCTGCACCGCGGAGACCAGCGCGAGCCGCGCGCGCCGGGTCGCGGCGTCGTCGCACAGCACGCGCAGCGCCGCGTCGCCGTTGCCCAGCGTGTACCAGCGCGAGAACTCGGCCGCGAGCTGGAGGAGGTAGTGGCAGATCACGTGCGGCTCGCACGACTCCGAGGACCGGACCACGGACTCGGGGAACTCGAGGAGGCGGCGCGCGATCGCCCACTCGGCGTCGTGCGCGAGCTTGCCGAGATCGATGCCGTCGAGGTCGGTGACGCGGCCGCCGGCCTTGCGGGCGATCGAGGCGCAGCGCGCGTGGCTGTACTGCAGGTACGGACCGGAGTCGCCCTCGAGCGACACGGCGTGCTCGATGTCGAAGTCGATGTCCTTGTCGCGCTGCGGGGCGAGGTTGGCGAAGACGATCGCGCCGATCCCGACCTGGCGCGCGACCTCGGCGACCTGGTCGGGTGGCATCTCGGGGTTGTTCTCGGCGATCACCTCGCGCACCATGGTCTCGGCGATCGTGAACACGTCGCGCATCAAGACGACGTTGCCCAGCCGGGTCGCCGACTTCTGGTTGTCGATCTTGACCAGGCCGTAGGGTACGTGCTCGCAGCGGCCGGCCCACTCGTGGCCCATCCGGCCGAGCAGCTTGAACAGCTGGCGGAAGTGCAGCGCCTGGCCGCGGTCGACGACGTAGAGCGAGCGCGTGAAGTGGTAGTTCGCCCACCGGTACTCGGCGGCGGCGACGTCGCGGGTCGCGTACAGCGTGGTGCCGTCGCGCGTGCGGAGCAGGATCGGGGTCTTCTCGCCGGGGAGCTCGACGACCTGCGCGCCCTGGCTCTCGGTCAAGAGGCCGTGGCCGGCGAGCGTCTCGAGGATCCGCGGCATGTCGGGCTCGTAGGCGGCCTCGCCGCGGACCTCGTCGTAGGTGATTCCGAGGATCTCGTAGACCGACTGGAACTCGGCCCACGACACGTCGCGGAACCGCTGCCACAGCGCGCGCGCCTCGGGGTCGCCGTCCTCGAGCCGCTTGAACCATGCGCGGCCCTCCTGCTCGAGCGCCGGATCGCCGGCCGCCGCGGCGCGAAACCGGACGTAGAGCGCGTTGAGCGCGCTGACATCGACCGGCTCGACCGGGCCCCAGCGCGCCCACGCCGCGAGCAGCATGCCGTGCGTCGTGCCCCAGTCGCCGAGGAAGTTGATGCCGACGACGCGGTAGCCGAGCGCCCGAAAGGTCTGGGCCAGCGCGTGGCCGACCGTCGTACCGCGGACATGGTGGTAGGCCAGGTGCTTGGAGATGTTGGGCGAGCCGTAGTCGATGCAGATCGTCTTGCCGGTGCCGAGCTCGCCGGGCACGAGCCGGCCGCGCAGCGCGCTGTCGATCAGCCAGCGGTAGGTCGCGGTGCGGTCGGCGCGGAAGTTGACGAACGGACCGGCGGCGGTCGCGCTCGCGAGCAGCCTGGTGGGCTGGAACGCCGCGGCGATCGCCCCGGCGACCTCGGCGGGGTTCTGCTTGCGCGCCTTGGCGATCGCGAAGCAGCCGACGGCGAGGTCCCCGAGCTCGGCGCGCGGGGGGGCCTCGACCTTGAGGTCGGTGGCTGCGATGCCTGCGTGCGCCGCGACCGCTTCGGCCGCCGCGTGGTGCAGGGGCGTATGATGCGTCGCCATGGGTCGCGCACGTTAGCACCGATCGGCCGGGCTCGCCAAAAGGCCCACGGATTCTCGGCAGTTGAATTGACCCCTCGGCGAAGCCCGTGATACGACCGATCATGCGTGAAGCCTGCGGGCCGGGCGAGCTGGCAAGGACCCGGACTTCTGGGGAGGATCCCAAGTGAGCAAGATCGTTTTGTGCGTCGATGATAGCGCGACGATGCAACAGGTCGCGGACATCACGTTCCGCGGCACGGAGTTCACGTACGTCGGCGCACGCAGCTACGACGAAGGTCTCGACAAGGCCAAGGGCCAGAAGCCGACGATCGTCCTGGCGGATTCGCACATGCCGGGCAATGGCAAGTCGGGATACGACCTCTGCTTCGCGCTCAAGTCCGACCCGGGCACGGCGAACATCCCGGTCGCGATCCTGATCGGAAACGCCGCGCCCTACGACACCGCGCGCGGCGTGCAGGTCGGGGCCGACGCCAACCTGCCCAAGCCGTGGGACACCCAGACGATGCTCGAGAAGGTCACCGAGATCGTCGGCCGCGCGGCGACCGGCGTCGCCAAGCCCGGGCAGAGCGCGTCGGCGGCCGCAGCACCGGCGGCGGCGGCCGCGGCGGCGCCGGCGGCGGCGCAAAAGAGCGCACCGGCGGTCGCTGCGTCGGCGGCGATGCCACCCCGCTCGGCGACGATCATGGGCATGCCGACGATCAAGATGCCGGCGGGCAACGCGCAGCCGGCGGCCGCGGCGGTGCCGCCCGCGGCGGTGCCGCCCGCAGCCCGGACCAACGTGATCGCGGTCCCGCCGATCTCGGGTAGCGGACCGGGCACGGCGCCATGATCGCAGGCATCCCGACCAAGCGGTCGGCGCTGGTCGAACGCACTCTGGCCAGCATGGGCAAGCGGATCGCAGAGCTGTCCGGGCTCGAGCCCGGCAGCCCCGAGCTGATCGCGCTCGTCAAGCTGTCGACCGAGGTCGTCGAGCGCGTCGTGTGGGAGGTCGTCCCCGATCTCGCCGAGCAGATCATCCGCGAGAACCTGCACGACCTCACCGCGCGCCGCAGCTGACGGCGATCGTGCGCGCGCCGATCAGCGCGGTAGCTGCGTGCTCGAGACCAGGCCGCCGAGCTGGCGGTCGTAGAGATCGCCGCGCCGTCGAGATCTAACGCGACTTTCACGTCCGTCCGGCCACGCCGCTGCGCCGTGGCGTCCGGTGGCGCCTGCCCGGTCCGCGGTGCGGAACCGCACGGCCGAGCGGGTTGTCGTCGTGCCCGCCGGATCCACCCCGGTATACTCGCCCGTATGAGATGGCCCTCGGTGGCGGTGGTCTCGACGGTGCTCGTCGGTTGCTCGCTGCTCTACAACCCGAGCAACCTGCCGAGCCCCGGCGACGCCCACATCCCCGATGCCGATCCGTGCGCGCTCGCGCTCGGCCGCGGCGAGAACCTGGTCAACAGCAACCTCCAGGTGGCGCTCGCGGCGGTCAGCGGCACCGTGCACCTCGAGCCGGTCACCGACGCGATCGCCTCGGCCGACCATCGCTTCGTCGCGTTCACCGTGACCGCGCACGTCGACAAGGCCCTCGGCACGGCGGGGGCGGTCGACGTCCCGCTCAGCGTCACGGTCAGCCAGGACGCCGGTGCCGCGGCCGGGATGTGCGTCTCGGTGGCGTCGCGCACGGATCTGCTCCGGCTGCGCGCGCTCCCCGAGCTCACCGCGTCGAGCCGGCCCGAGGTCAGCGGCGCCACGGTGACCGCGCAGGCGCTGCAGCCGCGCTACTCGATGGTCGATCTCAGCGGCGTCGGTTCGGTGGCGACGTTCGCCAACGATGGCAGCGCCGCCGGGTCGGCGCCGGCGATCCTCAGGGTGGTATCATCGATCACCCTGCCCGACGTCAACGCCGACGCGGTGGGCCCCAGGGCAGGTCCGGGGGGCAAGCAAGGCGGCTCGACGGCCGGGGCCGGGGCGGGCTCCGGCGGCGCGGGCTCGCCGGCGCAGACCACCGGAACCGGCGGCGGCGGCGGCGGCGCGGGCGCGGCCCTCGACGGCGGCTCCGGCGCGGATGGCAACGGCGTGGGCGGCAGCGCCGGCCAGCACCTGGTGGACGACACGATCAGCTCGGTCGAGATCGGCGCACCGAGCTCCGGCGGCGGTGGCGGCAAGGGCGCGCTGAACGGCGGCGCGGCCGGTGGTTCCGGTGGCGGCGGCGGTGGCGTGGTCGTGCTGGCCGCCGGCGGCGACATCACCGCGGGGATGATCTCGGCCGGCGGCGGCGGCGGAGCCCAGGGCGGGACCGCCACGCTGGGGCTCGTCGGCAGCGGGGGCGGCGGTGGGGCCGGCGCCGGCGGCATCGTCGTCGTCGAGAGCGACACCGGGACGCTGAAGGTCACCAAGATCAACGTCAAGGGCAACGTCGGCGGCCCCCCCGGCGGCGGTGGCACGGCCGGCCACGGCGGCAGCTCCTCGGTCGGCCGGGTCCGCTGGGACGCGCTCGGCGGCACCCCACCGAGCTCACCGGATCGCGCGCCGCATCGCGGCCCGGTGTTCATGGTGCCATCGCGTGTGTTCCGCATCAGACCAGCAGCGCGCAGATCACGCCGCCGCTGTCGCCGGGGTACAACCGGATCTGCATCACGCTGGCGAGCGGGTCGCAGGGCCGGGTCGAGGCCGACAAGTGCATCGACGTCGCAGTGGTCCGTTAGAACGTCACCGCGCGAGCAGCGCGACGATCGCGCTCCAGGTCTCCTGATCGAGCACACCGGTGACCGGCAGGTGCTGCGCGCGCTGGAACTGGACGACCGCGTTGCGGGTGAGGCGGCCGTAGACGTTGTCGGCGGATCCGGGGTTGTAGCCCAGGCGCCGCAGCGCGGCCTGCGCGGTGCGGACGCTGGTGCTGATCCGCGGCGCCGGCGGCGGGGTGGCATCGGCGGGCGATGGTGGGGCCACGCCGTCGTCATGTTCCGTATGCGGAGCAGTATCGGTCGGCTGCTGTGCCGGCAGCTGCGGCTTGGTGGGCGGCTCCATCGCGGCAGGGGGCGGCGCCGGCGGCACGACGGGCGGGAGGGGATCGGCCGGCGGCTGGGTCTTCATCGCGGCCACGGGCGCCTCGTGGACCAGGTGAGCGCTCCAGCCGCGCAGCACGACGAACACGATCGCGCCGCCGACCAGGAACGAGACCGGGATCGCCCACCGCAGGATCCGCGTGGTCGGCTCGCGCGGCGGTGCGCGGTCGATCGCGAGCCGGGCGAGCAGCTCGGAGATCGCGCCAAGCGGCTGCAGCACGGCCGGGCCCACCACCGGCGCAGCGACCACCCGGAAGCGCAGCTGCTTCGACACCCCGAGCAGGACGACCAGCGCGTCGGTTCCCCCGAGCGCGCCGACCTGACTCGACAGGATCCAGCCGGCCTTGACCGCGACCTCGCCGAGCTGACCCTGCTCGGAATCGAACACCTGCAGCCGGACGTGCTGCCGCGTCGCCCCGAGCGTCTCGAGCAGCGTGCGGATGTCGAAGTCCGAGAGCTTGCCCTCCATCACCAGCGCAGGCGGGCTCGGCCCGTCGGCGCGAACGAGCTGCGACGCGGTGGCGGCGCGCGGTGGCCGCACCGGCTGGATCACCTGCTCGATGGTCTGCCCCGGCGCCTGGTCCGGCGCTTGCGCTGCCATCTGCTCCG
>VBLP01000568.1:0-2084 GCA_005887925.1 Deltaproteobacteria bacterium | reverse complement strand
GGTCGTGGGGATGCGACGACATCAGGTGCTGGATCGCGGGGATCCCGGTCAAGAGGCCCGCGCGCGCCGACAGCACGACGCCGGCCTTGAGGAAGATCGCGCCGCTGATCGCGCGGTGGTCGTGGATCTCGAGCGCGCAGTGCTGCCGGCTGCAGCCGACGGTCTGCAGCAGCGCCGGGATGCCGAACTCCGACAGCGCGCCCTCCATCACGACGCGGTTGCGCTGCGGCGCCGTGGCCTGCGCGACGCGGAGGCTGACCTCCGACACGCTCGCCAGCTCCGGCACCTGGCCGATGTCCCCGACGACCCGGAACGCGGCGAACTGGAAGCTCCGCGGCGAGGTCACGAGCTGCGAGATCGCATCGAACCCGGCGGTATCGCCGGCGCGCGCCGAGACGACCTTGCCGGCCTTCACCGAGATCCTGCCCGCCGGCGCACCGGCGCGATCACGGACCTCGATCTCGAGGAGCTGCCGGCTCACACCGAGGGTCTGCAGCAGCGTGAGCAGGTCGAACTCGTCGAGCCGCCCCTGCATCATCTCGATCCGCACCGCCGCCTGCGGGGTCGGCCCTGGGCGCGTCGCGGCGCGCGGCGGACGCGCGATCGCCGGCTGGCGCGTCGACCCGAGCGGCGCGCGCTGCAGCGCCCCGAGGTCGGCGACCGAGCCCAGCGCGCTCGACAGCGCGAAGTCGAGCGGTTCGCGCGCGAGCTCGAACCGGGTGTCGCTCGCCGCCGTCATGAGCACGCGCAGCGCGTCGCGCCCGTGCACCCCGCCCGCGGACGCGGAGACCACGCGCCCGGCCTTGAGCACGAGCCTGCCGATCAGCTCTCCGCTCCGGGTGCGGAGCTCGAGCCGCAAGCTGGTTCGCCCCAGGCTCGTCACCTGCGCGATGCTCGCCAGGTCGAGGTCGGCCAGGGTGCCGGACAGGAGCGTCACGACGGCTCGACCTCGGATCCGGCCACGACGCTGCGCACGATCGCATCGCTCGCGGCCGGGGGCTGCACGCTGAGCCGGCCCATCTTCATCGCCGTCGACACCAGGCCGTAGACCTTGGTCCACGCGGCGCGCACTGCGGGCGTGAACTCCTTGCCCAGGCCGTAGTCGAGCGTCCACAGCAGCGCGTCGCCGACCGTGGCGTAGGCGGCGTCGGGCACGCTGTACAGCTCGCTGTGGCGGCGGCCGAGCGCGAGCACGACGAGGAACAGGTCATCCTCCTCGGCGACGTTGTCGCGCCAGGCCGCGTCGGGCCAGTCGAGCGACTTGACGATGAAGCCGAGCATCGCGATCAGCTTTCGCTTCTGCGTCGCCAGGTCGCCCTTGAACAGCTGCTGGTAGGCCGGCTTGAGCTCGAACAGCCGGCGATAGAACAGGTCGGCCGCGGTGTCCTTGATCGGAACGACGAGGCGCCAGCTGTGCTGGATCAGTTTTTTCTCGGCATCGTTCAGCATGGCTCAGGGCACTGTGCAACAACGGTGTGCCCGGCGGCGCAGCCATCGATCGCGATTCCTCGCCGGCCGTGCGCGGCGCCGCTGCGCTGTAATTTGCGGCGGAGTGCGCCGTGGCGATCGCGCGCCGGATGCGTTAGTCGCGGCCGGCCGCATCCCGCCGTCCGGCCTGTCCGTCGTCGGGCGCGCCGGGCAGTCGACAGTGGCCGGAGACTGACCTGGAGAGTGGCCCCGGTGGACTGTGACCGAGCGCATACCGTGCTAGCGTCCGAGTGTGACGACGTCGTCGGCGCTTCCCAAGCAGTACGATCCCTCCGAAGTCGAGCCCAGGTGGCGGCGGTTCTGGCTCGAGAACGGCTTCTTCCACGCCGACGAGGCGAGCCCGACCGTACCGTACGCGATCACGCTGCCGCCGCCCAACGTCACCGGCTCGCTGCACATCGGCCACGCGCTGGGCTTCACGCTGCAGGACATCCTGATCCGCTGGAAGCGGATGCAGGGCTTCAACGCGATGTGGATGCCCGGCATCGACCACGCGTCGATCGCGGTCCACGTCCTGCTCGAGAAGGACCTCGAGCGCCGCGAGGGCAAGACCCGGTTCGACCTGGGCCGCGATGAGTTCATGCGCCAGGCCTGGG
>VBLP01000566.1 GCA_005887925.1 Deltaproteobacteria bacterium | reverse complement strand
TCCCGGCGCGCGCCCCGGCCTCGATCGACATGTTGCAGACCGTCATCCGGCCCTCCATGTCGAGCGCGCGGATCGCCGCGCCGGTGTACTTGATGACGTGCCCGGCCGCGCCGGCGACGCCGATCCGCGCGATCAGCGCGAGCGCGACGTCCTTGGCGGTGACCCCCGGCGCGAGCGCGCCGTCGACGCGCACCTCCAGCGTCCGCGGCCGGTGCTGGAGCAGGCACTGGGTCGCGAGCACGTGCTCGACCTCGCTCGTGCCGATCCCGAAGGCGAGCGCGCCGAACGCGCCGTGCGTCGACGTGTGGCTGTCGCCGCACACGATGGTCTGCCCGGGGTGGGTGAGTCCGAGCTCGGGACCGATGACGTGGACGATGCCCTGGCGATCGGAGTCCATGCCATGCAGCGTGATGCCGTGCTCGGCGCAGCTGGCCGCGAGCGTGCGCAGCTGGGCCTCGCCGTCGGCATCCACCATGGCCAGACCGCGCGGCAAGGTCGGGACCGAGTGGTCCATCGTCGCGACCGTGCGGTCCGGTCGCCGGACACGAAGCCCGCGGGCGCGCAGGCCGGCGAACGCCTGCGGCGAGGTCACCTCGTGCACGAGGTGGAGATCGACGTAGAGCACGGCCGGGGAGCCCGGATCCTGGGCCACGACGTGCGCGTCCCAGATCTTGTCGATCAATGTGCGTGGCAGCGTGCGCGGCGCCGTCATCGCACACCTCCGTATTCCGTCGATCCCTCGCTGCGCTGGTCCGCGCGGTCTCGACTCGCCCGCCCGGGCTCGGCCGTCGCCGTCCGGTCTTCGGACAGCTGGCCCCGCGCCGCGAGCATGCGGCTCAGCGCGCGCAGGTAGGCCCTGGCGCTCGCCACGATGATGTCGGTGTCTGCCCCCGCGCCGTGGAACACGCGCGGCCGTGGTGCGTCGCTGTGCGCCGCGATCCCGCCCGCCGCCGCCTCGCGGACCCGGACGGTGACGTGGCCGAGCGCGTCGATGCCCTCGGTCACCGCGTGGACCGCGTACTCGACGAGCTGGCCCGCGCTACCGGCGAGGTCGCCGACGATCGCGTCGATCGCCTTGTAGCTCGCGTCGACCGGGCCGGTGCCGACGGCGGCGCGCATGCAGATCGTACCGTCGGGCCAGCGCAGCCGCACCGTCGCGGTCGGCATGCCCAGCGTGCCGCAGCTCACCTGCATGCCCTCGAGCGCGACCTCGGCGTCGCTCGCCGGGCGCTCGTCGCTGACCAGCACCTCGAGGTCGGCGTCGGTCACCTGCTTCTTGCGATCGGTCAGCGCCTTGAACCGCGCGAACACGCGGTCGAGCGCCTCGCCGGACACCGGCGCGCCGATCTCGGCCAGGCGCGCGGCGAGCGCGGCGCGGCCCGAGTGCTTGCCGAGGACGAGCCGGGTCCGATCGGCCCCGACGGTCTCCGGCCGCATGATCTCGTAGGTCGACTCGTGCTTGAGCATGCCGTCCTGGTGGATGCCCGACTCGTGTGCGAACGCGTTACCGCCGACGACCGCCTTGTTGGGCGGGACGGCGATGCCGGTCACCATGCTCACCAGGCGGCTCGCGCTGATGAGCTGCGTCGTGTCGATGCCGGTCGCGAGGCCGAGCTTGCCGGCCCGGGTGTGGATCGCCATCACGACCTCCTCGAGCGAGCTGTTGCCGGCGCGCTCGCCGATGCCGTTGATCGTGACCTCGGCCTGGCGCGCCCCGGCGGCGAGCCCGGCGAGCGTGTTGGCCGTGGCCAGCCCGAGGTCGTCGTGGCAGTGCACCGAGAGGACCGCGCCGTCGATGCCGGGCACGCGCGCGCGGACGTGGGCGATCAGCGCGCCGAATTCGTCGGGCGTGGTGTAGCCGACCGTGTCGGGGATGTTGAGCGTGGTCGCACCGGCGCGGAGCGCGGCGCCGAGCACCGCGCACAGGAACTCCGGATCGCTGCGCGCGGCGTCCTCGGCGGAGAACTCGACGTCGTCGCACAGCGACCGCGCGTAGCCGACCATCTCGGCGACGCGCGCCAGCACCTCGCCGCGCGTCATCCGCAGCTTGTGCTGCAGGTGGAGGTCGCTGGTCGCGAGGAAGGTGTGGATGCGCGGCCGCGCCGCCGCCCGCACACCGTCCCAGGCCTGCGCGATGTCGCGGCGCGCGGCGCGGGCGAGCGCGCAGATGATCGGCGGCCCGTGCGACGAGCCCGGCGCACCGTCGCGTCCGACCTCGGCGGCGATCGCACGCACCGCCGCGAGGTCATCGGCCGACGCCGCGGGGAAGCCGGCCTCGATCACGTCGACGCCGAGCCGGGCGAGCGCGCGGGCGACCTCGCGCTTCTCGGCCGCGGCCATCGTCGCGCCGGGCGACTGCTCGCCGTCGCGCAGCGTGGTGTCGAGGATGCGTACGTGCGCGGTCATGGCCCGTCCTCGGGGTCGACGGTGACCGGGTCGAGGAACGGCATCATCTGGCGCAGCGCCGCGCCGACCGTCTCGATCCCGTGCGCGCGCTGCCGGGCGCGCTCGGCGGTGAACCATGGCCGCCCCGCCGCGTTCTCCTGGATCCAGCGCTGCGCGAACGAGCCGTTCTGGATGTCGGCGAGCAGCTTCTTCATCGTGGCGCGGGCGTGGCCGTCGACGACGTGCGGCCCCGCCGTGTAATCGCCGTACTCCGCGGTGTCGCTGATCGAGTAGCGCATGTAGCCCAGGCCCCCGCGATACATGAGGTCGACGATCAGCTTGAGCTCGTGGAGGCACTCGAAGTACGCGACCTCGGGCTGATAGCCCGCCTCGACCAGGGTCTCGAAGCCGGCCTTGACCAGCGCGCTCACGCCGCCGCACAGCACCGCCTGCTCGCCGAACAGGTCGGTCTCGGTCTCCTCGGTGAACGTGGTCTCGAGCACGCCGGCGCGCGCCGCCCCGATCGCCGCGGCGTACGACAGCGCGAGCGCGTGCGCCCCGCCGCTGGCATCGCGGTGCACCGCGAGCAGCGCCGGCACGCCGTCGCCGGCCTGGTAGGTCTCGCGCACGCGATGCCCCGGCCCCTTGGGCGCGACCATCGAGACGTCGACGTCGCCGCGCGGCGCGATCGTGCCGTAGCGGATGTTGAAGCCGTGCGCGAACATCAGCGTCTTTCCCGCGGCAAGGTTGGGCGCGATCGCCTCGGCGTACAGCGCCGGCTGCGACGTGTCGGGCGCCAGCACCATCACCACGTCGGCCCACGCGGCGACCTCGGCGACCGGCCCGACCTCGAGGCCGGCCGCGCGCGCCCGGGCGAGGCTCTTGCTCGTCGGGCGCAGGCCGACCTTCACCGCGACGCCGCTGTCGCGCAGGTTGAGCGCGTGGGCGTGGCCCTGCGAGCCGTAGCCGACGATCGCGACCTTGCGGCCGCGGATGAGCGAGAGGTCAGCGTCCCTGTCGTAGAAGATCCTGGTCATGGCTTGCTCCTGGTCGAAGTGAGTCGATCGATCACGCGGCATCGCGGACGCCCGGCTGCGGCAGGTCGCGCTCGCCGCCGCGGGCCTCGGCGCTGCGCATCATCGCGACCGCGCCGGTCCGCACCATCTCGAGCACGCCGAACGGCGCCAGCACGTCGGCGAAGCCGTCGATCTTGTCGGCGGTGCCGGTGATCTCGCAGATCAGCGCCTCGGGCGCGATGTCGATCACGCGGGCGCGGAACACGTCGCAGATCTGCATCACGCTCGGCCGCGACGCCGCGTCGGCGCGGACCTTGACGAGCGCGAGCTCGCGCGCGACCGTCGCGCGCTCGGTGGTGTCGTCGACGCGCAGCACGTTGACCAGCTTGTACAGGTTGGCCTCGATGCGGCGCGCGCCGTCGTCGTCGGCCGCGATCACGACCGTCATCCGCGATACGCCGGCCTGGTGGGTGCGGCCGACGGCGAGCGATTCGATGTTGTAGCCGCGGCGGCGGAACAGCGAGGTGACGCGGTTGAGCACGCCGGGCAGGTCCTCGACGTGCGCGATGAACGTTCGCAAGCGACTCTCGGGCATGGTGGGCTCCGTGGTGGTCAGTCGTCGGCGGTCTCGACGATCGGGCTGGGGCGGCGGATCATGTCGTGGAGGTCGGCGCCGGCGGGGACCATCGGGTAGACGCTGTCCTCCTGCTCGACGCGAAAGTCGATGACGACGGTGCCGGGGCTTCGGCGCGCGGCGGCGACCGCGCCCTCGATGTCCTCGCGCCGGGTCACGCGCAGCCCGGTCAGCCCGTGGGCCTCGGCGAGCT